>JBCCQJ010000184.1:0-8961 GCA_039024395.1 Bacteroidota bacterium | reverse complement strand
GTTTTCCATCGAGGCGGTCGGCCCTGAGGCCCTCCGGCCGTCGTCCGCGGTCTGTCGTCCGTGGTCCGCCGTCCGTGCTCCGCCTACAGTTGGGCCGCGCGGCGGCGCACCGAGGCGAACCGGGCGTCGTTCATCCGGAGGCCCCGGCCCTCGTAGCGGCGGGCGAGCTGGCGGACCGTCCGCGTCCGCTCGGACGAGAGCGGGTGGGTGCGGAAAATCTGCACGCCGCCCGCCTGCTCCTGCCGCGCCAGCCGCTCGAGGAGGTCGGCGAGGCCGTTGGGGTCGTAGCCCGAGCGCGCCATGATCTGCACGCCCATGGCGTCGGCCGTGCGCTCGTCGGCGCGCGAGAACGACGCGAACGCGCCCTGGGCCGCGATCTGCGCCCCGAGGCGCTCGATCCCGGTCGAGCGGCCGAGCACGGCGCCCGCGAGCAGGTTGGCGTCCTGGGCCTTCGACAGCCGCCGCGTCCCGTGCCGCTCGGCGCCGTGGGCCACCTCGTGGGCGATCGCGCCGGCCAGCTCGCTCGCGCTGCCCGCGTTCGCGATCAGGCCCGTGTTGATGTAGACCAGCCCGCCCGGCACGTTGAAGGCGTTGATGGCGTCGTCGCGGACGACGTAGAAGCGCCACGGACGGTCGCCCAGCTCGGTCTGGCGGGCCATCCGCTGGCCGATCTCGTCGACGTAGCGCGTGAGCGTCGGGTCGGTGGTGATCGAGAGCTGCTGGCGGAGCTGCGCCTCGAGCTGGCGGCCGGCCTCCCACTCCTGGTCGAGGGTGTAGTAGTTGGCACCGCCGAGCGTGGCGCAACCGGCGAAGGCGACCACGGCGAGGGCGAGCACGCCGAGGCGGAGACGTCGGGGGGACATGGGTCTCGCGTGTGGTGGGGCGGAGAAACGGCGCGCCCGGGGGGCGTCGTTCCCCAATCCAGCCGCCTCGGGGAGACCTCAGGTCACGTCTCGGGGCACCGCGGTATCCTCGGCGTCACCGCCTCGTCGTGTCGTGCCGATCCGCCTCGTCGCCCTCCTCCCTCTCGCCCTCGCCATGAGCGCCTGCGGCCCCGCCTCGTCGTCGAACGCCCACGAGGCGGCCTCCGAAGCCCCCGTCATGGACTGGCGGCAGCACGACGTCGACCGGCCCCAGCCGCCGCGCGTCGACCCGGCCGCCCAAGCCCTGCCCACGCCGCCTCCGGCCGACGCCGTCGTGCTGATCGGACCCGACGGAACGGGCCTGGAGAACTGGGAGGCCCAAGGGCCGGACGGCGGCGACGCGCCGTGGGTCTCTGAGGCGGGCGCGCTCGTGGTCGTGCCGGGCAGCGGCGGCATCCAGACGCGCGAGGCGTTCGGCGACATGCAGCTCCACCTCGAGTGGGCGGCGGCCGTCGAGCCCGAGAAGACGAGCCAGGACCGGAGCAACAGCGGCGTGTTCTTCCTCGACGGCCGCTACGAGGTGCAGATCCTCGACACCTACGACAACGAGACCTACCCCGACGGCGCGGCGGGGTCCATCTACGGCCAGTTCCCGCCGCTCGCGCACGCCCTCCGGCCCCCGGGCGCGTGGAACGCCTACGACATTTTCTTCCGCGCCGCGCGCTTCTCCGAGGCGGGCGAGTTGGAGGATGAGGCGCGGCTGACGGTGCTCGTCAACGGCGTCCTCGTGCAGAACAACGAGGTGCTGCCCGGGATGACGACGTGGCTGGAGTCGTTTCCCTACGAGGCCCATCCGCGAACGGGAACGATCCAGCTCCAGGACCACGGGAGCCCGGTCCGCTTCCGCAACCTGTGGGTCCGCGAGACGCCCGACCGGCCGCTGCCGCCGGACGGCTACCGCGACGTCGCCGCCGCCTCGGTGCCCGACGCCGACCTCGACCGCCTCGTGGGCACCTACGCGCGCGACGAGGGCGGGCAGTTCGTAATCGAGCGGACCGCCTCGGGGCTCGGGATGTCGATGCCGTGGCGACCGGGGGTGCTGCGGATGATCCCGACCTCGGCGACGACGTTCCAGCTCGCCAACACAGCCGGCGTCCTCGACGTCACGCTCGACGAGGCGGGCGCCCCGACCCGCCTCGAGTTCACGATGGGCGGCCGGACGTACGGCGCGACGCCAGAATAGCCATGTGGTATATCGCCGAGCTGGTTGAGGAGTTCACCGTCGAGGGTAAAGCCGACAACGTGGTTCACATCAACGGCGTCCTGCTTCAGGCTGAGAGCGATGATGCCGCGTACAAGGCAGCGCTCAATATGGCCTGGGAAGACGAATACACCAATCCTCAGGGGCAAACAGTCCGCGTACGGTTTCTCGGGATCCAGGACCTCACGCGGATTCACGATGACCTGGAGCATGGTGCGGAGTTGTACTACTCCGAGCGCGTCGGCTTAACCGCTCAGGAGCTTGCAGGGCTCGTGTCGGAAAGAAGCGACCTCGGTGTCTTTCGCGCGCCTGACTCCACTCCTCGTCCTGACTACTCAGACGGTCAGATTCTGCGGGAGGCTATGGAGCTTGTCCGAGCCAGCCGTCGCAACCCATTCGACAAATAAACGGGCGTTGCCACTTTATCCGCTCGGGGGTGTCATCCCGAGCAAGCGGAGCACGTCGAGGGATCTCCGGCGTGCTCCGCCTCGGGGCGAGCGCATCCGGCGCCGTGCTCGACCGAGATTCTTCGACTGCGCCGCTGCGCGGCTCCACTCCGGATGAACGGTGGGGGCGGCGTGCCCGTCCCCGAGGTAGGCCGCCTCGGTGTGACGGTCTCTCTACGCGGCGAACCCACAAACCGAGTATCCGTGGTCCGTCGTCCGTGGTCCGTCGTCCCGCCCGCCAGGGCGGCGGTCGTCGCGGCTAGCTCACCGGCGGGCGCTGGCGGTGGTGGTCCGTCGCCGCCTGGACGGCGTTCGCGAGGCGAAGCGGCAAGTGGTCCTTCCACAGCGGCCCCATGAACGTGATCGAGCGCGGCGAGCGGCGGTCCGGGTAGCCCTCGACCGGCAGGAACGCGTTCGGAAGCGCGACCGCCGGGTGGCCCGTCAGGTTGGTGACGAGGAGCGTCGGCGCAAAGCTGGGCGCGACGAGCACGTCGACCTGGGTCATCAGCTCTGCCATCGCGCGCATGAGCTGCGTGCGGACCCGGTTCGCGTTGATGTAGTCGACGGCCGGGATGTGGCGGGCATGGCGGAACACGTTGGGCCACGCGAACCGCTCCTGCCGGACGAGCGCGTCGACCCCGCCCGACCGCGTCAGCCCGTCGAAGGCGGCGGCCGCCTCGGCCTCGAGGATCATCCGCAGCGGCCCGACCGGGATCCCGCCCGGCACCTCGACCGGCACCGTCTCGACCCCGAGGCGACGGATCACGTCGAGCGTCGCGCGGTCCGCCTCGGCGCCCGCCCCCTCGGCCTCGTCGAACGCCGTTTGCAGCACGCCCACGCGGAGATCCATCACCGAGGCGGTCGGGTCGTACGGGAACGCCGGGTCCGCCTCGGGGGCGCCGACCGGCCCGCGGAGGGCGTCGAGGACAAGGGCGCAGTCGGTGGCGCTGCGGGCCAACGGGCCGAGCTTGTCCATGCTCCACGAGAGCGCCATCGCGCCGTCGGTCGGGACGCGCCCGAAGGTCGGCCGGAGGCCGGTGACGCCGTTGCGGGTGGACGGCGAGACGATCGAGCCCAGCGTCTCGCTGCCGATCGCGAACGGGACGAGCCCGGCGGCGACCGCCGACCCCGGCCCGGCGCTCGACCCGCTCGACCCCTCGTCGACGTTCCACGGGTTGCGCGTCATGCCGCCGAACCAGACGTCGCCCCACGCGAGCGCCCCGAGCGTCAGCTTGGCGACCAGGACGGCGCCAGCCGCGTCGAGGCGTTGGACCACCTCGGCGTCCGCCTCGATGACCTGGTCGCGGTAGGGCGTCGCGCCCCAGGTCGTCGGGATGCCAGCCGTCGCGAGAAGGTCTTTGGCGCCGTAGGGGATGCCGTGGAGCGGGCCGCGGTCGGTGCCGGCCGCCAGCTCGGCGTCGAGGCGGGCGGCCTGGGCGAGCGCCCTCTCGCGCGTGAGCGTGACGACGGCCAAGAGCTGCGGGTCGAACCGTTCCAGCCGGCCCAGGAAGAACTCCGCAAGGTCGACGCACGAGATGGCTCTGCCCCGGAGGAGGGCGCCCAGCTCGGGGACCGACGCGAACGCCAGGTCGGCGTCGCTCGGCCGCCCCGAGGCGGCGGGCCTGGAGACCGTGGCGCCCGCACCCGGCGCCGGCTTCGGCTCGCCGCTCAGGCCGAGATCGAGGACCAGTGCCGGGGGCACCTCGTTCGGCGGCTCCGCCTCGCGGAGCGCCGCGAGCTGCTCCAACCGACCGTTCACGTCGTCGAGCATCAACTCTCGCTGATCCGAACGGAACGGGACGCCCTGCACCGCCTCGGCGTGCGCGAGGTCCTCGACCGTGAGGGCATCGAGGCGTCGGGCACCGAGGTGGTCCGCCTCAGGGGGCGTGCCGGCGCGCACGCGGTGCGAGGCGAGCGGGGCGGGCAGCGCGGCGGCGGGGATCGCGGCGCCGGCGGCGAGGGCCGAGGCGACGAAGCGGCGGCGGGAGGTCATCGGCGGAGGCGGTGGGAGTCCGCCCAGACTACGACCGCCGCGACCGCCTCGGGACCGGCCGTCACCGCCCGCATTCGGTCCCCTCCCCCAGCGGGGGGAGGTTGGGAGGGGGGCGACGAATTGAGTGTGACGCTCAGCCCCGAGGCGGGAGGCCCCTCACCCTGTCCCCGGGGAGAGGGAACGTGATCTGCATCGCGGAGACGCATGGCCGAGCCGGCGACTGCAGACTACCGCCGATTCGCCCGCCTCGGGGACGTCGGCATCGGGGCGTTCGGCCTCAGGACGGGAGCAGGCGGCGCCACCACGGCGCCTCGTCGCGCTCGACCTCGCGCAGGACAGTCACCAGCGCCTCGAACTCCTCCTGGCAGCACGAGCACTCGGCGACGTGCGCCTCGACGAGGGAGAGGGCCTCGGGGGTGTCGCGGCCAGCCAGGCGGACCTCGGCGAAGCGGTCCAGGTGCGGCCCGCACTCGTCGCACGTCATCTCCTGGGGTCGCGTGGCGAGCGCCTTCGCGACCAGCGAGCGGAGGATGTCCGGTGTGAGCGTCATGGCTGTAACAAAACTCTAAACGCCGGACGCCGCCTCGGCGCGAGAGCTTACCCGCCCGCCATGTCGACGAGGTCGTCGGCGGTGAGGCCGCGGTCCTCGAACGCCTTCTTGAGGCGCAGCCGGGCGTCGTGGAGCAGCTTGTAGAGCGCGTTCCGGTTCGTGTCGAGGCGGCGGGCCACCTCGTCGAGCGGCATCCCCGCGAGGACGGCCTCGAGGGCGGTCCGCTGGCGGTCGGTCAGCTCAGTCGCGATTAGGCGGCGGACCAGCGTGACCGTTTCGGCCTCCTCGAGGACCGCGTCGGCGGCGGGCTCGGGCGCCGACGGCGGATCGGCGACGACGGCGTCGAGCGGCACGTTCTCCCACCGCTTGCGGCGCAGCTCGCTCAGCGCGATCCGCACGGCCACCTTCTGCGCCCACGTCGTGAAGCGGGCGTCGCCGCGGAACTGGTCGGCCCGGTCGCGGACGTGCAGGAGGGCGTCCTGGACGAGGTCCTCGGCGAGCGCGTCGGCGCCGCGGTCGACGCGCGGCGCGATCGTGATGCGGAGGGCCTTGAGGAGGACCGGCCGGAGGTCGGCGAGGGCGGCCTCCGCCTCGGGGCCGTCGGACGCGAGGGCCGAGAGCCACTCCTCGTTCGAGCGGTCGGGGGACGGGCGGCGCCGGACGAGCAAGCGGGACGTGAGGGGAAGAAGTCGAAGCTAGCGACGCCTCCGCCGGCGCAGGACCCCGAGGAGGCGCGGAGGCGCGGAGGCGAAAAAATCTCGGCCCGCGGAGCAACGCTTGCGCCGCTCGTGCATCTACGATATAATTCGTACGACTCAGTTCAACATCCCATGCGCAATCCTCTCACCCCCCTCGGCGGCACCGAGATGGAGGTCCTCCGCGAGGTCTGGTCCCTCGGGTCCGCCACCGCCCGCGACGTCCACGACCGGATCCTCACCCGCCGCCGCGTCGCCTACACGACCGTCATGACGGTCATGAAGAACCTCGCCGAGAAGGGCTACCTCCAGTACGAGCCCCGCGGCACGGCCTACGTCTACTCGGCCGCGCGCCGCCCCGAGGAGGTGCAGGGCTCGGTCCTCTCGGGCATCCTCGAAAAGGTGTTCGGCGGCTCGGCGACGAGCCTCGTCCAGACGCTCGTCCAGCGCGAGGACCTCACCGAGGCCGACCGCGCCGAGATCCGCCGCCTCATCGACCGCCTCGGGGACGATGCTTGACCTCATCGCCGACATCGGCCGCTCGTCGGCCGGCGCGCTGTGGGTGCCGATCCTGGTGTGGACGGCCCTCGCGGCCCTCACCGAGGCGGGCCTGCGCGTGTTTCGCGCCCCGCCCGATCTGGGGCTTCCGCTTCGCGGGGCGACGCTGGCGGCACTGCCGGCCGCCGTCGCCCTCCCCTCCGTCCTCGGCGCGCTCGCCCCGGACGCGGCGGGCGTCGTGGCGGCGGTGGCGCCCGTTGCCATCGTCACGCTCCCCGAGATCGTCGTCGGGGCCGCTCCGGAGGTCGCCCCGGCCGCCTCGGGGCCGCCGGCGCTCGACGTGCTGCTGGGGATCGGCGTCGTCGGCGTGGTCCTCGCGGCGGTCGTCGCACTCGTCCGCCTCGGGGTCGCCGTCGTCGCCACGCGGCGGAGCACGCGGCGCCTGGCGCCCGCCTCCGAGGCGGTGCAGCGACGGCTCGACGCGATGTGCGCTCGCCTCGGGGTCGTCCGGTCCGTGCGTGCCGTTGTGGCACCACCCGAGACGCCGCCGTTCACGGTCGGGTGGCGCCGGCCGGTTGTGGCCGTGCCCTCGGGGCTCGCCGGCGACGTGCTCGACCTCGCGCTCCTCCACGAGGCGGCCCACGTCGAGCGGGCGGACGCGGCGTGGCACGTCGCGCAGCGAACGGTGGCGGCCCTGTTCGCGGCCCATCCGTTGGTCCGCGTCCTGGCCCGGGGCCTCGACCTCGACCGCGAGCGGGCGGCGGACGCCGCCGTCCTCATCGCTCACCCGGGCCATCGCCGCAACTACGCCGACCTCCTGTTCTCGTTCGCCTCCGCTCCACCGCCGCCGCTCGCCATCGGCGCCATGTCCGGCGCCTCCATCCTCAAGACCCGCCTCGACGCCATGACCCACCTCTCCTCCCCTCTCCGTCGCGCCTGGATGGCCCGCGCGGGCCGCCTCGGAGGCGCGCTCACGCTCGTGGTCGCCCTCGGCCTCACGCTGTCCGTATCCGCCCAAGCGCCTCCACCGCCCCCCCCGCCTCCACCGCCGCCCTCGTTCGACGACGCGCAGGAGTGGGTTCGCTTTGCGGACACCGACGGAGAGCGCGAGGTGATCGTCCAGCTCCGGGCCAACCAGAGCCGAGACGACGCGGAGGCGGTCGCAGATCGGTACCACGAGCCCGGAGCGCCAGGTCGTGTGGAGATCCGCTACCGAGGCGGTGTGATCGAGCGCGAGGGGGTGAACATGCAGGCCATTCAGCCTCCGCCGCCGCCACCGGCCCCCGCGTCGCCGCCCCCACCGCCGCCTCCGGGGGTCGGTGGTGACACCTCGGATCAGATGGCCTCCGATCAGACCACGAGGCGCGTGGAAGGGCTCGTGTTCGACGCTGACACCCGCGACCCGCTGGTCGGCGCGAACGTCCTCGTCATGGGCACGACGGTTGGCGCGGCGACGGGACCGGACGGCCGGTTCCGCATGAACGCGCCTGAGGGCGAGCAGGTGGTGCGCGTCGTCTCCACGGGCTACGAAGAGCGGACGGTCCGCCTCGGGGCCGACCAGAGCGAGCTGAACGTAGCGCTCACGGTCTCCAACACCGCACCCCCCGCCGTCGACCGTCCGAGGGGCGCACCGGCACAGGGTCCGTCACCTCAGGCGCCGGAGATCTTCGAGGTGGCCGAGGTCCAGCCCCAACTGATTGGCGGGCTGCCTGGGCTCCAGAGCCGGATCGTGTATCCGGCGGAGGCCCGAGAAGCGGGTGTGGAAGGGGTGGTCGTGATTCAGTTCGTCGTCAACGAACAGGGTCGCGTCACCGACCCGCGCATTCTCCGTTCTCCCGACGGCCGGCTCTCCGAGGCGGCTCTCGCGGCGGTCCGCGCCTCGGAGTTCGAGCCGGGGATGCAGCGCGGGCAGCCGGTGAAGGTCCGCTTCGCCGTGCCCGTCACGTTCCGGCTCCCCGGCTCCGAGGCGGAGGACCAGGGCAACGCGGCGCCTGTGCCCGACAAGCGTGTCTGGTACGCGGGCATCGACCTTGATCGTCTTACGCCCGGCTCTCGTCGAGCATTTACGAGCACCCTCAACGGTCTCACCGAGATCCTCGATCGGCACGGAGCCGAGACGGGTGACATCGAAGTCGAGTACGTCGTCGATTCGAGCGGCAATGTCGTGAGCACAGAGATTCCTGCAGGCCACGACCTTGGACAGATGGCAGCATTCCTTCTCGGAACGGTCCAGGCGGCCGAGGATGCGCGTCCGGGGACGACGTGGGCGGGCACGTTCCGACTCTGGTACCGGCAGCCAAGCTAGATGCCTCTTCGCCTCGGTGACCGAGGCCCCTTCAAACACGACGCCGGCCCCTGCGCGATGCACGGGCCGGCGTCGACGTGCTCCCCGGGCTGGATTTGAACCAGCGACACCCTGATTAACAGTCAGGTGCTCTAACCCCTGAGCTACCGAGGAATGTCTCCCGACATTCCGACGGCCGAGGCCGCGGACGGTGTGGAAGCGCGCCCAAGGTATCGCCCGGCCCGCGCGGGGGTCAAGGCGCCGGGCCCCAGGCGGCGCCCCTTGACCGCGGGGTGGCCGCCCCGGGGCCCGCGCCCCGGCCCCGGGGCCACCAGGGGGTGTAGCACCCCCACAGAAAGCAGGCGGGGCGG
>JBCCQJ010000183.1:0-8981 GCA_039024395.1 Bacteroidota bacterium | reverse complement strand
TCCCCGAGGCGGGACGGGATCCCCGAGGCGGGACGGGATCCCCGAGGCGGGACGGGATCCCCGAGGCGGGACGGGATCCCCGAGGCGGGACGGGATCCCCGAGGCGGGATCTGAGAGACTGTTGAGATCCAGGGCAGCGAGCTGCGCGGGGCTGCGGACACCGCCTGCGGCGTTGCCCTCGTCGCCCGGGGCTCTGGCCCCGCGCTCCTCGGGCGCCTTGCTGGCGCCGCCCGCATCCTCCGCTCGCTGGCGCGTCCCAAACCTCAACAGTCTCTGACAACGGACCTGTCACCCGCGGGCGGCATGTTGGGGGCGGTCCGTTCGTACCCTCCCGTGCCCGCCGTCCTCGCAGCCCGCCCGCGCCCCGTGTCCGCCTCGGTGTCGACCTCCGCCTACCGCCCCGAGGCGGTCCGCGCCGCGCTCGCCGAGCACTTCGGGTTCGAGCGCCTGCGGCCGGGTCAGGAGGCCGCACTGCGGCCGGTCGTCGAGGGCCGCGACGCGCTGGTCGTGATGCCGACCGGCGCGGGCAAGAGCCTCGTCTACCAGCTCGGGGCGCTCCTGCGCGCGCGCGGCGTGACGGTCGTCGTGTCGCCGCTGATCGCGCTCATGAAGGACCAGGTCGACGCGCTCCGCGCGCGCGGCATCGCGGCCGAGTACGTCAACTCGTCGCAGACGCAGGCCGAGCAGCGCGACGTGATCGGGCGGCTCAAGGCGGGCGAGCTGACGATGGTGTACGCCGCGCCCGAGCGGCTCCGCCTGCCGTCGTTCCAGCGGACGCTGCGGCAGGCCGAGGTGTCGCTGCTGGCCGTCGACGAGGCCCACTGCGTGAGCCAGTGGGGCCACGACTTCCGACCCGACTACCTCTCGATCGCCTCGGCCCGCGAGGCGATGGGCGGCCCGCCCTGCGTGGCGCTCACGGCGACGGCCACGCCGCGCGTGCAGGACGACATCGCGCGGCAGCTCGCCCTCCGCGACCCGGCCCGCCTCGTGACGGGCTTCAACCGCCCCAACCTGCGGTTTGTCGTCCGCTCGACGGCCACCGACGACGAGAAGCGGCGCGCCCTCCAGGCGTTCCTCCGCGAGCGCGACGCCGAGGCAGGCCTCATCTACGCCGGCACGCGCAAGGACACCGAGGCGCTGGCCCGGTTCGTCCGCGACGCCGTCGGCCGGCCGTGCGAGGCGTACCACGCCGGCCTGCCCGACGCCGAGCGCGCGCACGTGCAGGAGCAGTTCGTCTCGGGCCGCCTCGACACCGTCGTGGCCACGAACGCCTTCGGGATGGGCGTCGACCGGGCCGACGTGCGGTTCGTGGCGCACTGGTCGATCCCGTCCAACCTCGAGGCCTACTACCAGGAGGCCGGCCGCGCCGGCCGCGACGGCGACCCGGCGGTGGCGCTGCTGCTCTACGCGCCGCAGGACCGGCAGCTCAAGGAGTGGTTTATCGAGCAGGGCGCGCCGACGCGCGACGACCTCCGCCGCGTCCACGGCCACCTCACGCGGCAGCACGCCCACCTCGGGGCGACCGAGGCATCAGACCCCGAGGCGGGGGCGTCGGACGCCGAGTTCCTGCTCTCTCTCAGCGAGGCCCTCGACATCCACGCCTCGAAGCTGCCCAACATCCTCCGCCGGCTGAGCCGCGCCGGCGTGCTCTCGGAGCGCGACGACCGGGCCGGCGTCGCGCGGTGGGTCCCCGAAGCGTGGGACGACCGGGCGGTGGACCAGGCGCTGACGTCGGTCGAGAAGCACGCCGGCGACCTCACGGCGAGCCTCCAGAGCATCGTCCGCTACGCGCAGTCGTCGGACTGCCGCCGCCGGGCCATCCTCGACCATTTCGGCGACGCCGCCGAGGCGGACGTGCCGCCGGAGCAGTGCTGCGACGCCTGCCGCACACGCGCGCACCTCGCGGACCGGGCGCCCGGCGAGATCCCGGATTGGGACGCGCTGCCCATGAACGCGCGCGTGGCGCTCGGCCTGCTCGACGCCGTGACGCGGATGCGGTGGCCGGTCGGGCGGCTCACGCTCGCCAAGATCCTCGCCGGCTCGAAGGCGAAGGGGATGGACAAGTACGAGCGGCACCCGTACTTCGGGCGCCTCCAGACGCTCGGCCAGGGCGCCGTCGACCAGGTCTACAAGGACCTCCTGTTCGCGGGCTACCTCCGCATCGGAGGCGACGAGTACCCGGTCGTCGAGCTGACGCCGCTCGGCGAGCAGGCGCTCGCGCACCGCGAGGCGATCGACGTCGACGTACCCGCGTTCGGGAGCCGCACACGCACCTCGGGGACGTCCGCCTCGAGGCCGTCCGCCTCGGGAGACATCGTGCTCGATAGCGACGACGAGGCCCTGTTCGAGCGGCTGCGGGCGTGGCGCACCGAGCAGGCCAGCGAGCGCGGCGTGCCGCCCTACGTCGTGTTCAACGACAGGACGCTCCGCGCGCTCGCCGCCGCACGGCCCGGCTCCGAGGCGGCGATGCTGGCCGTCTCCGGCGTCGGGCCGGCCAAGTTCGAGGCCTACGGCGCCGACGTGCTCGCCCTCGTCGCCGAGGCGGGGTAGGGACGGCCCTGCGGGCGTTGCCCTCGGGCCGGACGACGGACCGCGGACGACAGACCGCCGCCTGAGCGGTCGACTGGAACGGCGGCGCCTCTGGGCCGACCGTCTCGGTGGACCGAAACGAGTCTCCTCCCTCCAGCGGTGGGAGGCCGGGAGGGGGGCGACGAATCGGCCGCCACGCTCGACCCCGAGGCGGCGTGGGTCGGCAGACTGCCTCGGTGTGGGTCGCAGAGAGGGCCGGTGCATCCGGGAACGGGTGGGCGCGGCACGCCGCGCCCCCACGAGTCGTGCCCCATGTCGGCCAAGCGCCAGCCCCGAGGCGGATGCACCTTGCCGTTCGCCGTTCGCCGTCCACCGACGCACTGACGCACCGCGAACGGCGGTCGCTCCCGGTTCGGCCTTGCACCGCCCCCGAGGCGGGAGCACCTTGCCCACAGCCCACAGCCCACAGCCCACAGCCCACAGCCCACAGCCCACAGCCCACAGCCCACAAAACGGGGCCGCCCCTCGCGTGAGAGACGGCCCCGAGGCGGGATGCGAGCAGAGCCCTACTGGCCTGGGATCTGGAACTGCGGCTGCGGCGCGGCGCTCTCGGCGATCTCGACGAGCGTCACGTCGAACTCGAGGGCCGCGTTCGGCGGGATGCCGCCCTGGCCGCCCGGCCCCGGCGAGCCCGACAGCCCGTAGGCCACGTCCGGCGGGAGCACGAACGTCCGCGACTCGCCGACGGCCATGGCGAGGATCATCTCGCGGAAGCCCGGTACCACGCCGCCGACGGGCAGCTCGGAGGGCTCGTCGCCCGACGCGTCGAACACCTCGCCGTTGGCGAAGCGGCCCTCGTAGAGGACCCGCACGCGGTCGCTGAGCGACGGCGAGGCCCCGTCGCCCGCCTCGGTGATCGCGAAGACGACGCCGCTCTCGGTCGCCTGGTAGCCGTCGCGCGCGCGGGCCTCGGCGAGGAAGGTCTCCGCCTCGGCGCCGTTGGACCGGATCTGCTCGAGGCGCTGCGCGGCCTGCGGGTTCGTCGCCGCCTGCGCGCGGAGCTGGCGCATCTGGAGCGAGTCCTCGACGACCATGCGCGCCGCGTTGAGGACGTCCTCGGGGACGAGCGCCGAGTCGCCGGCGATGCCGGCGCGAAGGCCCGTCAGGAAGACGTTGGCGTCGATGTTGGCCAGCGTATCGGCACTGATGCCGAGACCGGCCTGGAGGCCAAAGGCGTAGGCGATCTCGCTGGAGTCGCCAGCGATTCCGGCCGCGAAGCCCTCGCGGAACCGCTCGAAGCTGAACGTCGAGTCCTGGGTGAGCATCTGCTGGCCCGACTGGTAGCCGGCGTCGTAGGCGAGCTGGGCGAACGGGTCGGCGTCGTCGGCCGTCAGGCCCGAGAGGTCGGCGTTGCCGCCGGGGCCGGAGGCGCTGCCGCCGCCACAGCCGGCGAGGACGCCGAGCGCGAGGCCGAGGAGGGAGAGTCGGAGGATCATGGAGGGAGTCTGGAGAACGCGCCGAAGCTACCGAGGCGGCGGGGGAGTCCCCCGTGAGCCTTCGGGGAAAGCGGGGGGAGGAAAATTGAGAATGGAAAATTGAGAATGGAGAGTGGGGTTGGGCGCAGAACCGTTCCGGGCAGTCAGATCGCACGCCGCCTCGGGGAGAGCACGGAGAGTGCTGCTCCGCGGCGAGAGCGCGGCCGCGCCGCGAGAGCGCGGAGAGCGGGCGCTCCGGCCTGGCCGTGCGCCGGCCCCGAGGCGGAGGTGCGGAGGTGCGGAGGTGCGGAGGTGCGGAGGCAGGGCGGCCGTGGAGAAGTTCCGTGTAACCGAGTCGCGCACCGCCTCGGGGTGGGGCAGCTTTTTCGCCGACAGCCGACAGCCGACAGCCGACAGCCGACAGCCGACAGCCGACAGCCCTCTCCGCCTATCCGGCGGTCGCTCCCGGTTGACCCCGCGCCAACCCCGAGGCGGCGGCACCCTCCCTCACCGCCCTCTTCCCCAAACCCTCCTCGCCTCGGGGTGGCGCCGGCCCCGAGGCGGTGGCACCTTCCGGTCCCCCCCGCCCGCCGCCATGTCCGACCGTCCGCTCCTCGTCACGTCCGCGCTGCCGTACGCCAACGGGCCGCTCCACCTCGGCCACCTCGCCGGGGCGTACCTGCCGGCCGACCTGTTCGTGCGCTTCCAGCGGCTCGCCGGGCGCGACGTCGTGTGGGTGTGCGGCTCCGACGAGCACGGCGCGGCCATCGCCATCCGCGCCCGCCAGGAGGAGACCACGCCGCGGGCCATCGTCGACCGCTACCACACGCAGATCGCCGAGGCCTTCGAGCGGTTCGGCATCGCCTTCGACACCTACGGGCGGACCACCTCGGAAACGCACCGCGACACCAGCCAGTGGATGTTCCGCGCCATCGAGGCGGCCGGCGGGTTCGTGCGCCAGACCAAGACGCAGCTCTACGACCCCGAGGCCGGCCTCTTCCTCGCCGACCGCTTCGTGGTGGGCACGTGCCCGGTCTGCGGCTACGAGGAGGCCTACGGCGACCAGTGCGAGAACTGCGGCGCGTCGCTCTCGCCCGACGACCTCATCAACCCGCGGAGCACGCTCTCGGGGGCCACGCCCGAGCGCCGCGAGACGACGCACTGGTACCTCCCCCTCGGCGACATGCAGCCGGCCCTCGAAGACTGGATCGGCACGCGCGAGGGGTGGAAGCCGAACGTGCTCGGGCAGGTGCGGAGCTGGTTCCAGGACGGCCTCGGCCCGCGGGCCATGACGCGCGACCTCGACTGGGGCGTGCCCGTCCCCGAGGCGGTCGACGGCGACACCGACGGCAAGGTGCTCTACGTCTGGTTCGACGCGCCGATCGGCTACGTGTCGCTCACGCGCGAGTGGGCCGAGGCGCAGGGCGACCCCGAGGCGTGGCGGCGCTACTGGCAGGTCCACGACGGCGGCGACGGCGAGGCGGTCGAGCCCGAGCTGGTCCACTTCATCGGCAAGGACAACATCGTCTTCCACTGCCTCATCTTCCCGGCCATCCTGATGGCGACGAACGCGGCGCAGCCGGGCCTGCCGCCGTTCGTGCTGCCCGAGAACGTGCCGGCCAACGAGTTCCTCAACCTCGAGGGCCAGAAGCTCTCGACCAGCCGCGGCTGGGCCGTCTGGGCGCACGAGGCCCTCGACGCCTTCGACGCCGACCTGCTGCGCTACGCCCTGGCGGTCGGCCTGCCCGAGACCAAGGACGCCGACTTCACCTGGGCCGACTTCCAGGCCCGCGTCAACGGCGAGCTGGCCGACGTGCTGGGCAACTTCGCCAACCGCGCGCTCACCTTCGCCGACCGCTTCACCGACGGCGAGGTGCCGGCCCTCGACGCCCCCTCCGAGGCGGACCGCGCCATGCTCGACGCCCTCGCCGCGGCGCCGGCCCAGATCGCCGACGCCTACCGCGGCTACCGGCTCCGCGAGGCGGTCGCGCAGACGATCCAGGTCGCCCGCCTCGGGAACCAGTACCTCCAGGAGTCGGAGCCGTGGAAGACGCGGAAGACCGACGAACGGGCGATGCGCAACACGGTCCACGTGGCGCTCCAGGTGTGCGCCGGCCTCTCGATCCTCCTCGAGCCCGTCGTGCCGGGCATCGCCGGGCGCCTCCGCGCGATGCTCCGCCTCGGGGCCGTGCGCTCGTCCGCCGAGGCGGGCACCGACGGCCTCGGCTGGGACGACGCCGGGCGGTCGCTCTTGGAGGCGGGGCACCGCCTCGGGGAGCCGGACATCCTGGTGCGCAAGGTGGAGGACGAGGAGGTCGAGGCGCAGCGCCAGCGCCTCGCCGCACGCTCGGCCGAGGCGGCAGACGCTGCGCCGGACGCGGACCCCGAGGCGGAGGGCGAGCCCTACGCGCCGCTCCTCGGCGAGATCACGTTCGACCAGTTCACGCCGCTCGACCTCCGCGTGGGCCACATCGTGGCGGCCGAGCCGCACCCGAAGGCCGACAAGCTGCTGCGGTTCGACGTCGACCTCGGCTTCGAGACGCGCCAGATCCTGTCGGGCGTCCGCGAGCACCTGGCGCCGGAAGACCTGCTGGGCACACGGGTCGTCGTGGTCGCCAACCTCGCGCCGCGCACCATCCGCGGGCTCGAGAGCCAGGGCATGATCCTGTTCGCCGAGAACCGCGACGGCGCCCTCGTGCCGGTCACCACCGACGGCGAGGCGGGCGCGGTCGTGCGGTAGCGCGACAGGCAGGACGGTTGTCGGTCTCCGTCTGGGACGTGGGTCGTCGGACGTGGGTCGTCGGACGTGGGTCGTTGGACGTGGGTTGGACACTTTCGATGCGGTGTGCCATAGCCGTGACCTCCGTCCCACGCCCTACGAACCACGCACCTGGATCGTCACGTCGGAGCGCGGATGTCGGATCTTCGCTTCGACCTTCGCCACGCCCATGCGCACGCTCGCCGCTCTCCTCGTCCTGGCCCTCGCCGTGCCCGCCTCGGCACAGCCCGACGCCCGCGACTCGGGCTTCCCGCTCCTTCCCGAGCAGGCCGCCTTCGACGCGACCTACTACCGCCTCGACCTCGCCATCGACCCCGAGGCGAAGACGATCGGCGGCACGATGCTGATGGAGTCGCGGATCGTGACCCCGACCGACGTCATCGTGCTCGACCTCGACGACGCGCTCGCGGTCGAGGGCGTCGAGCAGGTGGGCTACCTCGCCGACAGCGGCGACGAGGTGACGCTCCCGCTCCGCTTCGAGCGGATCCCGAACCAGATCCGCATCCACCTCGGGCGGACGGCCCAGCCGCTCGAAGGGCTGCGGGTGCGGGTCGCCTACGGTGGCACGCCGCGCGAGGCGCCGCGCCCGCCCTGGGACGGCGGCCTGACGTGGGCCGAGACCGAGGACGGCCGCCCCTGGGTGGCCGTGAGCTGCCAGATCCAGGGCGCTGACCTCTGGTGGCCCGTCAAAGACCACCCCTCCGACGAGGCCGACTCGGTGCGCGTCGCGCTGACGGTGCCCGCCGATCTCCGGGCCGTCGCCAACGGCGTGCACGAGGGCCGAACCGACAACGGCGACGGGACGGCCACCGAGACGTGGTTTGCGTCCATGCCGACCAACAACTACGGCGTGTCGTTCGGCGTGGCGCCCTACGAGGTGGTCGAGCGGCCCTACGAGAGCCCGGCGGGGTGGAGCCAGACCGTCCCGTTCTACGTGCTCCCCGAGCGCGTGGCCGACGCCGAGCGCCAGATGCCCGGCTTCCTCGACGCCCTCGCGTTCCTCGAGCGCACGTTCGGGCCGTACCCCTGGCGCGCCGACGGCTACAAGGTGCTCCACACGCCGTACCTCGGCATGGAGCACCAGACGGTGGTCGCCTACGGCTCGACGTTCGAGGACAACGCGTTCGGGTTCGACTGGCTCCACTTCCACGAACTGGCGCACGAGTGGTGGGCGAACCTGGGCACGGCGCCCGACTGGCGCGACTTCTGGGTCCACGAGTCGTTCGCCAACTACGCCGAGGCGCTCTACGCCGAGGACATCGCCCGCCGGAACGGCGAGGACGCCGACGCCGCCTACCTCCGCTACATGATGCGCTCGCGGGGCTCGCTCCGCAACGTGATCCCGGTGGCGCCGCGCGAGACGCGCACGACCGAGCAGATGTACCAGCTTCCCGACGGCCGCTCGAACGGCGACATCTACTCGAAGGGCGGGTGGGTGCTCCACTCGATGCGCTACCTCATCGGCGACGACGCGCGCTTTTTCGAGGCGCTCCGCGGCATCCTCTACCCGGCCGCCGCCTTCGAGGCGATGACCGACGGCCGGCAGGCCCGGTTCGTCACGACCGCCGACGTGCTCCGGAGCCTCTCGCTGGCCGCCGGCCGCGACCTCTCGGGCGAGTTCGAGGTCTACCTCCGCCAGCCCGCGCTGCCCCGCCTCGGGGTCGAGCGCGACGGCGGCGACCTCGTGCTCCGCTGGATGCTCCCCGAGGCGGTCGCCGACGCCCGCTTCGAGGTGCCCGTCGAGGTGGTCGTGGGCGGCGAGGCCCGCCGCGTCGAGACGCCCGGCGGCGTGGGGCGGACGCCCGTCGAGGGCACGGCGTGGGAGGTCGACCCGAACGTGCGCGTCCTCTACGCGCCCGTCCCGACCGACTGACCGCCTCGGGGGCGGAGGAGAGGAGGAGGTGCGGCCGGGGAAACGGTCCGGGCAACCGAGTCTCGCACCGCCTCGAGGTCAGGGCAGCTTGTCGCCGACGCCGTCCGCATCCGCGGCGCCGCCTCAGGGAGACCACCTCCAGCGGACCGTCGCCTCAGAAACGACGCGTGGGGGCGTATTGCAACACGCCCCATACGCATCAGGTTAAGCGCGCTCTGCTCGACAGCATGGGGCCGTAGAGCCCCGACGGAAGGAAAGCCGCCTCGGCGGGTATCCGTGTAGCGACCAAGCTGCACATACCCCGCTCCGGCGGCTCTCCGATGAC
>JBCCQJ010000182.1:0-9013 GCA_039024395.1 Bacteroidota bacterium | reverse complement strand
TTGCCGCCGCGTAGCCCGGAGCTCGACCCGGCTGAGCGGTGGTTTGGTGCGTTGCGGGGTCCGCTGGCGAACACGGCGTTCGAGAGCCTGGCCGCGCTGGAGGCGGCGTTGAGCGAAGCGCTGCGGCCGTACTGGGAGGACGCCAAGCGGCTGGCTCGGCTGACGGGCTACGGGTGGTGGACGGCAGCGACCGGCTCGATCCTGACATCGTAGAGCCGAAACGGTATCACGCATCCACTTCGAGGACGTCACTTCGCAGGCCCAGCGGTCCCGGAGGAGGGCTCGGTTGCCCGAGGCGGTCAGCACGCCCCGAGGCGGTCAGCGGCTCCGGAACAGCGACCCGACCAGGGCCACGGCGGCCGTGTAGACGGCGGCCCCCAGCCACAGGCCGAAGATCAGGAACGGCGTCCGCGTGTCTTGCTCGAGCGCCAGGACGATGGTCATCAGCCCGTTGTGGACGACGGCGATCATCAGCGCGCCGATGAAGGCCTGCGGCGGCGACAGGCGCAGGTTCTCGCCCTGCTCGGACCGGAAGGTGCCGATCACGAAGCCCATCAGCGTCTTGAGCATCGCGTGGAGCCCGAGCGTCGACGGGTTGACGATGAGGTCCATCAGAAGGCCCGTCCAGAAGCCCGCGACGGCGCCGGCCGTCCGCCCGCGCCGCAGCGCGACCCAGGCGACGAACAGCAGGACCACGTCCGGCACCACGTCCCACAGGGGCAGGTGGCTGAGGAGCCACTGGAGCAGGACCACGCCGAGTCCGAGGGCGACCTGGCGGAGGACGTTCGGCATCGAGAGGGGCAGGGGAGAAGGGGCAGCCAAGCTACGTCGGGCCTACGCGCGTGTCTCGGGGCCGGTCCCGCCTCGGGGCCGCCTCGGCGCGGCCTCGGGGCCGCGGCGTTTGCGGCCGGAGTGCTACCATCGGGGCCGACCCTTGCCCTGCCGGGCTGCCGATGAGAACCCAGCGCATCCACATCGTCTCGTGCGGCCCGCGCACCGGGACGACGCTCCTCGCCGAGGCCATGCGCGTCTGCTTCGACGTCGACGCCTGGGAAGACCACGAGGCGGGCATCTTCCACCGGGCGCCCGTCGGCGCGCGGGCCTACCTCACGAAGCACCCCGGCGACATCTTCCGCGTCGGCCCGCGCCTGCGCGTCGACCCGGATTTCCACGTCGTCTACCTGCTGCGCGACCCGCGGGACATCGTGACGAGCCGGCACCGCAAGGCGCCGGACCGATACTGGGCCAGCCTGCGGTACTGGACCACGTACACGCCCGAGGGCGACCGCCTCGCCTCCCACCCTCGGTTCACGACGGTCCGCTACGAGGACTTCGCCTCCGACCCTGACGCGATCCAGGACCGCCTCGCCGAGGCGCTTCCGTTCCTGCGGGCGACGACGCCGTTCAGCCGGTACCACGAGGCGGCGGTGCCCTCGGAAGACTCCGTGCTCGCGCTCCGCGGCGTCCGCCCGATCCGGCCCGACAGCGTGGGAACGTGGCGCGATCACCTGCCCCGCGTGAAGGGCCAGATCGAGATCCACGGGTCCATCACAGACTACCTCGTCCGGTACGGCTACGAGGCGGACTCTTCATGGGAGGCCTGCCTCGACGGCGTCGAGCCGGACCTCGCGCCGGGCTACTTCGGCGAGCATTTCCGCGCAGGCGCCGTGTCGCGACTGCAGTCGGGCCGCTACCGCGCAGCGGCGAAGGCGGTGCTCCGCCGCCTCGGGGTGCCGGGCCTGCGGCCGTAGCCCGCAACGTCGCTACTCCTTCTCGTCGACGGGGACGCGGCGGCCGGCGGCGATGGCGCGCACGATCTCGTCCTGCGCCCGCGAGATGCTGCGCCCGCGCGTGGTGTAGTTGTTCGCCATCAGGACGAACACGTAGGGCGTCCCGTCCGGCCCGTCGACGTAGCCGGCGAGGCAGCGAACGGCCAGGAGCGACCCCGTCTTGGCGCGGACCGGCACGCCGGAGAGGCGGTTGCGGAGCGTCGAGCCCTCGCCGCCGCCCTCGGGCAGCGACGCCCGAAAGACGCCGCCGGCGGGGTGGTCGCGCATGGCGCGGAGCACCGCGGCCAACGAGGCGGGCGTCACCATGTCCTTGCGCGAGAGCCCCGAGCCGTCGGCCAGGATGAGCCCGTCCGCCTCGGCGCCGGCCGCCTCGACGAACGCCTCGACGCGGTCGGCGGCACGGTCGACGGTCCCGCCGCCGATCGTGCGGAAGACCTGCTCGGCGTAGAGGTTGTCGCTCTCGCGGTTGATCCGCTCGACGATCTCGCTCATGAGCGGCGAGACGTAGGCCTGGAGCGGCTCGGAGCCGCTGTAGTCGAGGCCGGTCGCGAGGTCGTCGACGTCGACCAGCGCCGCGCGGCTGACGTCGATGCCGGCCTCCCCGAGGCGGTCGGCGAAGGCGTGGACGGCGTAGAGCGTCGGGTTGGCGACGGGCACGCGGAGGGTGCCGCGGTAGCGGGCGGGCACGCCGCCTCGGAGCGTGAACTCGTCGGTGCCGAGCGTCCGCTCGACGTCCAGCCCTGCGCCGCCTCGGGACCGCGTGAGGACCTCGCCGCGGACGGTCACGAAGCCCTCAGGGTCGGACGCGAAGCGGACCGGCTGGCCGGGCGTGGTGCCGGCGATCTCGATCTCGACCAGGTTGTCGGCCCAGGCGAGGCCGCCGGCGGCCGGGGCGTAGCTCTCGGTCGCGATGTGGGCCACGTCCCAGCCCGCCCCGTAGCGGGCGTCCTCGAACACGTCGTCGTCGCCGATGATGCGGCCGGTAAAGCGCCGCACGCCCGCCTCGTAGAGGGCCTCCGCCCAGTCTTCGAGCGGGTCGCCGTAGCCCTCGCTCCCGAACGTCGGGTCGCCGGAGCCGCGGATCACCAGGTCGCCCGTCATCGTGCCCTCGGGCGAGACGGACCCGAGGTGGTAGAGCTCGGTCGTGTAGCGGTACGTCGGCCCGAGGCGGTCGAGGGCGACGGCGGCCGTGAACAGCTTGAGGTTGCTGGCCGGCAGCAGGTTCTTGTCGGCGTTGCGGCTGAGGACGACGCGGCCCGTGCGGGCGTCGTGGAGGACGAGGCCCCAGAAGGCGTTCGGCAGGTCGTCCTCGGCCAGGATCTCGTCGATCGCGGCGACGATGCGCGCCTCGGTGCCGTCGGCGTCGGCGGAGACACGGGAGGGCGTGAGCCAGAGGACCCCGAGGAGGGCCAGGAGGAGGGCGGCGGCGGGCGGCGCGGCGCGGCGAAGCATGGGGGCGTGCGGCACGGAGGGGGGACGGCCGGGGAACGGCCGCAAGCTACCCGTCGTGCGCACGCCTCGGGGCGCGGCCCCGTTATCTTCCGGTCGCACCTGATGCCTGCCCATGGCCGCCCGCAAGAAGTCCCGCCGCTCCGCCTCGACGACGCCCCGCTCCGAGCCCCGGGGCGTGCGCGGCGTCGTCACGATGCCGTTCGAGCGGATGAACTACGTGCTCCTCTTCGGGGCCGTCGGGCTGATCCTGCTCGGCTACACGCTGATGCTGGTCGACAACGCGACGAGCGACAACCCGGTCGACAGCGCGCTCTCGCTGTGGGTGGCGCCGCTGCTCCTCCTCGGGGGCTACCTCGGGGTGGCGGCGGCCGTCCTGTGGGGCGTCCCGCGCGACACGGCCGAGGCCGAGTCGACCGTCCCTGACGCGACACCGGCCCCCGAGGCCGCAGCCCCCGAGGCGGCCTAGCCGTGCGCGCTGCCGTGCTCGCGATGGCCCTGGTCCTCGCCGCGTGTGGTGGCGAACGGGAGGGCGTGACCGTCACCGAGGCGGAGCCGGTCGCCTCCCTCGCGCCGTCGGTGCCCCCGCCGCCCCGCCTCGACGCGCCGCTCGACACCGTCGACGCCGACTCGCTCCTGGGCGACCTCGCGCCCGACTCCCTCGCTGCCGACACGACGGACGCCGACACGATTGCCGCCTCGGGGCCGGACTTCCGGGCCTTCTGGCCGCGCTTCCGCGACGCCCTCGCCGCCGGCCCCGAGGCGGTCGCGCCCCTCACCGCGTTCGCGCCCGACAGCCTCCGCCCGTCGTACGCGCCGCCCTTCGAAGACCTGCTCTCGGAGATCCAGGACGGCGGGCTGTTCCGGGACCCGATCCTCGCGCTCACCGCCCGCGACTTCCGCGTCGACGGCGACGCGCGCGACGTGTGGGTCACCGTCGCCTACGACGAAGACGGCAACGTGACGGTCGAGGACGAGGGCGTGTCCGAGTCGGGCCTCGGCCTCCGCTTCGAGGTGGTCGACGGCGCGTACCGCCTCGTGCGCATCGACGTGGCGGGGTAGCGGGAGCGGCCCTGCGGGCCGGACCGCGGACGACGGACCGCGGCCTGAGCGACCGGCGAGATGCCGCCGCCTCGGGGCCGGACGACCTCGCGCCCGACCCCCCGCCGCCGGCACGACGGTTGCCCTCTCCGCCTCGGAGGTAGGCTCTCCTTCAATCGTGTCGTCCTGAGCGAGCGCAGCGAGTCGAAGGATCTCTCGCACGGTCACGCCCCGAGGCGGGCACGAGGTTTGGCCCGAGAGTGGCACCGCCTCGGAGTGGGCACGGCCTCAGGGGCGGGCGCAGCGGTCGATTCGTCGCCCCCCTCCCGACCTCCCCCCGCTGGGGGGAGGAGAACGGAAACCACCGAGGCGGTCGGTCCCGAGGCGGTCAGCCGTCGGCCTCAGTAGATCCGGTAGGGCTCGGCGCGGGCGGCGAAGGCGGCCGCCTCGGCGTCCCAGGAGGCGACGATGGCCGCCGGGGCCTGGCCGTCGACGATGGCTTGGCGGAGGGCGTGCGTGCCGGCCAGCTTCGCCATCCAGTCGGCCTTGAAGAACGAGCGGTGCACGCCGCGCGGCGCCTGCCGGTAGACCGCCTCGACGACGTAGACGCCCGTCGCGACGGGCCGGAACGCCTCGGGGTCGGTCACCACGAGGCGGACGCCGCGCACCGTCTCGCCCTCGTGCTTCGGGTCGGTCGCCTGGCCGGGCAGGTCGACGGGCACGAACGAGGCCGCCTCGAAGCGGACGCCCGCGAGGCGCTGCCCGTTGAGGTCGGCTGCCACCTCCTCGGCGTCGACCCAGGGCGCGCCGACGTGCGTGAACGGGACGCGCGTGCCGCGCCCCTCCGAGGCGGTCGTGCCCTCGAAAAAGGCCGTGCCGGGGTAGACGCGGGCGGTCTCGACGTCGGGCACGTTGGGGGAGGGCGGGATCCACGGCAGGCCGGTGTCCTCCCACGCCATGCCTCGGTCGTAGCCGACCATCTCGACCACGCGCAGGTCGAGGCCGCCGAGGCCGGGCAGCCAGCCCTCGGCCTGGATCATCCGCGCCAGCTCGCCCACCGTCAGCCCGTGCGTGACGGGGATCGGGTAGAGGCCGACGAAGCTCTCGTGCCGGTCTTCGAGGATCCACCCCTCCACGCGGTCGCCGATCGGGTTGGGCCGGTCGAGGACGACGAACGGGACGCCCGCCTCGGCGGCGGCCTGCATGGCGTAGCCCATCGTCGAGATGTAGGTGTAGAAGCGCGCGCCGACGTCCTGCATGTCGAACACGAGCGCGTCGAGCCCGCGCATCTGGGCCGGCGTGGGCTTCTTGTTCGAGCCATAGAGGCTGTAGATCGGGACGGCGTCCGCCTCGGAGTCGACGCGGGCCCCCGCCTCGGCGTCGCCGCGGATGCCGTGCTCGGGGCCGAAGAGGGCGGCCAGCGTCACGCCCGGCGCGGCCCCGAGGCGGTCGATCAGGTGCGCCGGGCCGCCGTCGGCCGTGTCGACGCGCGCCGTGTGGTTGGTCACGAGCCCGACGCGCATCCCGTCGAGCGCGGCGAAGCCCTCGTTCACCAGGCGCTGGGCGCCTGTCGTGACGGTGGTCGCGTCCGCCTCGGAGAGGGCGGAGGCGAGTGCCTCCGAGGCGATGTCAGGCCCCGAGGTGGGAGTGCCGCAGGCGGCGAGGAGAAGAGCGAGGAAGAGCGTCATCCAGCCGGGCGGGTGGTGCGTTGAAGCCATGTCATCCTGAGGAGCGGAGCGACGAAGGATCTCAGCGCCGAGGCTAGCGGTCGTCGTTGCCGGATGCTACGGCTGGGACGTCGGCGTTGAGATCCTTCGCGTTGCTCAGGATGACAACGTGGTGGCGCGAGTCGCTACTGAAGCCGGGCGGTGTAGCGGATCGTCTGGGTCTCGTCCGGGCCGAGGCTCACGGTGAACTGGGCCGTCCGGCTGTCGAGGCGCTCGTGCTCGTGGGTCGCCTGCAGGATCTCCCAGTCGCCGAAGAACACCCGCTCGACCACGTCCACCTCGGTGGCGGTCTGCTTCCGGTTGCGGACCTCCACCTCGACCACGATCTCGCGCACGCGGTCCGAGAGGCGCCGGTTCTCGACCTCGCGCCGCGTGCCGACCACGTCGAAGGCGTCGCCGACGTAGAGCCGCACGGTCTCGCCTCGGGGCGTGTGGCCGATCCGGTCCTCGCCGAGGAACTGGAGGTTGCCGCGCGCGTCGGCCTTGTAGACGCGGACGGTGCCGGCCGGCAGCGGCATCCCCATGTTGTTCGACTCGGTGTTCTCGACCTCGAGGACGACCGCCGCGCTGACCTCGTTCGTCGCGCCGCCGGCGCCCGGCCGGCGCGAGCGGAAGAACGGGAAGTAGCTCCCCGAGCCGTCGAGGATGAGCCGGCGCGACGTGCCGACGTCGGCCGCCGAGAGCAGCTCGAGCTGCTTGGTCTCGTTCTCCTCGATCGTCGTGGGATTCGGGAAGGTGTAAAGGTGGTACTCGAAGAACGCCTCCTGCTGCGGTGGTGCCGCAGCCAGCCGAGCCTGGAAGACCATGTCTTCCTGGACAGCAAGGCCCCGCCCGCCTTGCGGCTGTACGCGCCGCACGTCGCCCGCGATGAGTTGCAGCGCCGCCTCGGGGTAGGCCGCGCCGGACTGGTTCTGGAGCGTCACCCAGCCCGTCACGTCGACGGCCGTCTCGGCCTCGTTGACGACGGCCACGTAGTCGGCCTTCCAGGTGATGCCCTCGGTGAGGTAGCGCGCCTCAACCTGTTGCTGCCCATCGCGCTCCGAGGCGAGGCGCCAGAGGAGAGAAGGGCGGCTGAGGAGCCCGTCGGGCAGTTCCAGCAGCTCGATCGTCCCGGCCGGGTTGACCAGCACGCGGCCGTCGTCGAGGCGGACGATCCGGCCCTGGCTCGGCTGGCTCAGCAGCACGCCCTCCTCGGTGACGATCCGGTCGCCGAGGTCGCGCACGAGGCGGATCCGCTGGCCCACCGCCGCGTCGAGCACGTTGTTGGTGCTGATGAGGTTGTACTGGTAGTTCTGCTCGACAACCGACAGCGCGCCGGGGTTCGAGAGCGACGCCAGCGACAGGCTCGTCGGGTCGATCTGGGCCGGCACGCCCTCGAAGCGGAGCGCCTGCACGCCGCGCTGCAGCACCAGCGGCCGCACCTCGCGGACGACGGCGAACCCGCCGTTGTAGACCGTCAGCGAGACCGCCTCGCGGGACTCGGGCGTCGAGACGGCGGGGGACTGGGCGGCCACGGGCACGGCGAGAAAAACGAGGAGGCCGAGGAAGGTGCGCATACGGGGCGTCGGAGTTCAGGGACGTCCCCCTAGACGCGCGAAGCGGCCCGAAAGTCTCTCGCCGCCTCGGGGCGGTCTACTCGGCGCGGTACTGGATCGTGTACGCCCCGCGCCCCGCCTCGGAGAAGGTGCCGGCGTAGATCGTGTGCGTGCCGCCCTGCTCGACGGTGTACTCGACAAGCGACCGCGAGGTGCTGCCGGCGTCGTCGTTGTGGGCCACCTTCACGCCGTCGCGCTCGATCCGCAGGTAGGTGTCGAAGTCGGTCGACGTCATCTCGACGACGATCCGCTGCCCGGCACGGGCCTCGACGGTGTACGCGTCCGCCTTGCGGAGGGCGTCCGAGATCGGGAGCGGCACTGCCCGGTCGCTGTCGGTGATCGTGCCCTGAACGACGTCCCCGTTGGCCCCCGAGGCGGGGCCGATGACCGCGCCCTGGCCGGTCTGGTTCGTGCGGGCCTCTGCGCGGATCG
Source organism: Bacteroidota bacterium (assembly GCA_039024395.1). Taxonomy (GTDB): domain Bacteria; phylum Bacteroidota; class Rhodothermia; order Rhodothermales; family Rubricoccaceae; genus Rubrivirga. The sequence continues at coordinate 979 of JBCCQJ010000182.1, read as the reverse complement.
TGTAGGCGCCCGCGCCCGCCTCGGAGAACGGACCGGCGAAGACGGTGTAGTCCCCTGCGATGGGCGCCGAGAGGGTCACCTGCGAGACGGCGCGGCTCCCCTCAAAGTCGTCGTTGCGGGCGACGAACGCGCCGTTGCGCGTCACCTTCAGGTACGTGTCGAAGTCCGCCGACTCCATGCGGACGACCGCGGTCTGGCCTGCCTCGAGGCGCACCCGGTAGGCATCGACCGGCCGGGCGCTGTCGTTTGCCGTGAGGGGGACGCGCGCGTCGCCCGCCGCGATCGTCCCCGAGGCGGTCTCGCCCAGGGCGAGCGGCGCGGGGCGGATCGCGGGCATCGCCGCGACCTCCGACGGAGCCGCCTCGGCGGCGGAGAGCGTGTAGCTGCCGGTGCCGTTGGCCGCGAACGGGCCCGCGTAGACGGTGTAGGTCCGCGCCTCGGTGGTGGCGGGGAGGGTGAGCTGCGACGCGCCCAGATCGCCCTCGAAGTCGTCGTTTCGCGCGAAGAACGTGCCGTCGAGGTGGACCAGGAGGTAGGTGTCGAAGGCGGCGCTCTCCATCCGGACCGTCGCGCTCTCGCCAGCGGCGAGCGTGAGCCGATAGGCGTCGGCCGGGCGCTCGGCCCCCGAGGCGGTCAGCGCCACCAGGGCGTCCTTGTCGGTGATCGAGGCCTGCACGGTGCGGCCGATCGGGATCGCCTCCTGCGCCGAGGCGGCGGAGGCGAGGAGGAGGACGGATGCGGCGGCGATCAGGAAGCGCATGGGAGCGGAGGGGGAGCCGGAGGCCAGAATAGCAGACGTGCGACCTCACCGCCCGGTCGCCCCTCTCCGAGGCGGGGAAACGAACGAGGCCGAGGCCCCGCCTCGGGGACCCCCGCCTCGGGGACCCCCGCCTCGGGGACCCCCGCCTCGGGGACCCCCGCCTCGGGGACCCCCGCCTCGGGGACCCCCGCCTCGGGGACCCCCGCCTCGGGACGTGCG
>JBCCQJ010000181.1:0-9022 GCA_039024395.1 Bacteroidota bacterium | reverse complement strand
GCAGGCGCTGGCGCTCGGGCCCGGCCCCGCCGGCGTCCTCGCGGCGAGCGCCGTCGGCGAGCGCCGCGACGCGCTCCCGGCCCTCCGCGCCGCGCTCGACGCGTCCCCCGAGGCGGCCGTCCTGTTCCCCGAGCCGGCGCACGACGGCCACGACTGGAGCCTGTTCACGACCCGCCCGCTCCGCAGCCGCCTCGTGGACGCCTTCGGCCGGCACCCGGCGCCCGAGGCCCGGCGGATCGTGGCGCCCTTCCAGCGCGCGCGCGGCGAGCACAAGTTCTACCTCGAGCAGTGGACGCTCGACGCGCTGCCCGACTGGGCCGAGGAGGTGTAGGGAGGGAAAGAGAGAATGGAAAATTGAGAATGGAAAAGGTCAGCAGCCCTGAGGCGGTGCACCTTTCAACCCCCCCAACCCCCAATGCCCCTCGACGCCGAGCGCTGGATGGACCGCGCCCTCGACCTCGCACGCCGAGGCGCGGGCGCCGTCAGCCCGAACCCGCTGGTGGGCGCCGTGCTCGTGGGGCCAGGCGGCGAGGTGTGGGGCGAGGGGTGGCACGGGCGCTACGGCGGCCCGCACGCCGAGGTCTGGGCCGTGCGCGACGCCGAGCGGCGAGGCCACGCCGACCGCCTCGGGGAGGCGACGCTCTACGTCACCCTCGAGCCGTGCAGCCACCACGGCAAGACGCCGCCGTGCGCCGACCTGGTCGTCGCGCGCGGCATCCCGCGCGTGGTCGTCGCCCACGAAGACCCGTTCCCCGAGGTGGCCGGTCGGGGGATCGCACGGCTCCGTGAGGCAGGGGTGGACGTGACGGTGGGCGTGCGGGAGCGCGTGGCGCGGCGCCTCAACGAGGCGTTCCTCACGCACGTCCGCACCGGCCGGCCGCTGGTGACCCTCAAGACGGCCGCCACGCTCGACGGGCAGATCGCGACCGCCTCGGGGGACAGCCGCTGGGTGAGCGGCCCCGAGGCGCGGGCGCGCGTCCACGCCCTCCGCGCCGAGGTCGACGCGGTGCTCGTCGGCGCCGGCACGGCCCGCCTCGACGACCCGTCGCTGACGGTGCGCGACGCGCCCCTCGCCCGGGGACAGTCGCAGCCGCTCCGCGTCGTGCTCGACCGCCTCGGGGCGCTGCCCCCGAGCCTCCGCCTGTTCACCGACCGCGCCGCGCCGACGCTCGCCGTCACCACCGAGGCGGCCGACCCGGCGTACGACGTCCCGCTCCTGCGCGTCCCCAAGGCGGACGGCCACCTCGACCTCGGGGCCGTGCTCGACCGCCTCGGGGCCGGCGAGGGACTCCCGGACGGCGTTCGCAAGGTGCAGTCGCTGCTTGTCGAGGCCGGGCCGGGGCTGTCGACGGCGCTCCTCGCGCACGACCTCGTGGACCGCGTCCTCTGGTTCGTGGCTCCGAAGCTGGTCGGGGCGGGCACGCCGTCGGTGGGCGACCTCGGGACGGCGCGCATGGCCGACGCGCTCGCGTTCGTCGAGGCAGCATGGGAGATGGTCGGGCCCGATGCCCTTCTGGTGGGTCACCGGCGCGGGGTGTAGCGGCTTCGTTTGAAGACCGTGGGGAGGCGACCACGACGTGCATCGGTATCGGGGGTCGGTCGTTTCAGAAACCGTTGAAACCAAACCACCCCCCACCTCCCCATGCGCCCCGACCCCATCCGCTCCGATGTCCTCATCATCGGCGCTGGCGCTGCCGGCCTCCGCGCCGCCATTGAACTGGCCGAGGCCGGCCGCGACGTGCTTGTGATCGGCAAGCGCAAGCACGGCGACGCCCACACCGTCTGGGCCGCCGGCGGCATCAACGCCGCCCTCGGCTCGCTCGACCCCGACGACCGCTGGGACATCCACGCCGCCGACACCCTCAACGAGGGGCACCTCGTCAACAACGCGCAGGCCGTCGAGCTTCTCGCGCGACACGCGCCCGAGCGCGTCCGCGAGCTCGACCGCTGGGGCGCCGACTTCTCGAAGACCGACGACGGCCAGATCAACCAGCGCTACTTCGGCGCCCAGTCGTTCCGGCGGACGTGCTTCAAGGGCGACATCACCGGCCGTGCGATCCTCGAGGCGCTCGTGTCGCAGGCCAAGCGGCTCCGCATCCCCTACCGCCAGGACACGTTCATCACCGAGATCCTGGTGGACGACGACGGCCGGGCGGTCGGCGCCGTCGGCTACGACATGAACACGGGCGATCCGCTCGTCTTCCACGCCCGCGCGGTCGTGCTGGCGGCCGGCGGGCACACGTCGGTCTACGTCCGCTCGTCGTCGCGGCCCGACGAGAACACGGGCGACGCGCAGGCGCTCGCCTACAACGCCGGCGCCGCGCTCCGCGACATGGAGTTCGTCCAGTTCCACCCGACGGGCAAGCTGTGGCCCGAGGAGGAGCGGGGCCACCTCGTCACCGAGGCGGTCCGCGGCGAGGGCGGCCGCCTCTTCAACGCCGAGGGCGAGCGGTTCATGGAGCGCTACTCGCCCAAGCAGATGGAGCTCGACGCCCGCGACGTCGTCGCGCGCGCCAACTACGCCGAGATCCAGGCCGGCCGCGGCACGCCCAACGGCGGCGTCTGGCTCGACATCTCGCACCGCGACACCGACTACGTCAAGGACCGCCTGCCGCGGATGGTCCAGGAGTTCGCCGACGTCGGCGTCGACATCACGTCCGAGCCGATGGAGGTCGCCCCGACGGCCCACTACGCCATGGGCGGCGTCGACATCCCCGACTTCGAGACGTGCGAGACCGACGTCCCCGGCCTGTTCGCGGCCGGCGAGAGCGTGGCCGGCGTCCACGGCGCCAACCGCCTCGGGGGCAACTCGCTCGCCGAGACGGTCGTCTTCGGCCAGATCGTGGGCGCCCACCTCGCGGGCACGCTCCCCGAGGCGGCGCCGCTGCCCGAGGACCGCGTCGAGGCGGCGCTCGACCGGCTCGACCGGCTCGCGGCGTCCGCGGGCGACCACACGCCGGAGCAGATCATCGAGCGGCTCCGGCGGGTCATGTGGGACCACTGCGGGATCGTCCGCGACGAGGACAACCTGATCCAGGGGCTCGCCAAGCTCCAGGAGCTCCAGCGCGACGCCAAGAGCCTCGACGTCCGCGCCGAGCGGACCGACGCCCGGTTCGAGAACGCGCTCAACCTCGGGTTCATGCTGACGACCTGCGAGGCCATCCTCCGCGGGGCCCTCGACCGGACCGAGAGCCGCGGCGCCCACTACCGATCAGACTACCCGGACAAGGTCTCCGGCTGGCGCAAGAACATCCTCGTCCGCCGCGCCGACGACGGGTCGATGACGATGGGCTACGCCGAGGCCTCCGAGCCGACGCCGAGCGTCCAGCAGGCGCTCGCCGAGGACCACGAGCTCGACTACCACCACCTCGAGTAAGCGACGTCCGCCTCGGGGCACGACGCCCCGAGGCGGGTGCCCCCGAGGCGAGCGGGCGCTACGGGAACGGGTTGCTGCCCTCCGTGAGGTCGCGGTCGGCGCACGTCTGGCCGCCGTGGAAGGTCCACGAGGCGCCGTTCACCTGGTCGGCGCTGCGTGCTCGGCACTCGCTCTCGTCGAAGTTGTTGTTGCAGTACACGCGGAGGCCGAACGAGAAGCTCACCGCGTCCGACACGCACGCGCCCGTGCTCTCGCCGAAGAGGTCGCACGAGGCCGTGGTGACCGCGAGCAGGCTGCAGAGGGCGAGAGCCCGGAGCCAGCCGATGCCAGTCGTCGTTTTCATACACCAGGGGAGGAGGGTTCCGCGACAGGGTACGACACGGGCCGTCTCCCCCGTGGCCCCTCGGGGTCCGCGAGGCCGGCGGATGCGCGGTCGGCTCCGCCGAGGCTTCCCACCCGCTGCCGCCTCGGGTCGAGTAGACTGGAGGAGCACTCTCGCCGCACGCATGTTCACCGGAATCGTCGAAGAGATCGGCCGCATCGAGGCGGCCACGCCCCTGGAGGGAGGCCAGCGCCTCCGGATCGCCTGCTCGTTCGCCGACGCCCTCCGCGTCGACGAGAGCGTGGCCGTCGACGGCGTCTGCCTGACCGTCGTGGCGCAGGACGCGACGGCGTTCGAGGCCGTGGCCGTCGAGGAGACGCTCTCCAAGACGAGCCTCGGCGACCGCGCCGCGGGCGACGGCGTCAACCTCGAGCGCGCCGTCCGCCTCGGGGGGCGGCTCGATGGGCACCTCGTGCAGGGCCACGTCGACGCCACCGGCACCATCGAGGCGGTCGAGGCCCTCGCCGACTCGCACCTCGTCCGGGTGCGCTACCCCGAGGCGGGGGCGGCCTACCTCATCCCGCGCGGCAGCATCTGCGTCGACGGCATCTCGCTGACCGTCGCCCGCCTCGACGAGGCGCCCGGCACGTTCGCCCTCGCGATCATCCCGCACACCTGGGACAGGACGACGGCCGGACAGTGGTCGCCGGGCCAGCGCGTGAACCTGGAGTTCGACCTCGTGGGCAAGTACGTGCTCCGGGCGGCGACCCTCGGGCCGACGGATCGGCAGGCCGCCTCGGGGTAGGCGGAGACGGATCGGCAGGGCGGACTGGGGGAACGCCCTGTGTGCAAAACGTGACTCGTCAGCCCCTGGCGCGACGGCGCGTCCAGAGTGGCAGGACGTGGGCGTTGGCACAAAGAATGAAGGGAGGATGAGCGCCCCTCTTTCCTTGGCCCCTCCGATGACATCCGCTCACTACTGCCGTGTCCACCGCCTCTCGAACCCGGCGCTGGTCCGCGTCGGGGCTCTGGTGTCCATTCTGGCCAGCCTGCTCGTTCTGTAAGACCTCTCCTTGATCGTCGGGCGCCGAGGCGCTCGTTGCGACACGCGGCCTGTGCCGCACCCACCATACGTCGCCACGAGCCCACCACCTTGCGCTCGATGCCGTCGCCCCGCCCGGCCCCGTAAGGCTCGGCGGGGCGACGCGTTTTTGCGTGCCGGATCGACGCAGCCGCGAGCGCGTCGGGGACGGGTGGCCTAGGGCGTGTGGACATTCGCGAGGTCAGGCGCGAACGAGGCTACGGTTCCAACCTCGCAAGAAGCGCGAGGAGAGCGGGGCCATAGCCCCGGACGACGAACGCGACGCGGCGAGGGCGAAATCTGGGCCGTGCGCGCCGATCTGGGTGATTGTCCACACGCCCTGGAGGAAATTGCGCTGAGGTGCGGTGCACACATCTTGCTGGAACGCGTCACAGCGTTCGGGAAAAGGGCATGTCTGATCCACTGGCGCACTGAATCACTGCCCCACTGACTCTAGCCCGGAACCGGGGCCACCTGGACGTAGCTTCCGACCTGTTTTGCGTGTTCCAGATGAAGCCCCTCGCCGACCTCGACATCCTCGACCCCGTCTCGTCCGCGCCCGACGCGCGCGCCGAGGCGGACGCCCCGCGCACCGTCGCCGCGCGCCCCGGCACCAACGGCCGGAGCGTGTTCATCGAGACCTACGGCTGCCAGATGAACGTGGCCGACTCGGAGCTGGTCGCCTCCATCCTCGGCGCCGAGGGGTACGCCCTCGCCGACACCGAGGCGCAGGCCGACGTGGTGCTCATCAACACGTGCGCGATCCGCGAGAAGGCCGAGGACCGCGTGCGCGGGCGCCTGACGCACATCCGGGCGCGCAAGGAGAAGCACCGGCCGGACCTTCAGATCGGGGTGCTCGGGTGCATGGCCGAGCGGCTGCGCGCGAAGCTGTTGGAGCAGGAGCGGCTGGTGGATCTCGTCGTCGGGCCGGACGCCTACCGCGACCTCCCGCGCTTGCTCTCCGAGTCGCGCGAGACCGGGCAGGCGGCGGTCAACGTGCAGCTCTCGCGCCAGGAGACCTACGCCGATCTCGCGCCGGTCCGCTACGACACGAACGGCGTCTCGGCCTTCGTGAGCATCATGCGCGGCTGCGACAACATGTGCGCCTTCTGCGTGGTCCCGTTCACGCGCGGTCGCGAGCGGAGCCGGCCGGTCACGAGCATTCTCGCCGAGGTGGGCCGCCTCGTCGACGCCGGGTACAAGGAGGTGACGGTCCTGGGCCAGAACGTCAACTCGTACCGCGTCGAGCACGGCGGCACGGCGGTCGACTTCGCCGAGCTGCTCTACCGGATCTCGCTCCTCTCGCCGGAGCTGCGGATCCGCTACTCGACGAGCCACCCCAAGGACTGCTCGGACGACCTGCTGCACGTCCACGCCGAGCGGCCGACGGTGTGCGACTTCATCCACCTGCCCGTCCAGCACGGCAACTCGGACGTGCTCAAGCGGATGCGGCGGACCTACACCCGCGAGCACTACCTCGCACTGATCGCGCGCGCGCGGCGGATCGTGCCTGGAATCGCGTTCTCGACCGACCTCATCGCTGGCTTCTGCGGCGAGACCGACACCGAGCACGCCGACACCCTCTCGCTGATGGAGGCCGTCCGCTACGACCACGCCTTCATGTTCGCCTACTCGGAGCGGCCCGACACGTACGCCGCCCGCAAGTACGCCGACGACGTCCCCGAGGCGGTGAAGAAGGCCCGCCTCGGGGAGATCATCGCGCTCCAGAACGGGCACGCCCTGGAGAGCGCGCAGCGCAAGGTCGGCCGCGAGGAGGTGGTGCTCGTCGAGGGCACCTCGAAGCGGTCCGAGCAGCAGCTCCGCGGGCGGACCGACACCAACCACATGGTCGTCTTCGACCGGCCCGCCGGCCTGGCGCGAGGCGACTACGCGGTCGTCCGCGTCGACGACTGCACGAGTGCGACGCTCCTCGGCTCGTTCGTCCGCGCGACGACCCTCGGGGCCGAGACGCGCGCCCCGGTCGCCGCCTAACCCACGAGGCGGGCGACGAGCTGGCGGACCGCCTCGGGGTCGACGCGGTCGTCGGCCAGGCGCGGGCCGGCGTGGACCTCGCGGGCGCCCGTCTGCGCGATGATCTCCCGTACGTTCGACGCGCGGACGCCTCCGCCGGGCATCACCGTGACGTCGTCACCCGCGCGGCGAAGCAGGTCTCCGAGGCGGTCGAGGTTGTCGGTGGCGGTGCCCCGCCCGCCGCCGGTGAGGACGCGCGTCACGCCGCAGGCCATCAGGGCATCGAGCGCCTCGTCGAGGTCGCGCGCGGCGTCGAACGCCCGGTGGAAGACGACCGCGTGCGGTGCGACCGCCTCGGTGAGGGCACGGAGCGCATCCGCGTCGACGGTCCCGTCTGCGCGGAGCGCACCCCAGACGACGCCCGCAGCGCCTGCCCGGAGCGCCGCCTCGGCGTCGCGGCGCATCGCCGCGTGCTCGGCCTCGCTGAACGCCCACCCGTGGGCATGAGACCGGATCATGACGACCACCGGAACGTCCGCCTCGGCCACGACCGCCTCGATGTCGGCAGGTGACGGCGTGAGGCCGCCCACCGAGGCGTCGCGACACAACTCGACGCGGTCGGCCCCGGCGCGGACGGCCGCGAGGGCCGAGCCGGGATCGAAGGCCGCGATTTCGAGCGTCGTTGGCATCGTGACGCGAGGAGGTGACGAGGACAGCCTGGCCCCGAGGCGAGACCAGGCCGGAGCGGCACGAGCGCGGTCGGCCACGGTTCCGCCTCGGGGCGGAGGCCGGTGTGGCACGAGGAGGTAATTTGGTCCCGTGGGTTCCAGCATCTCATGAGCATCACCATCCGCGACGTCGCGCGTCACGCAGGCGTCTCCGTCTCGACCGTCTCGCGCGTGATGAACGATTCGTCGCCCGTGCATGCGGACAAGCGACGCCTCGTCCTGGAGGCGGCCGAGACGCTCGGGTACATGCCCAACCCAGCCGCGCGGAGCCTCCTCGGCAAGCGCACCGGCGGGCTTGGCGTGCTCCTCCCGTTCGTCAGCGGCGAGTTCTTCTCGGCGCTGCTGAACGGTCTGGACCAGGCCGCGCAGGACAACGGGTTCTTCCTCGTCGTCTCGACGTCGCACAGCAAGCCCGCCGAGTTCCGCAAGGCCGTGCAGGTCCTCAACAAGCGGGTCGACGGTCTCGTGGTGATGGCGCCGAACATGGACTCCGACGATGCCGCGTCGATCGTCAAGACCGAGATGCCTGTCGTGTTCGTCAACACGTACGCCGAGGGACTCGCCGCCGACGTGATCAACTTCGACAACTACGAGGGGGCGCGCGACCTCACCCGTCACCTCATCGGCGAGGGGCATCGTCACATCGCGCTTGTGAAGGGCCCCCCCCAGGCCGGGGACGCGCACGAGCGCGCGCGCGGGTACCGCGACGCGATGGCGGAGGCGAGGCTCAGCACGGCGGGGCTCGAGTTCAACGGCGGCTTCAGCCGGGAGGCCGGGATCCGCGCCACCGAGGCGGTCCTCGCCGCACCCACGCGCCCGACGGCCATCGTGGCGGCGAACGACTACTGCGCCCTCGGCATCGTCAATGCCCTCCGGCAGGCTGGCGTGTCCGTCCCCGAGGAGGTGTCGGTGGGCGGCTTCGACGGCCTCCCGAGCACGGCGTACACCGACCCGCCCCTGACCACGGTGGAGGTGCCCATGAACGAGATCGGGTACCGGGCCATCACCCGCCTCGTGGCGCGGCTGAACGACCGGTTGGAAGCGCACCGCACGGAGGTCTTTCCGGTTCGGCTGGTGGTCCGGAACTCCATCGTTGCCGGGCAATACACGGGCTGAGGCCCGGGCTCACAACGAGGTCCATGGCCGTCACAGGCAGACGCGTTCCCGGAAGGGGGCGGGGAATGCCTTGGCCATGAAAACCTTTTCTTGACTATGTTGGCCCTCGCGTTCCTTCCCCCACCCTCCACCTCCTAGCATGGCCCCTCGGCTACTCAACACTCCTACGCCCCGCCGGAAGCGGTTCCGCGCCGGGCTCCTCTCCGCCGCGGCCCTCCTGGCTGTCGGCATGACGCTGCCGAGTGCTGCCTCGGCGCAGGTCGTCTTCGATGCGTTTGACCGCGAGACGTTCTCGTTCGATACGTTCGCCGGCGGCGCCGAAGGAATCGGGATCGGCATCGGCCCGACGACGGGCATCGACGGCACCGACAACACGGCGCTCTCGGTCGGGATCAACCCCGGAGCCGGGGGCGGGTTCGCCGGGGTCG
>JBCCQJ010000180.1:0-9041 GCA_039024395.1 Bacteroidota bacterium | reverse complement strand
GACGTGGGCCGCCTGCAGTGAGCCCCCCTCGGGACCCCTCCGCCTGAGGGCGGGACCCCTTCGCCTCGGGGCGGGACCCCTCCGCCTCGGGGCGGGACTACGGTGTCGCGCAGACCGACCGCTCAGGCGGCGGTCCGCGGTCCGCCGTCCGTAGTCCCGCCCCGAGGCGGAGGGGTCCCGCCCCGAGGCGAAGGGGTCCCGCCCTCAGGCGGAGGGGTCCCGAGGGGGGCTCACTGCAGGCGGCCCACGTCGAGGCGGACCGCCTCGGCGCCGAGGCCGTCGCCGCCGTCGCCGGGCAAGAGTGGCGGCAGGCCCGCGGCCTCCTCGATGGCCCCGACCACGCGGCCCTCGGCCTGCGCCACCCACGCCCGAAACCGTGAGGTCGGCGCAGCCAAGCCCGTCGGGTCCGCCTCGGGGCCGGCGTCGAGGCGCTCGAGCAGCGGGTCGAGGTCCAGCACCGAGGCGGCGATGCCGGCGCCCACCGAGGCGGCGTCGACGGCGTTGCAGCGCTGCTCGTAGTGGTTCGGGACCGGCACCATCAGCGCCGGCTTGCCCAGCCACATCGCCTCGGAGACCGACTCAAAGCCGGCCGTGCAGACGACGCCGCGCGCGACGGCCATCCGCTCCAGAAACGCCGTCCCGCTCAGGCCGTGGACCGTCAGCGCCGGGCTCACGTCGTGCGGCGCGGCGTCGGTGAACACGTGCAGGCGGACGTCCGGCCTCCGAGCGCTCCAGTCGGCCAGCGGCGACAGCAGCGCCGGCTCCATCAGGTAGACGAGAATCGAGCCGTCGGAGGGCCGGTCGGCGAGGGCGAACAGGCTCCGGCGCAGGAGCGGCGGCACCACGCGGATGCCGTGCTCCGGCGCGTCGGGCGCGTCGTAGAACGAGAGCGCCAGCCGGACCGCCGCGCCAGCGCCCACGAGGCGGGTGTAGGCCTCCATCGCCGTACGCTGCATCGGCTGGCGCGGCAGGTGCGGGTAGCCCGGAAGGCGGGCCATGAACTGGTGCCCGACCGCGACGACCGGCACGTCGGACACGCGCAGCAGCCCGAAGGCGCCCATCAGGCCCTCGTAGAAGTTGACCACCACGTCGGGCTCGGCGGCATCGAGGACCGCCTCGAGGCGGTCGAGGCTCGGCCCGTAGCGGCGCGCGCGGCGGAGCGTGCGCAGCAGCGTCGCCACCGGGCGGATCGCCCCCGAGGCGGAGGCCACGAACGACGGGCTCTCGACCGTCTCGACGGGGCACCCCACGCGGCGGCGGAAGAACGCCGGCACGTCGCGCCGTCGGCTCGCGCCGGCCACGCAGCGGACTACCTCGTGGCCGCGCGCGCGCAGCATCTCGCCGAGCGCGAGCGCCTGCGTCATGTGGCCGCGGCCCTCGCCCTGGACCACGAACAGAACCCGGAGGGCGCGGCGTCTCATCGGCTCGGGGGCAGGAGGTCTTCGACGGTGTCGGCCACGCCGGCCGCGACCGCCTCGGCGGCGAGCGCGAGGTGCGCGTCCGAGAGGGCCGCGCCGTCGCCGGACGTCATCTCCGCCTCGGGGCGGGCGAGGGCGTCGGTCCAGCGGAGGATCTCGAGGCGGCCGTCGGCGTGCTCGGCGAGGGCGGTGCAGTTCTCGACCCAGTCGCCGCAGTTGGCGTAGAGCGTCGCCCCCGAGGCGGTCCGGATCGTGCGCAGCTCCGGCCGGTGGATGTGGCCGCACACGACGCCGTCGACGCCGCGCTCGACGGCCCGCTGCGCGACCGCCTCCTCGAACCGGTCGATGTACTGGAGCGCCCGCTTCGTGCGGTCCTTGAGCGCCGCCGCGAGCGACCAGTACGGGTAGCCCAGCCGCTCGCGCACGCGCGCGACGACCGTGTTGAGGGCGATCGATGCCTCGTAGGCCCGCGCGCCGACCTTGCTCAGCCACGGCGCCAGCCGCACGACGCCGTCGAACTCGTCGCCGTGGAGCACGAGCAGCCGCCGCCCGTCGGCCGTCGTGTGCACGAACTCGCGCTGCACCAGGATGCCGCCGAACGTGAGGTCCACGAACTGGCGCGCCGCGCCGTCGTGGTTGCCCGGCACGTAGACCATCTCGGCGCCCTTGCGCACCTCGCGGAGCAGCTTCTGCACGACGTCGTTGTGCGCCTGCGTCCACGTCCACGACCGGGCGAGCGCCCACCCGTCGACGACGTCGCCGACGAGGACCCAGCGCTCCGCCTCGTGGTGGCGGATGAAGTCGAGGACGCGCTCGGCCTGGCAGCCGCGCATCCCGAGGTGGAGGTCCGACAGGAAGAGGGTCCGATAGCGGGTGGCCATCGTCGTACCGGGGGGGAACCTCAAGGTGAGGCCGCCCGCCCGCGCGCCACGTAACCGCAGCGGAAAGGCACAGTTACCCTATCGTGTCGCCCCGAGGCGCGGGAGCAGACGGCAGGTGCGTGGTTCGTCGGGCGTGGGACGGAGGCCCCGGCACGCCGCATCGAACGTCCGACGGCCCACGCCCCAGACGGGGACCGGCAGCCGTCCTGCCTTGCTCTACCGCACGATGGTCACGCGCTGCTCGCCCTGCCAGCCCTCGGCGCGGACGCGCACCACGTAGACGCCCGCCGGCAGCGCGGCGCCGTCGAGCGTGAGCCGCACCGTCCCGGCCGGCACCACCTCGTCGAGCAGCACTCCCACCTGCCGGCCGTCGGCCCCGATCACCTCGGCGAAGACCGCCTGCGACGCCGGCACCGTCACCCCGAGGCGGACCGCCCCGCGCGCCGGGTTCTCGCTCTCGAGGCGGAGCCCGAAGCCGTCGGCCGCCGCCTCGGTGTCGGTCGACGACACGACGTTGATGCGCCAGCCCATCCGCTGGTGGATGTCGCACTGGTACCACAGCACGTCCGGTGCCGCCTCGGGGACGGTGAACACGAGGGTGCCGTCGCCGATGGCGCCGCTGCCGGTCACGCCGTCGGTGTAGGTGCCGGCTCCGCCGCCGACCTCGCTGGTCGAGATCACGAACGGGTGGACGCTCGACACGTTGCTGAGCTGGAACGTGTAGGTCTGCCCGCGCACGAGGGTCAGCTCGCGGCCCTGCTCGCTGTCGATGACGTAGCCGGCGGGGTGGCCCTGGCCGTTGTAGGGGTGCTGCGCCGTCTTGGTCTCGACGGTGACGGCGAACGTGGTCTGGGCGGCCACGGCCGGCAGCAGACACAGAAGGGCGAGCGTCGAGGCGATCCAGCGCATGGCAGGGAGGGGCTGTGGGAGACTGGGAGGCCCGCGGCCCCGGCGCGGTTCCCCGAGCAGGCCCTCTGCGCCCGCTCCGTACAGGCGAACGCCGGCCCCCCTCCCACAGAGGGGCCGGCGTTCTACTCGGCGAGGCGGTGCGGCCCCGGGAACCCAGGGGACGCGTGTTGACGGGCGCCGCCCGACCGAGATGCGCTAGCGGCGGTCCGCTAGCGGACGACGCTGATCTGCCGGCTCGCCGCCGCCGTCTCGCCATCGAGGCGGAGGACGTAGACGCCGGCCGGGAGCGACCCGGTCGCGACGCGCGCCACCTGCTCGCCGGCCCCGAAGGCGCCCTCGGCGACGATGGCGACCTGGCGGCCGAGCACGTCGTAGAGCGCGATGCGGACGTCCTGGGCCTCGTCGAGCGAGAACCGGACCGTCGCGTCGCCGGCCGTCGGGTTCGGGCCGACCGTGAGCGCGAAGGCCGCCTCGGGGCCGCCCTCGACGGGCGTGGCGAAGTCGGAGAGGAAGTCCGACGTCCGCGTCCAGTTGTCAGCCCACACCGGCACGCCCGGCTCGAAGGCGCCGAGGTAGTCGACCACGGTAAAGAAGGCGTCGTTCTCGAGGGCGTTGCCCGTGAACTGCGCTCCCGAGGCGGCCGGGCCGCTGGCCGACGGGCGCGGGTCGAAGCCCGAGCCATCTTCCACGTCGCGGCTGTCGAGGTTGCCCAGCTCAGGGTCGACGACCGTGTTGCCTCCCGCGAGCGCAGCCTCGATGGCGTCCTGGCGCGCCTCCGAGTTGTCGCCGTCGTCGTCGACGAGGTCGTCGAACGTGTCGCCAGCGTCGAAGGCAAAGAAGATGTTGTTGCGGATGATGAGGTCGTCGGTCCCCTCGGTGTTGGTCCCGAAGCGGTTCTCGGTGTCCTCGCCCGAGCTGAGCGCCTCGAGGTCGACGGCCGAGCCGGGGTAGTCGGCGAAGATCGAATTGTAGATCTTGCCGCCCGTGTTGTCGCGGAGCTGGAGCGCCGACGAGTTCTCGTCCTCGCCGAGCTGGCTGTCGTCGGCGTCCTCGCCAGCCCCGATGCAGGTGATGTTCGAGTAGATCGGGTTCGAGAACGGCGTCGCATCCTCGCCACCGAGGCTGGAGCTGCCGCCGTCGTTCTCGAGGCAGCGCCCAGCATCGTTGCCCGGGTTGTTGACCGAGAAGCCGAACTGGAACGTGCCCCGGAAGCCGCGGTCGGTGTCGAACGTGTCGTCGCCGCTGTAGGCGCCCACGAGGTGCTTCACACCGACGGTGCCACCGAAGAACTCGAAGGCGTCGTCCGAGTTGGCGAACACCTCGACGAACTCGACCGTGGTGCCGCTGCCGACGGCGCCGAAGGTCATGCCGTTGATCTCCGAGTCGGTCTCGAAGCCGAAGCCGCCGTGGCGGAGCGAGACGTAGCGGATCGTGCCCGAGCTTTCCTCATCGTTGCACTCAAAGCCGGTCACCGAGTCGTCGCAGCCGAAGCGGGTGTCATCGGTCGGCGGCACGCCCTCGATGTTGTTGATGCCCGGCGTCGAGTTGGTCGTCGCCCGGCCGAGCACGATCAGGCCGCCCCACTCGGCACGGTCGTCCGGTCCGAGGTTGCCGTTGAGGTTGTCCGACTCGGCCGTCATGATGATCGGGTCGGCCGCCGTGCCCTGCGCGTCGATGGTCGCGCCCACCATGATGACGAGCCCCGAGGCGAGGTCGCCCGTACCGGAGCTGGGCGTCGCCGCACCGCGGATGACCGTGCCGCGCTCGATTGTCAGCTCGACGCCCGGGCGGACGAAGATGAGGCCGTCGAGGAGGTACTCGGTCGGGGGCGCCCAGGTGACGTCGGCCGTGATGTCGGCGCTGACCGTCGTCGTCTGGGCGACGGACGGGCCGGCGAGGAGGAGGCCGAGGAGGGCCAGGGGTACGAAGCGGGACATGAGAGGGAGGGAAGGGTGGTGAGAGTGTGTCTAGCGCCCCCCCGACGCAGGCGCCGACGCGAGGTCGGGGGCCGGCGGGATGGCCGGGGCCGAGCGGGCGAAGGAGGGGTTGATCGAGATACCGAGCGAGAACGACGTGCCCCGGTTGTACTCGAGGAACGGCGCCAGCTCGTCGGCGCCGCCGAGATCGAGGCCGCTCACGTCGTAGGCCTCGCGGTAGGGCGCGTCGAGGATGTTCTTGACCGAGCCCTTGACCGAGAGCATCCCGAACAGCTCGCGCGACACGTTGAGGTCGAGCTGCGGCGACGGGCGCTCGTAGACGTCCGGCAGCGGGTTGCCGACGCGCGAGAGGCGCGGCCCGGCCACGTTGAAGAAGAGGCCCACCGAGGTGAGGTCGCCGTCGTAGCTCAGGCTCGTGTTGAGCAGGTACGGCGACTGGCCCTGGAGGTCGCGCCTGTCGGACGCCTCGGGGTTGATGGCGCGGCGGGCCTGGAGCTCCCGCTCGGTGATCGTGATGCTCGACGCGGTCAGCGAGAGGTTGGCGCCCAGCGAGAGCCGCTCGGCGAGCGTGCCCGGGAGGCCGAGGCCGCTCAGGGCCTGCCGAACCTCGAACTCGGCGCCGAAGACGTCGGCCGCATCCACGTTGGCGTACGACGTCGAGCCGTTCTCGGCGTCGGTGATGACGCGCTCGATGGGGTTCGAGAGGCGCTTGTAGTAGCCGCTGACGGCAACGATCTGGCCAGGCGCGTTGAACCACTCCCAGCGGAGGTCGAGGTTCGTGATGAGCGTCCGCTCGAGGGCCGGGTTGCCCTGGAGCGCACCGTCCGAGGTGAAGTCGAACGTGGTTACGGGCGCGATCTCGCGGAACGTCGGTCGTGCCAGCGTGCGCGTGGCCGCGGCTCGGAGGTTCATGTCGTCGCCGAGCGCGTAGACGAGGTTCAGCGACGGCAGCACGTCGTTGTACGAGCGGTCTGTCCCGAGGCGGTTCACCCCGTCGACGGTCACCACCGAGTCGGCCGGCGTGTCGGCCGTGGCCAGCGCCTGGGAGGCGATGAACAGGCGCGAGTTCTCGTAGCGCGCGCCCGCGATCACGCGGAGCGGCCCGACGCCGAACTCGGCCATCCCGTAGCCCGCGTTCACGTCGAACGCGCCGTCGTAGCGGTTCTGGTCGCGCGTGGCGTCGATCAGGTAGTGGCCGAACTCGTAGCGGCTGATGTTGCCGTCGCGGTCGGTTCGCGTGCCCGTCACGCCGACGTTCTCCGGCGCGAGGTAGTCGGCCAGCGCCGGCGCGTTGGTGCCGGTGAGGGCGACGCCGCGGTCCAACTCGTAGAAGAAGAACCGCTCGCCGTACTCGCGCTCGGTCCGCTCGACGAGGCCGCCGACCTTGATCTGACCCGCGTTGTCGAAGAGGCGGATTGGGAGCGAGAGGTCGAGGCCGCCGCTCGCCAGCGACTCGTCGAGATCGCGGAAGTAGCGCTGGGGGCCGGGCGGCGTGCCCACGAGCGAGAACGTCCGCGTGACGTTGCCCTCGTCGTCCTCGCGCGTGCCCTCGCGGATGGCCGCCTGGCGGAGGTCGGGCTGGTCGAGGAGCGTCCGCGCGACGTTCGCGCGCCAGTCGATCTCGAGGTTGGCGAGCGCCGGCAGCGCGTGCTCGCCGCGGAGCTGCCCCGAGGTGAGGGTCCGCTCGGTGTAGCCGGTCACGATGTCGGTCACCGGCGTGCCCTCGCCGAGCACGTTGTCGACGCCGTCGAGCGTCCGTGCCTCGCTCTCCACCACGTGCGAGAACAGCGTGTTGAGGTTGATCTCGTTGAAGCTGCCGAGCTGGTAGGCCAGGTTGGCGATGCCGCCCAGCGTCGCCTCCGAGGTGGAGCGGCGGTCGGCCCGGAGCTGCGTCGTGTCGGCGGCCACGCGGCCCGTCTCGTCGTCGCGGCCGGTGATGTCGACGCGTGCCAGCGTGCCGGCGTCGTAGTGGCTTGCGCCCTGGTCGGCCGTCAGGCCCACGATCAGGCCGAGCGCGTTGCGGCCCATCGGGAAGCGGTTGCCGAACGAGAACCCGAAGCTGCGGTTGATCGGGATCGTCCCCTCGCCCGGCGCAAGCTGCGGCGTGAGCGCGTTCGAGAGCGCGTCGAGGCGGTTCGAGGCCGCCTCGTCCTGGCGCACGAGCGGGCTGCCCTGTCCGTTGGTCAGGCTCGTCGGGCGCCGGAACTCCTCGCGCGGGGTGTCGGCGATGAGGTCGGGCAGCTCAAGGTCGCCCGCCCCGAAGCGGAACGCGCTCGCGCCCTGCACCGGGTCGACGAGGTACGCATCGCCCGGGACCGCCTCGGTGGCGAAGCCGGTCGAGGCCGAGAACGAGGTCGTGAACTCGGCCGGGAACGACCGCGTCGTGATGTCGACGAGGCCGCCCGAGAAGCTGCCCGGCTTGTCGGGCGTGAAGGTCTTGAGCGTGACGATGTTCTCGAGGAACGACGCCGGGAAGAGGTCGAACTGGACCGCGCGGCGGTCGGGGTCGGACGTCGGGAGGACGGCCCCGTTGAGCTGCGTGTTGGCGTAGCGGTCGCCCAGGCCGCGGACGAACACGTACTGCCCGCCCTGGACGCTCGCGCCGGTCACGCGCTCCATCGCGTCGCCGGCGTCGGAGGCGCCGCTCTGCGAGATCGTCTCGGCCGAGATGGCGTCGGACACCTGGGCCGCCTTGGCGCGCACGCGCAGCAGGCCCACCTCGTTGTTGGTCTCGATGATCTCCTCGGCCGTCACGACCACCTCGGCCAGCTCCTGGCCGGGCGAGAGCGTGATGTTGAGGGTCACCGTCTCGCCGGCCACCACGTTCACGTCCTCGACGAGCTGCGCCGCGTAGCCGGTGAACGAGAAGCGGACCGCGTACGTCCCCGCCGGGACGCCCGTGATCTCGTAGTTGCCGTCGATGTCGGTGGCGTCGCCGGTGCCCAGCTCGGTCACGAGGACGCTGGCGCCGGGGAGCCCCCCGCCGAAGTCGCCGTCGACGACGGTGCCGGCGATGGTGCCCGTCTGGGCGGAGGCGAGGAGGGGGACGACGAGGAGGGCGAGCACGGCGCTCCAACGAGCGCGGCCGTGGCTCCGCCCGGGACGGCGGATCTGAAACGACATGGGGAAGGGGTGTGGGAGTCCCGGCCGAAGCCGAGCGAAAAGGAGTGGCGCGGGGAGGGAACCCGCGGCCCGTCACCGGCGAGGCTAGCGGGCCGGGGTTACCTCGCGGTTACCGGCCCATTACCCCACCGTTACCGGCGAGCCGATCCGGTGAACCCCCGGCGAAGCCTCCGGGCTGTCCCCACCCCGAGGTCCGGATCCACCGCCTCGGAGCCCGGCAGGACGCCCGCAGGAGCGTCCCCCCTTCCTTCGGCTCCGCTCCGGACAGGCCTGGACCAAAGGAATGGTCCAAACCGAGCACGCCGCCTGGGGGACATCGCGCTGCTCAATGTTGAGATCTCCCCCTCCCAGCGGGCAGGGCTGCTAAGTTCTGCCGCCACTCCCCATAATCCAGTCATTCCCGCGCAGGCGGGAATCCATACGGCGCCGATTCTGAGCACCCTCGCATGGATCCCCGCGTTCGCGGGGATGACTCTGTGGGTAGAACAGAGCCGAGGAATGAGAACTTAACGGCCCTGCCTCCCAGCGGGAGGTGAGGGCGATCTGACGACGGGCACCGCCTCGGGGCCCGGTGCGGCGTCAGAAGCGGAGTCCCCTCTCCCCGGGGAGAGGGATAGGGTGAGGGGGTCCGCCTCGGGGTCGAGCGCGGCGGGCGGTTGGTGGGGGGCGCCCCCCCCCCCCCCCCCCCCCGCGGGGGGGGGGAGGGGTGGGCCCCCCGGGGGGGGGGGCGGCGGGGGGGGGGGGGCGGCGGGGGGCGGGGGGCGGGGTGGGGG
>JBCCQJ010000179.1:0-9105 GCA_039024395.1 Bacteroidota bacterium | reverse complement strand
CCCCGGCCCCCTCCCGCTGGGAGGGGGAGATCTCATGGGTGAGCGCTCCGCGAGTCCCCGAGGCGGCGTGCTTGGGTCGGTCCACCACTCCTGTCTCGTCCTGTCCAGGAAGGGGAGCTGCCCATCCACTGCCTCGGGGCGTCGCAACCCGCCCCCGAGGCGGCCGTAGCAGCCCCGCACACACCGCCCCAGCGACATGGATCCGCTCCTCGAAGGCATCCTCAGCATTCTCTCGCTCGTCTTTTGGGGAGGGCTTCTCGTGATGGTGCTCCGCCACATCTCGCGCGCGGAGAACTACTTCAAGCGCGTCGAGGCGGCCGAGGCCGGGGCCAACACCGCCGAACTGCAGGCCGTGGTCGCGGCCCTCGAGGCCGACCGCGACCGCCTCGTGGCCCGCATCGAGAGCCTCGAGGCCATCGTGACGAGCGAGGACTACGACCTCGAGCGCGAGGCCCGGGCGGCTGGCATCGAGGCGGCCCTCCTCGACGCGCCGCCGGCGACGGGCAGGTCCGCCTCGGGGACCCGGGTGCGCGGATAGACGCGCCGCCCCCGAGGCGGCCGTCTCTACCTTCCACCCACACCGCGCCGCCGCCATGTCGCCGCTGCTCATCCCGCTCCTCGCCCTCCTCATCCCCATCGTCGCCATCGCGGCGTCGGCGTACACGAAGGTGGCGCAGCTCCGGGCCGACACCGACGCCCGCCTCGGGGAGGCCACGGGCGACCTCGAGAAGGAGCTGGCCGCGGCGACGGCCGAGCGCGACCGGCTCCGCACCCGGATCGAAGCGCTGGAGGCCATCGTGACGAGCGAGGGCTACGACCTCGAGCGCGAGGCGCGCCGGGCCGGCCTCACGCCGGACGCCGGGCGGATCGACACGGGCCTCCTCGACGGCCTTCCCGAGGCGGGCGAGCCCTCCCCGAGGCGGCGCGTCCGCGAGTAGCGACGCCTGAAGGCGACACCGAGGCGGGGTAAACGGGCGGCCTCGACAGAAGGACCACCGGGCGGCGGAGGAATCGACACACCTCCGACACAGATCGGGCCGGGCGAGGCCGACACCTTGGGGGCATCCAACCACACCCCGCTCCCATGCACCGTCTCCCCGCCCTCGCCGTGCTCGCCGCGGCCCTCACGCTCAGCGCCTGCGACGCCGTCGACAGCAGCGCCGACACCCTCACCGATGAAGACCTCGACGATGCGGCCGTCGTGGTCGCCAGCGCCCTCGCCCTCGACGGCGGCGGCGTGCTCGAAGACGCCGCCGCCGTCGCCTCGCTCGCGGCCAGCGTCGACGCCGCTGGCCGCAGCGCCGGCCCCGACCGCCCCGGCTGCGACAACGGACTCGCGTTCGACGAGGCCTCGTCCACCTGGACCGTGACCATCGACTGCGAGCGCACCAGCCCCGGCGGCCGCTTCTCGTCGGAGTTCGACCGCGTCTCGACCTACCAGTTCTTCGACGCCGACGGCAACGCCCAGCGCGAGCGCGCCGACGCCGCCTCGGTCAACTACGACATCGTCTCCGGCTCGACGCTGTTCCAGTCGCCCCGCGGGACGCACGCCCTCACGTCGCTCGGCGCCGACCTCACGGCGACGGCCCTCGACGAGGACCTCGTGAGCGTGAGCGGCACCTACGACCGCACGGGCACCGACACCCTCACGACCCGCCGCGGCGAGCGGACCGTCGCCTACACGCTCGCGCTCGCGCTCGACGACGTGCAGGGGCCGAAGACGCGCGTGCGCTCCTGGCGCAACGCGGTCGGCGGCACCATCACCGGTACGCTCCAGTCGACGATCACCCGCACGCCGGCCGACGGCGAGACGATCGTCCGCGAGGTCGACCGCACCTTCACGGTCACCTTCCTGGAGGACGGCAACGAGCGCGTGGCCGAGATCGAGATCGACCGCCGCCGCTACCGTGCCGACGTCGAGACGGGCGACATCGCCTCGATCCCGTAGCGCCGCTTGTCCCTGGTGCCTGCGCGGCCGCCTCCACCTCGGGGGCGGCCGCGCTGCGTTTGGAACGCCAGCGATCCACCCCGAGGCGGCACCCCGAGGCGGGCGCCGCGTCGGCCGGAGACGTCGTTGGAAGCGGCCGAGATCGGGGCGCTCTCCCCGAGGCGGGGCGAGGCGTGCCAGGCGAGACGCATCCGGGGGACACGCGAGGAGGTGCCGGCTCGGTCCGGCCCTGGTCTCCGGAGTTCGAGCCGACACCCCCACACTGTGCGTTGGGGTGCACAGCGGTGTGCCTGCGTGCGCAGACGGACAAAAAGGCGTGTTGCTTCGCCTGAGGGGAATCTGGAGCATGGCCCGCCTCGGGGACATACCCGGATGAGGGGAGGCGCGGAAGAATCGGACGACCATCCGCGTCGCCGTCCGCGGCCTGCCACCGCCCGGCGATGAGGCGCTGGTCGCACTCGAACCACCGCCTCGGGGCCATCCCCGGATGAAGGGAGGTGCCCGACGGTTCTCCACAGGATACTTGGGAGGATTGTCCTCGTCCCCATGCGCCTGCTCCTCGTCGTTGGTCTCGTCTGCCTCTGCGCCCCCTCGGCGCAGGCCCAGCTCGCCGTCTCGTACGACACGGGGACGGGCTACCTCGCCTTCGACAAGGGCGCGCACCGGGCCATCACCGTGTTCATTCCTGCCCAGGCGGTCGGCGCCACTGTGTCGAGTGCGGTCGGCGTGCGGCTGGCCTACACCGAGTTCACGTTCGAGGAGGGCGACCGCGCAGGCGAGGTGGTCCGGCGGCCGGGCCTCTACGTCGGCATCGACGGGTCCTCGCTCGGCCCGGACGAGTCGGGGCTCGGGTTCAGCAGTTCGTTCGACTTCGGGTACGACCTCTACAACCTCGAGGCCCCGTTCCTCCTCGGATTCACCCAGCCGAGCATGTCGCTCGCGCTCGGCGGTCACGTTCAGGCCGGTCCGGTCGGCGCCTCGGCCCGCGGGCTCGTCACGCTGGCGGCGTGGACCGACGGGCTCGTCCTCGGCGGCCGGTTCGCGGCGGTCGTCCGCCTGTAGAGAGCGGTCATTCACCTCGAGGGATCGGCGGCCTCGGGCGGGCCGTAGACGCGGCCCCTCTCCCCGCCCGCCATGCACCTCACGTTCTGGGGCGCCGCCCAGACCGTCACCGGCTCCCTCCACGCCCTCGAGCTGGACGACGGCACGCGCCTCTTCCTCGACTGCGGCCTCTACCAGGGCCGCCGCGACGAGGCCAAGGCCCTCAACACCACGTGGCCCTGCGACCCCGCCTCGGTGGACGCGGTGCTCCTCTCGCACGCCCACATCGACCACGCGGGCCTGCTGCCGAAGCTCTACCGCGACGGCTTCCGGGGGACGGTCTACGCGACGCACGCCACGCGCGACCTGTGCGCGCTCATGCTCCGCGACAGCGCCCACATCCAGCAGAAGGACGCCGACTTCTACAACCGCAGGATCCGCACGAAGGGCGCCCCCGAGGTGGAGCCGCTCTACGGCATGGACGACGCCGAGGGCGTGCTGGGCCTGTTCCACGGCGTGCCCTACGACCGGGCGTTCCCGGTGCCGGGCGGCGTGGAGGTGGTCTACCGCGACGCCGGCCACATCCTGGGCTCCGCCTCGATGACGCTCGACCTGCCCGGCGGCAAGCGGCTCGGGTTCACCGGCGACCTCGGCAACCCGGGGCGGCCGATCCTGCGCGACCCCCAGCCGCTGCCGCCGGTCGACTGGCTGATCTGCGAGAGCACCTACGGCGGGCGCGAGCACGAGCCCGTCGACCAGGCCCAGGCCCGCCTCGCCGAGATCGTCACCGAGACCGCCGCGCGGGGCGGGCGCGTGGTCGTCCCGGCGTTCGCGGTGGGGCGGACCCAGGAGATCGTCCACACCCTGGACCAGCTCTGGAACGAGGACCGAATTCCGCACCTCCCCGTCTTCGTCGACAGCCCGCTGGCGGTCAACGCGACGGCCGTGTTCCAGACCCACCCCGAGTGCTACGACGCGGACCTGTTGGACTACATGCTCACCGACCCCAACCCGTTCGGCTTCGAGCGGCTCGAGTACGTCCGCGAGGCGAGCCGGTCGAAGGAGCTGAACGGGATGCGCGAGCCGTTCGTGGTCATCTCCGCCTCGGGGATGGCCGAGGCCGGGCGCATCCTGCACCACCTGCGCAACACGGTCGAGGACGCCAAGAACACCGTCCTCATCGTGGGCTACCAGGCCGAGCACACGCTCGGCAAGCGGATCGTGGAGCGGCGGCCCGAGGTCACCATCTTCGGCCAGTCGCATGCCCTCCGGGCGCAGGTCGAGGTGATGAACACGTTCTCGGCGCACGCCGACGAGCCCGGCCTCGTCGACTTCGTGGCGGCCCTCGACGCGGACCGCCTCGGGGCGGTGTTCCTCGTCCACGGCGACCCCGAGCGGCAGGCCGCGCTCACCGAGGCCCTCGCCGAGGCGGGCGTGACCGACGTGCGCTCGCCAGCACGAGGACAGACGGTGACGCTGTGACCGATTCCGAGGCGGACGGCGCCCGCATCCAGGCCGTCCGGGGCGACATCCGCGACCTTGACCGCCTCGGGGCCGTGCCGGGCCGCCTCGCGCTCTGTGCCAACGTCCTCCGCGTCGTCTCCGAGGCGGGGGCGGTGCTGGCCGCGCCCCCGCCTCGGGGCTTGGCGCCGACTCAGGACGGGTGTTCCGCGTCGAGGACGACGGGCCGGGGGGCCGCCAGGGCCGATGCCAGCGCGTCCCGTTCGATGGGCTTGGTGAGGTAGCCGTCGGCGCCGGCCGCGAGCGCCACCTCACGGTCGCTCTCCATCGCGTTGGCGGTCAGCATCCACACCGCCGGCTGGTGGGCCTCGGGCAGCTCGGCGCGGAGGCGCCGCGTCGCCTCGAGCCCGTCGAGGACCGGCATCTGAACGTCCATCAGCACGACGTCGTAGGCCCGCTCAGCACGGGCCGCCTCGTGGAGGGCGGCGAGCGCCGCCTCGCCGTCGGGCACGACCGCCGCGTCCTCGGCCCCGAGGCGGGCCAGCAGCTTGGTCACCACGCGCTGGTTGACCGCGTTGTCCTCGGCCACCAGGATGCGGAGGGTCTCGGGGATTGCTGCCTTGGGGACGGCCGTCGCCAGGGCCTGGAGGTCGGCCGCGTCGGTGGCCGAGGCCGCGATGTCGAGCGAGAACGTGGAGCCCACGCCGACCTCGCTCTCGACCCCGAGGCGGCCGCCCATGAGGCGGGCGAGGCGGGCCGAGATCGCCAGCCCGAGGCCGGTGCCGCCGTACCGGCGCGTCGTCGAGGCGTCGGCCTGGGTGAACGCCTCGAAGATGGCCTCCCGCCGGTCCGCCGGGATCCCGATGCCGGTGTCCTGGACGGCGTAGCGGAGGCGGTCCGGTGCCGGGGCGTCCAGGCGAACCGTGACGCAACCCCGGTCGGTGAACTTGACCGCGTTCGAGAGCAGGTTGAGCAGGACCTGCCGCACGCGCGTCGGGTCGCCGAGGACCGCCTCGGGGACGGCGTCGCCGATCTCGATGGTGACGGACAGCCCCTTCGCGCGGGCCTCGGGGCGGACGATGGCGACGGCCTCCCGGGCGAGCCGGGCCGGGCCGAACGCCACCCGCTCGAGCTCGATGCCCTGCGCCTCGATCTTGGACAGGTCGAGGATCTCGTTGAGGATCGTCAGCAGGGCCGTCGCGCTCGTCCGGATGGTCTCGACGCACTCGGCCTGATCGGCGTCGAGGTCGGTGTCGGAGAGCAGGTCGGCCATCCCGACGACGCCGTTCATGGGGGTCCGGATCTCGTGGCTCATCGAGGCGAGGAAGTCGGCCTTGGCGCGGGTGGCCTGCTCGGCGCGGTCGCGCTGGCGCTCGGCCTCGACGAGGGCCTCGGCGCGGTCGGCCTCCGCGCGCAGCCGGACCTCGGTGAGGATGGTGACGCCGCCGATCGCCGCCGCCATCGCCACCACGACGGTGAGGAGGAGTGCGTCCGGGAGCGGCGACACGACGAACCCGATCCCCAGCACGACCTGCACGTAGACCGCGAGCGCCAGCACCTCGGTCCACCTCTGGGCCAACGCGCTGACCCCCACGGCCCCGGCCATCCCCAGCAGGATGACCCAAAAGATCTCCTCAGGGGGGCGCCAGAACAGGATTTTCAGCACATCCGGTCCGGTCATCAGGTACACCGAGACGATCACCCAGCGCCGAGCCTGCGCCCGGGCAGACGCGCTCGCGAGGGTCACGAGTCCGGTGACCAGCGGAACGGCGTAGATCAGACACCCGATGAACGAAATGGGGGTCGTCGGAGGCCCGTACATCGCCAGGTTGATCGCAACCCCTGCTCCCCCGGTAAACAGGAGGAGGCCCTGGAGCAATCGGACCGGAGGCGACGAGGACGGGGTCATAGGGGAACTATCGACGCGACCGAGCCACCGTTTAGCTCGCCCTGGCACAAGCTCTGTCTCGGAGTCGCGGGATCGGCGCTCGGCGTCGCCCGTTCTCGTCCGCATGGCCGGCGACTCCTCATCGACTTCGTTCTCGACGTGGCTCCGCGAGCCGCAGACGCTCATCGGGCTCTCGGCGATCGTGCTCAGCGTCTGCGGCCTGTCGATCGCGATCTACGAGGCCTCGCTCTACCGCGAGGCGCAGCAGGCGTCGGTGTGGCCGCACGTCGAGGTGGGGGCGTCGATGAACGCCCGGGGAGTCGACCTGTGGGCTGAGAACACGGGCGTCGGCCCGGCGAGGATCCAGGCGGCCAGCCTCTCGATCGACGAGGAGGCCATCGCCGACTGGTCAGACCTCCTCAACCGCGTCGACGCCGACCTGCCGGATTACTACCAGTCTCTCATCACGGGACGCGTCCTGCCGGCGACCACGCGCGAGTCGATGTTCCGCCTCGCGGCGGACACCCTCTCGGCAGACACCCTCTCGGGCGCCGCGGTCCTCGCACTTCGGCAGGCTGTCCTCGACGGCGACATCGACGTCTCGCTCTGCTACTGCTCGGTCTACGACACCTGCTGGACGTCGCGCCTCCAGGACACCATCGGGCGGTCGCGCGGCGAGGTAGTGCCCCCCGAGGCGGTCGAGACGTGCGAGGGCCGGCCGCAGAGCGGCATCTGAGCCCCTGCCGCCTCGAGGAGGATCCCCCTCGGGGAGACCCGGAAAGATTCTGCAGAGGGCGTCCCTGGGGAAGCAGGCCCCCTACCTTGCAGCCCGCCCCGCCTCGGGGCCTGCTCTTTCCACACCGCCTCAGGTTCCGCGCCCCGGCGCGCGGATGAAAAGGGAATCCGGTGGGGGAAGGGAAAAGTGAGAATGGAGAAGGGAAATGGTCACTCTGAAGACCGTCTCCCTTTTCACTTCTCCCCTCTCCCTTCCCCAGTCCGGAGCTGTACCCGCAACTGTAGGCGGCCCGCCGTCGGCGCCGACGCCCGCGACCACTTCCGCCCCGAGGCGGAGGGAAGGCCGGGGCCGAGCCGACGCACGCCGCGCCCGCCCCCCGAGGCGGACCGGCCGGGCCGCGAGCCAGGAGACCTGCCCGAGCGCGACGCTCCCCCACCGCCTCCGGGACCAGAGGCGCGGTGCGCTCCCGACGCCGACCGGCCGGTCAGGCGCGTGACCCCGTGCTTCGCTGAGGCACGGGTTTTTTCATGCGCCTCCGCGCCCTCCTCTTCCTCCTGGCCGCCTCGGCGGCCCACGGCCAGGCCGCGCCCGACTCGACGCTCGACGCCGTGACCGTCACGGCCGCCCGCGAGGCGCTGCCGACCGCCGAGGCGCCCGCCCGCGTGACCGTCGTCGACCGGGCCGCGCTCGACGCGACCGCCTCGGTGAGCGTGGCCGACGCCCTCCAGGCGCGCGCGCCGGTCCACGTGCGCCGCTACGGGCCGTCCGGCCTGGCGAGCGTCACGATCCGCGGCGCGTCGTCGTCGCAGGCGCTCGTGCTGGTCGACGGGCAGCGGCTGACCGACCCGCAGCTCGGGCAGGTGGACCTGAGCCTGCTGCCGACCTCCCTCCTCGAGGCGGTCGAGGTGCTGAGCGGCCCTGCCTCGGGGCTCTACGGCAGCGACGCCGTGGGCGGCGTGATCCACCTGCGCCCGCCGGCCGCCTCGGGGACGGGCGCCCGCCTCACCACCGAGGCGGGGCCGTGGGGCGAGCGCCGCGCGAGCGGGCTCGCGACGGTGCAGGCGGGACGCGTCCGCGCCCTCGTCGCCGCCGAGGCGGGCGCGACCGACGACGACTACTCGTTCGCCGACCGCAGCCGCATCGACGGCCGCCGCGTGACGCGCCAGGGCTGGGACGCGGGCCTCGCCTCGGTGTACGCCTCGGCGAGCGCCGGCACCGAGGCGGGGGGCGCGGGCCTGAGCGTCTGGGCCGCCGACGCCGAGCGCGGCTTGGGCGGCGACGGGGTCCTGGGCGAGCGGCAGTGGGACCGCCGGCTCCGCCTCGGGGCGACGGCGCACCGCGCCGCGGGCGCGTGGCGCGTCGAGGCGGTGGGCGCCGTGCAGCGGGCCTCGCTCCGCTACGCCAACCCCTTCCCGGCCCCGGCCGACCGGCCCGACGCCATCGACGACACGGGCCGCACGACGACGGCGCACCTCGACCTGCGCGCCGCGACCGAGCGGGCGGGCTGGACGTGGACCGCCGCCCTCGCCGCCGGCCTCGGCCGCGGCGACCACCCCAGCCTCGCCGAGGCGGCCGAGGACCGGTTCGCGGGCGCCGCGGTCAGCGGACAGGGCCGCCTCGGGGGCGTGACGCTGTTCCCGTCGCTCCGCCTCGACGCCTACGCGCCGGCCGGCCAGCCGCGCCGCCTCGGGGTGGGGCCGCAGCTCGGGGCCAACGTGGCCCTCACGGACGCGGTGCGCCTCAAGGCGAGCGCCGCGCGAGCCTTCCGGATGCCGACCCTCAACGACCGCTTCTGGCAGCCCGGCGGCAACCCCGACCTCCGCCCCGAGGCGGCCTGGAGCGCCGACGGCGGGCTCGTGTGGAGCGGGCGCGGCGCCCACGCCGAGGCGGGCGTCTTCGCGACGTGGGCGCGCGACCAGATCGTGTGGTCGCCCACGGCCGGCGGCTTCTGGGCGCCCGACAACGTGGCGCGGACGCGCAGCCTCGGCGCCGAGGCGTCGGCGCGGGCCGTGCGGGCG
This sequence comes from Bacteroidota bacterium, assembly GCA_039024395.1. Taxonomy (GTDB): domain Bacteria; phylum Bacteroidota; class Rhodothermia; order Rhodothermales; family Rubricoccaceae; genus Rubrivirga. The sequence continues at coordinate 13 of JBCCQJ010000179.1, read as the reverse complement.
GTCCGCCTCGGGG
>JBCCQJ010000178.1:0-9317 GCA_039024395.1 Bacteroidota bacterium | reverse complement strand
GTCAGGCTCCCGCGAGGTCACGATTTCGACCTCGCAAGGAGCGCAAGGAGTGCGGGGCCGGAGCCCCGGACGACGAGCGCGACGCCGCGAAGGCGGAATCTGGCCCGTGAGAGCCGATCTGGGTGATTGTCCACACGCCCTAGCTCAGGGCCGCGGCCTCGCTCCGAGGCGGCCCCTGAAAACCGCGAGCCCCCGCCCCGACGACGTCACGGGGCGGGGGCCGGAAGGGCCAGAAAAGAGAGGGGTCTGGCCCGCGGCGGCCGGCGGTGGTGGGGGTTTGCACCGGCCTCGGGCCGACGGGGTGGCTCACGAATCCCCGTCGACACGTGTGGTCGTCAGCCGAAGAGGGCCGACACGTGCGGGACGTCCTGGGCCTGCGCGCCCATCGCCATCCCGAGCGCGAGCAACACGAGCACCAGGGCGGCTCGGTAGCGCGAGGAGGGGAGCGGGAGGGGCATGGGGGCCTGGAGACGATGCGGAGCAAAAATGGGCCGGTCGGGACGCCCAACACATGGGAGCGGGCTTGGAGGACCCTGAGGGTTAGCTGATGACGCTTCGCATTTCGCCTGCCTCGACGGGCGGAGACCCTTGCGGCTAGACTTCCCTGGCCGGGTCCCCTATTCTTGAGGGGTGTACACGTGCTCCCTGCGCCGCGCTCACGCATCCAGCCACACGATGGCGCCCGCGCACGTCGTTGTCTCCCCCGCGCGAACCGGCTCTACGCCCTTCCCGTTCGCCGTGGCGACGGCCCCTGGAACCCTCTCTCTACGACGTCGATGGACCCGGTCTACCCGGACCCCCACCCTCTGATCGATACCCCTTTCCGGGTCGGCGAGTGGATCGCCGAGCCGATGGCGAACCGTATCACCAACGGGTCGAAGGTGCGCAAGCTGGAGCCCAAGGTGATGGAGGTGCTGGCCTGCATGGCCTCGCGGCCCGGCGAGACGGTCACCAAAGACGAGTTCATGGCCGAGGTGTGGACGGGCACCATCGTCACGGACGACGTGCTCGCCCGGTGCATCTCGGAGCTGCGGAAGGCGCTCGGCGACAAGGCCCGCAGCCCCAGCTACGTCGAGACGATCCGGAAGCGAGGCTACCGGGTCATCGCGCCCGTCGACCTCGATGTCGACCCCGACGCGGGCCCCCGTGCGGCGACCGTCCCCGAGGCGGCCAACCCTCCAGGCCTGACGCTCCGGCGTCCCGAGACGCCGCAGCGCGTCCGCCCGACGATCGTTTTGTGGGGCGCGCTGGCGGCCATCGTCGCCATTCTCGGTGCGACGCTGGCCTACCGGGCGGGCGTCGAGGGGGTCCGCCCGCTGGGGGCCACGCCGGTGACGAGCTACCCCGGGAACGAACGGGATCCGGCCCTGTCGCCCGACGGCGAGCGCGTGGCGTTCGCGTGGGACGGCGAGGGCAGCCAGCGCCAGTTCGACCTCTACGTCCAGAGGGTCGACGAGGGCAACCCGTCGCGGTTGACGACGCTCCCCACCGACGACCACAGCCCGGCCTGGAGCCCCGACGGCGAGGAGATCGCCTTCGCCCGGTGCTCGACGACCGGCGCCTGCGGGATCTACACGGTCGAGTCGGAGGCCGGAGGCGCCGAGCGCCTCATCGTCGACACTGAATTGGCCGTCCAGGACCTGACCTGGAGTCCGGACGGCCAGATGCTGGCGTTCTCGGGGCGGCGCGGGCGGCAAGGGGCGTACAGCCTCCACCTCCTGCCCCTCGACGGCAGCAACACGCGGCGCCTCACCTCGCCGACCTCGACGTACCCCGGCGATCTCGACCCGGCCTTCTCGCCCGACGGGCGCCAGCTGGCGTTCGTGCGGACCGCCATCGACGGACGACAGGACGTGGCCGTCGTCACCGTGCAGGGCGGACGGGTGCGCCGCCTCGCGCGGGAGCAGAAGGGCGTGACCGGCCTCGACTGGACGGCGAACGGGCGCGACGTGGTCTATGCGGCCAACCGAGAGGGCGCGGCCGGGCTGTGGCGTGTGTCGGCGCAGGGCGGCGAGCCGCAGTGGATCGCCCTCGGCGCCGACGGGGGCGAGATCGCCAGCCCGTCGGTGGCGCGCCGAGGCGGCGGCGTCGCCTTCGCCCGGCAGATGGTGCGCTCCCAGATCGTCGAGGTCAACCCGGACGGCGGCGTCACGCAGCAGCTCCTCCAGTCGACGCGCGACGACCGGCAGCCGGCGGCCTCGCCCAACGGGCAGGACATCGCGTTCATCTCGACCCGCTCGGGCACCCACGAGGTGTGGAAGGCGTGGCCCGACGGCCAGAATGCCGAGCGCATGTCGTCGTTCGACGGCGCCCGCGTGAGCGCCCCGAGGTGGTCGCCCGACGGCCGCTCGATCGCCGTCTCGGCCCGCGCCGAGGGCAACGCCGACATCTTCCTCGTGCTCGCCGGCGGCGAGACGCGGGCGCTGACCCGCCACCCGTCTGACGACGTCGCGCCGTCGTGGTCGGCCGACGGCGAGTGGATCTACTTCGCCTCGAACCGGGGCGACGAGTGGCAGATCTACCGCGTCCCCACGTCCGGGGGCGACCCCGAGCCGGTGACGGTCCGCGGGGGCGTGGCCGCGGCCGAGGTCCCAGGCGTGGGGCTCCTCGTCATCCGCCCGAGGGCTCGCGGGCTGTGGCGCCTGCCGATCGACGAGACCGGGCTGCCCCGCGACCAGGGCGTCCAGGCGCTCGACGCCAACCTGTCGCCCGCCGATTGGGCCAACTGGACCGTTGTGGGCGATCAGGTGTACACCCTTGAGCGCCGCTTCGACCGGTCGGCGGACATCTACCGCCTCGACCCCGCGACCGAGACCCGGACGCGCGTGGCCACCGTCGAGGACGTGCCCGAGGACTCCGGCATCGCCGTCTTCCCCGATGGCGAGCGCATCCTGCTCGCGCAGCAGAGCCGCGCCGACAGCGACATCGTGGTGGTCGAGGACTTCGAGTAGCCGCCTCGGGGCCGCGACGATCCGCCTCGGGGCCGCGACGAAGCGTAGACTGAACGCATGCGCACGCTCGCCACCACCGGCCTCGCCACTCCAGAGAGGGACCGCCTCGGAGCCCGCTCCGGAATCGGGGCGACGACCCTCGACCGCGCCGCGCAGGCAGGGGAGACGTAGTGGACGCCATCCCCATCGGCTCGACGGCATGGTACGTCCTGCTGCTGATGGCCGGGCTGGCCGTCGGCGTGGCCATCGCGGTCGCACAGAAGGTGTTCCGCGACCGCGACGGATGAGCCTCGTCGACCGGTTCGGGCGGCGCCACACGTATCTCCGCCTCGGGCTGACGGAGCGGTGCAACCTGCGGTGTGTCTACTGCATGCCGGCCGAGGGCGTCCCGCTCACGCCCACGCGCGCGATGCTGACCACGGACGAGGTCGCGCGCCTCGGCGCCCTCCTCGTCGGCGCGGGCGTCGAGAAGATCCGTTTGACCGGCGGCGAGCCGCTCGTCCGGAAAGACGCCCTGGATGTTGTGGAGCGGCTGGGCCGCCTCGGGGCACGGCTGGCGATGACCACCAACGGGCTCCTGCTGGAGGACCGCCTCGGGGCGCTCGCCCGCGCCGGCCTGGCCGACCTGACGCTCTCGCTCGACACCCTCCGGCCGGACCGCTTCGAGCGGGTGACCCGCCGGCCGGGGCTCGACCGCGTGCTCTCGGCGCTCGGCGCCGCCCTCCGCGCCGGCTACGGCACCGAGGCGGGGACGACGCTCAAGGTCAACGTCGTCGCCCTGCGGGGCGTCAACGACGACGAGGCGGCGGACTTTGCCTCTCTCGCCGCGCGCGAGCCGCTCGAGGTGCGGTTCATCGAGGTGATGCCCTTCGACGGGAACGGCTGGGACCGGCCCTCGCTGGTGCCCTACGCCGAGACGCAGGCGGCCATCGAGGCGGTGCACGGGCCGCTGCGCCGCCTTGGGAGCGATGCGCACGCGACGGCGATGACGTTCGACCGGCCGGGCTGGCGCGGGCGCGTCGGGTTCGTGGCGAGCATGACGGCGCCGTTCTGCGCCGGCTGCAACCGGCTCCGCGTGACCGCCGACGGGAGCCTCAAGGTGTGCCTGTTCGGGCCGGCCGAGGTCAGCCTCCGCGACGCGCTCCGCGGCGGCGCGACCGACGCCGAGGTGCTGGCACACGTCGAGGCGGCGCTCGCCGGCAAGCACGCCGCGCACGCCGGCATGGACGTTCTGGCGGCCACGCCGAATCGTCCCATGATCACGATCGGAGGCTGAGCCCAGGGCTGCCCTGGGGCCGCCTCGGCGGGACGCCGAAACGCACGGGCGCGGCGTGAGGGACCGGCTATCTTTGCGCCGTTCCCCCAGAGCCCGTCTGCCATGACCGAACCCGCCGCCCTCAGCCACGTCGACGACCAGGGGAACGCCCGCATGTCCGACGTCAGCCACAAGCCGGCGACGGCGCGCACGGCCGTCGCGACGGGCCGCGTGATCGTCGGCGCCGAGGCGCTGCGCCTGATCCGCGAGAACGAGATCCAGAAGGGCGACGTGCTGACGGTCGCCAACGTGTCGGGCGTGCTCGGGGCGAAGCAGACGAGCCGCCTGCTCCCGCTCTGCCACGACGTGCTGCTCCAGAACGTCGAGATCGAGTTCGACCTCGACGAGGCCGCGGGGGCCGTTGGCATCCGTGCGATCACCAAGACCGAGGGGCCGACGGGCGTCGAGATGGAGGCGCTGACGGCCGTGTCGGTCGCCGCGCTGACGGTCTACGACATGTGCAAGTCGGTCACGAAGGACATCGAGATCACCGGCGTGGGCCTGCTCGCCAAGACCGGCGGCCGCAGCGGCGACTACCGCCGCGCCGTCTCGCCCCAGAACAACTAGCCACCTCGGGGCGGCCGCCCCCAGACCACACGCGACGCCGCGCGCAACGTCGCACACCGAGGCGGCGTACGCGGCCTCTGCACTCCTCCCCTCCAATGGAAGAACTCTTCGGCGTCGGCGGTCTCATCGTCATCCTGGGGTCGCTGCTCGCGGCGATCGTCCTCCTGTACTTCGTGCCGGTCCGGCTGTGGATCACGGCCATCTTCTCGGGGGTGCGCCTGAGCCTCTTCCGCGACCTCGTGGGGATGCGGCTGCGCAACGTGCCGCCGGCGGCCATCGTCCGGCCGCTGATTACGGCGCACAAGGCCGGCATCCCGGTCCACCCGCCGCAGCTCGAGGCGCACTACCTCGCCGGCGGGGCCGTGCAGCAGGTCGTCAACGCGCTGATCTCGGCCGACAAGGCCAACATCGACCTGCCGTTCGAGCGGGCGACGGCGATCGACCTGGCCGGCCGCGACGTGTTCGAGGCCGTCCAGGTGTCGGTCAACCCCAAGGTGATCGAGACGCCGCCGATCTCGGCCATCGCCAAGGACGGCATCCAGGTGCGGGCGATCGCGCGCGTGACCGTCCGCGCCAACATCGAGCGGCTCGTCGGCGGCGCGGGCGAGGAGACGATCATCGCGCGCGTCGGCGAGGGCATCGTGTCGACCATCGGCTCGTCGGACACGCACCTGATGGTGCTCGAGAACCCGGACAACATCTCGAAGACGGTCCTCTCGAAGGGCCTCGACAGCGGCACCGCGTTCGAGATCCTCTCGATCGACATCGCCGACGTGGACGTGGGCGAGAACATCGGCGCCAAGCTCCAGACCGACCAGGCCGAGGCCGACCTCCAGGTCGCCCGCGCCAAGGCCGAGGAGCGCCGCGCGGCGGCCGTCGCGGCCGAGCAGGAGCAGCGCGCCAACCTCGTCGCCGCCGAGGCGGAGATCCCGAAGGCCATGGCCGAGGCGTTCCGCAGCGGCAACCTCGGGGTCATGGACTACTACAACCTCCGCAACATCGAGGCCGACACCCAGATGCGGACCCAGATCGGCGGTGAGCCGCCCTCGGCCTCCTGACCGCCTCGGGGCGACAGCGCCTCCGAGGCGGCCCCTCCGCTCTGACCTCCAGCCGCGCGCGATGAGCTCTGGACTGTCCACGGTCGCCCGCCTCGTCGCGTTCGCGGGGCCGGCGGCCTTGTCTGCCACGCAGGACCTCGTCCGGGCCGTGCTCCCGCACCTGACCGACCAGGCCGACCCCGACCTCGTCGCCGAGGAGACGCTCGTGCTGGTCGCCACCGTGACCGCGCGCGCCGCCGAGGTGGGCCTCCGCGCCCACCCCGAGGCGGTGACCGCCGTCGGCCCGGCGCTCGCCGAGGTGCCGTTCCTCTACCACGACTACCTCCTCGGGGCGCAGTTCGTCGCCTCGGGGGCGGAGGGCGACGTCGAGCCGGACCAGAGCGTCTACGCGCGCCTCGACCGGAAGGCGGCGTTCTACGGCGCCCACCTGGCGCCCGGCCGCTTCCCGGGCCCGAGCCTCCTGGCCGAGAAGCTGCCGCTGTGGATGGGCCGCGTCTCGCCGCCCAAGCTGACGACCACGCCCGAGGCCCGCCTCGGGAACGTCGGCGCGGTCGAGGTCGTGGCGACGCACGCGCGCCTCGTGCTCGCGTTCGCGCAGAAGCTCACCGCCTGACCAACGCCCGATGCGCGTCCTCGCTCTTCTGATCGTCGCCTCCGCCTCGGTGAGCGCCCAGCCCGTCGCCGAGGTGGTCGTCTACGAAGACAGCCGCTGGCTCCGGTACGAGTACGAAAACGACGAGCTGTTCCTCGGATGCAGCCTCGCCTGCGGGATCGCGTGGACGCTCTCGACGTCGTCCGCGCTGGCTCCTCTGGGGAGGAACCGATACGGTGCAGCCCAGGCCGAGGACAACTCGGCTCGGACAGCGTGGGTTGAAGGGGCCGCGGGCGACGGCGTCGGTGAGCGGCTCACGTTCCAGCTCGAGGGGTCTCCGGAGGCTGCACCGGACTACGTCATCGACTTCCACAGCATCGACCTCGTGAACGGCTACGCCAAGAGCGAGGCGCTGTGGCGAGCGAACGGGAGGGTGCGAGAAGCGCTCGTGCGCGTCAACGGAACGCCCGTCGCTCGCGCCGTGCTCGCCGACACCATGCTCCCGCAGTCCGTCCGCTTCCCCGAGGCGGTGGGGGTCCGCCTCGGAGACGTCATCTCGTTCGAGATCGCATCGGTGTATCCGGGCTCTCGGTACGCGGACACGGCGATCTCCGAGATCGTCTTGCACGGGGGCCACTGAGAGCGCCCCTCGGGCGGATTGGAGGAATGGAGGCGCGCTCCGCGCGCGCAGGAATGGAGGGATGAACGAGGGCGCCACCCCGAGCGACCGCGGTCTTCGTACGACCCTGCTGTTTGCTCAGGGGCGGTTCGCGCTGTGGTTCGGTACATGCCGCCGGAGACCGTCACTGCACTCAGGCAAAGGCAGTGCTGACCCACGGACGTACTGACCCACTGACGTACCGAACCACGGCTCCACCGACTCTACAGCTCGCTCGCCTCCGAGGCGGCCTCGGCGGCGGCGGCGAACGCCTCGGGGTCGTCGGGCGTGACGACGACCGTGCGGTCCGGCCAGCGGAGGACGACGGCGAGGTCGCGGTCGGTCGCGTAGGCCGTGTACGGCCCCAACTCGCGGCTGCGGAACCGGCCCACAAACGCGAACGGGCCGCCGAACCCCCACGTCCGGATCGACCCCCGCATGGCGTCGGGGTCGACCTCGGCCGACTCCAGGCCGTCGAGGTCGAGGCGCGTCTGCCACCCGAGGCGGTCGATCACGAGGGCGCCTGGCTCCACGGCGTAGCCGCGGACGGTGTAGTAGGCCGCCGCCGCCAGCACCGCGATTACAACGAAGGCGCCGGCCGTCGCGCCGATCCCCACCATCAAGGCCAGGATGCCGAACACGAGCGCGCTGGCGAGCGACAGCGGCGTCGACCAGGGGGCAGCGAAGCGGATCGTCATGGCAGGAGGCGTGAGCGTCGCTGCCCTACGGCCGCCTCCGAGGAGGGGTTACGGCGCCAGCAGGCCCTCCATCTCCTCTTCAGACACCGCTCGCCCCTGGGGGGAGTCCCGGTCGAAGAGCCGCGCGCGGCCCCCGAGGAGGTGCACCCCCGAGGCGTCGAGGCGGAGCCCGGTGCCCTCCGGCAGGCCGATCGCCGGCACCTCGGGGTTGGCGGTCACGAACTCGGCCAGCCGCTCGGCCCGCGTCTCGCCCTGGTGGCCGTCCGGGTGCGCGTCGGTGTAGTGGGGGTTGATCTGAACCGGGACCAGCCGGAGGGCGTCGAGCGTCGGCGGCTCGACGATGGGCATGTCGTTGGTCGTCCGGATCGAGGGGCAGGCCACGTTGGCGCCCGCGCTCCACCCGACGTACGGCCCCCCGTTCTGAACGTGCTTGCGGATGGCTTGAATGAGACCCCGGAGGTGCATCTCGCGCAGCAGGTGGAACGTGTTGCCTCCCCCGACGAAGACCGCCTCGGCGGCCTGCACCGCCCGCGCCGGCTTGTCCGCCTCGTGGACCGACGTGATCTCCAGCCCGAGCCCGTCGAGCGCGTCGCGCACACGGTCGGCGTAGTCGGCGTACGAGATCGTGACGCTTGCGTACGGGACGAAGGCGACGCGGCGGGCGCTGCCGAGGGCGTCGGCGATCCAGTCGCGTCCGTGCGTGAGGTACCCGGCCTGCGTAGTCGAGTTGCTGAGGAGAAGAATCACGGGTCCAGGGAAGAGAGCCTACTCCAGTTCGACGAGCAGGTCGCCCTTGCCAACCGCGTCGCCGGCGGCGGCGTGCACCGAGGCGACCGTGCCGTCGGCGGGTGCCGTCAGCTCGTTCTCCATCTTCATCGCCTCGAGGACGACGAGCCCGTCGCCCGCCTCGACGGCGCTGCCTGGCTGGGCGAGAACGCGGAGGACGAGGCCGGGCATCGGGGCGCGGACCTCGCGGTCGGCCGCCGCGTCGCCCGCGTCGAGGCCGAACCGTTCGAGGAGCACGTCCGCCTCGGTGCGGACCGCGACGTCGATGGGCTGGCCGTCGACCCAGACGGTCGTGCGCGCGCCGTCGCGCTCCACCGTCACGACGCGCGGGCGTCCCCCGACGACCATCAGAAGCGTCTCGGCGCCCGGGATGGGGGCGCGGAGCGTCGTGTGGCGCACGTCGAGGGGCTCGCCGTCGGCCGTAACGTCGTTGCCCTTGCGGTCGAGCGTGAGCGAGCGGTCGGCGGTGCGGAGGTCGAGGGCCATGCGCCGAAGGTACTCGTCTGAGGGAGGCACCGCCTCGGGGGGAGGGGTGGCGTACAGAGCATGGAGAGCGCCGCTGCGCGGCGAGAGCGTGGAAAGTGGAAAGTGGAAAGTGGAAAGTGGAAAGTGGAAAGTGGAAAGTGGAAAGTGGAAAGTGGAAAGTGGAAAGTGGAAAGTGGAAAGTGGAAAGTGGAAAGTGGAAAGTGGGG
>JBCCQJ010000177.1:0-9344 GCA_039024395.1 Bacteroidota bacterium | reverse complement strand
TGCTGGAGGCTGTAGAGCACCCCCATGCCGACGTGCTTGACGCCGTCCTCGTTGCCGGTCACGATGCACCCGCCGACACGCCCGTAGAAGGCGTACTGGCCCGCCTCGTTGAGCTGCGACGACATGCCGTAGAGGCGCTCGATGAGCTTCTGGCACACCGACGACTTCTCGCCGAGCCAGATCGGCGACCCGACGACGAGGATGTGGGCCGCCTCGATGCGCGGCCAGAGGTCGGGCCAGGCGTCCGAGGTGGCGCCGTGCTCGGTCATGTCCGGATAGACGCCCGGGGCCACGTCGTGGTCGACGAACCGGATGCGGTCGACGGCGACCTCGTTCGCCTCGAAGATGCGCGCGACGACATCGAGGAGCGTGTCGGTGTGGGACGGTTGCGGCGAGCGCTTGAGCGTCGTGTTGACGAGGACGGCGCGGAGGTCGCCGTAGGCGGCGGGGGCCGAGGTGCAGAGGGCCTGCTGTCGGTCGGAGAGATCGGGCATGGACAGGAACGCAGGGACGGAGCCACGAACCTACGCGCCTCGGGGCCGCGACGTCAGCGCACGACCGTGAGCGTCCGCGTCCGCATCTCGCCGTCGGACCGGAGGCGGAGCACGTAGACGCCGCTCGCGACGTCGCGGGGGTCCCAGCGGACCGTGTGCCACCCGGCCGGCCGGTCGCCGTCGGCGAGGACGGCCACCTCGCGGCCCTGCACGTCGTAGACGCGCACGTCGGCCGGCCCCGAGGCGGGCAGGCCCAGGTGGAGCGCGACCGGCCCCGAGGCGGGCGCCGGGTTCGGGAACGGCGCGGCCAGCGTGAGCGCCTCGGGGAGCGACGACACGCGCTCGTCCGAGACCGCCACGCCGGTCGTCGCGTCGGGCTCTGTCTTGCCCGGCTCGGCGTTGCCGACGGCGTCGTAGGCGATGCTGTAGAAGGCGTAGGTCGAGTCGGGCGCGCCCACGAAGACCTCCTCGCGGGCGGGCGTCCGCTTGAGCCAGCGGAAGAACGGCCCGTCGTTGACCGCCGCGTACACGTCGAACGTCCGCACCCCCGCCTCGGCGTCCTCGCCTGACCACGAGACCGTGAACACGCTGTCGGCCTGGACCGCCGCGAGATCGGCCACACGGCTCAACGGCGCCGCGTGATCGAGGGTGTTGCTCCACGGCGGCGTGTCGATCGGCTCGTTGAGGTCGAAGAAGATGCGGGCCTGGTTGCGAATCCGGGTGCCACTCGCGAGCCCCTCCCGGGCCTGCACGTTGAAGGACACGCTCCCTTCTCCTTCGGGGGACGTCTGGTTGGGCGGCAGAAATCCATCGAGCGGATCGAACGGGAGGTCGCCCGTCGACACGTCCAAGGTTGTGAAGCGCCAGGTCGCGATGCCGGTCTCGAGGACCAGGGTGGCATCGATGAGCACGACGAACCGCCCCGCTTCATCGAACGGAACCCGCTGCGAGAAGGACCGCAGCCCGGGCGGGACGGAGACCGTCCGGCCGCTGAAGCGGATGTCGCCCAGGCTGAACGTGGTGAGGTCGAGCACCGTGGCGTCGAGGGTGTCGCGGATCAGCACCTCTTGCGCCGGCGCCGACGCCTCGGGCATGTTCTCGAATCGGATGACGTAGTCCAGCCGCGCGTCCGGAGTGATGAAGCGCTCCTCCCCCACGCCGGCCAGGCCCAGCTTGTCGTTGGGGTCGGCCGAGGTGAGCACCTCCACCTCGACGGGCTCGCTGGTCGGTGGCGGCTCTCCCTTCGACTTCTCGTCCGGGTCGGACTCGTTGAGGTCGTCCGTCCCGTACCGGTTGCGCTGCAGCCGGTAGTCCGCGTTCTGGATGTCGGTCTCGTTGGGGTTCGAGGAGAAGAAGACGCCGTCTGCGTCGATCGGGTAGACCTGGCTCACCTTCGCGCCGCCGCTCCAGTTGTCGACCGTGTAGTAGTTGCCGTCCGGACTCTGGACGACCGTCAGGGAGTGGGCATAGGACGGCGGATCCAGGACCGACGACTCCCCGAACAAATCTCTCTCGGCGTCGCTCCGGTACCAGTTGCCGAAGATGGTGTTTTCCACGTTCGTGAGCGATCCGAGCGTGCCGACGTTCTTGATCGTCCACCCGTCGGGGAGAACCCCCTGGTCGTTGACCGACTCGATAAGGTTGATGGCCGCGGCCTGGCAGGAGTTGTTCTGCACTCCGGAGATCAGGTCGGGGATCTTGGCCTCCCACCGGAAGCGGTCCTCGACGCTGTTCCCCGCCGCGATCTCAATGACGTCCCACATCGTCTCGGCGTCGGATCCGAAGTACTCGTCGATCGACTGAAACTCGGTCCCCGTGAAGCTCTCGGTCATGATGAGTCGTTCACCGGTCGCGGAGTTGACCACCGCTTTCTGAGCCCACACGGGTGTGGCGAGACCGACGGCAAGCAGGAGGAGGAGGAAGCGCATGGTCATGGGTCGAACGCTGGAGTCGGAGCGGGCGGTCGAGAAGAGCATCAGAGGTAGATCCAGGACGCGACGAGGCGGAGGGTCTGCGGGGCCGGAATGGACGCGTCGATGTGGACTTCGCGCGTCTCGTTCGGCCCGAGGGTCATGAGAGGCAGCGACACCACCTGGCCGCCCTCGTCCGAGGCCAGCGTCCGCGCGACCGTGGACCACGGGACGACCGATCCGTCGGGCATCCGGGCGTCGAACCCGTCGACGTCCCACTCCGCCTCGAGGGGCATCCCGGCGAGGTACGGGTACCCCGAGACGCTCACGTTGCCGCGGTTCTGCAAGAGGACGGTGTACCTCCGCTCCCGCGTGCGCGGCACGCGGACGGGTGCAAGGACCTGAACAAACACCTCGGGGAAGACGGCGTCTTCGATGGTCAGAGCCCCCTGGAGGGTCGTCGACTCACCGCCGCCGCTGACGACGAGGTCCCGCACGCCGACCGGCTCGTCCGTCAGGTCGAACTGGACCGTGAGGACCGTCCCGGCCTCGTTCACCGAGGTCCGGACCGGATCTATGGCGCCATCGCCCCCTGTGACCTGGGCGGTCGTCGTCTCGGTGAACCCCTGCCCGCCGAACCGCACGGTCGCCGGCCCGAAGTTCCCGACCCGTCGCGGCGACGACGCGTAGACGGCGAAGGCATCCGACGGCGGCCCGTCGTCGATGAACAGCGTGGCGACGAGCGTCGCATCCGCCTCCGAGGCGGCCGCTGCGACCCCGACGCCGCTGTCGTCGAGCTGGATCGTCACCGACTCGGCCGCCTCGGTCTCGTTGTCGTTGAGCGGGAAGATGCTCACGACAACCGAGTCGCTCCCGGCCTCCATCTCGACCGCCCCCCCGAGACGGTCCGGCACGTAGTCGGCGAAGAGGCGCGCCGTGCCGCCGAGCTGGAACGGCAGCGACAGCGGCTCGCGGAGGACGCGGTTCGAGCGGACCACGAACGCTCCCGGGTCGCGCTCCTCCTCCGACGCCTCGCCGTCGAGCACGGCCACGCTCAGCACCGGCGGGCCGTCGCGGACGGTGAACGGCGTCTGGGCCTCGCCGCCTCGGGGGTCGCGCACGACGGCGCGGTAGGAGCCGAACACGTCGCCCGTGAGGAGGTCGAAGACGGCGTCGATGGCCGTCGGCGTGAGGTCGAGGATGCCGCCCACGATCACGCCGGCCCCCTCGGGGTCGGCGCACGCGACGCACTCCAGCGTGAGCGCCACGTCGGGCGCGAAGCCCGATCCCGTCAGGGCCACCTCGGCGAGCACCCCGTTGACGGCCTCGTCCGGATCGGCTGTCAGCGGGCCGCTCAGGGTCGGGATGCCCTCGGCGGCGGTGAGGACGTAGGCGTCGGCGGTGAGCGACGGGTAGAGCGCGAGGTCGAGCGCCTCGACAGTCAGCGAGGTGCGGTCGCGGAAGCCGCCCGCGAACGACGGCGCGCGAAGCACCTCGAAGGCGGTCCCCGCCTCGGGGTCGTAGCCGTCGGCGAGGGCGACCGAGAGCGCCCCGTCGAGGGTCGCCTCGCCTGCCGCGAAGGGGCGTGCCGCGCCCAGCACGACGATCTGGTCGTGGCCGGTGCCCGGCGCCGCGCCTGCGAGGTCGAGGCGGAGGTCGGCGTCGGGGCCGAGCGGGACGTCGCCCGTCCAGGTGACCGTGGCGATGGCGCCGGGCGTGGCGCCCACGTGCAGCTCGGCGCTGTTGGCGATCTCGGAGCCGCGGGCGTCGATCTCGCCCTCGAGGCGGACCGTCCCCCCGAGGCGGACCTGCATCGGGACGGCCCGGAAGGAGGTCATGTCGGTGCCGAGGGCGAAGGGCGCCGAGGGCGTAAGCACCCACTCGGCGCCCGCCTCGTTGACGAACACGTCGGTGTCGTTGCCGCCTCGGAGCGTGCCGGAGCCGGTCACGGTGAACGTGCCCGCGTTCTCGAACCGGCTCCCGCCCGTGACGCGGACGTCGGCCTCGTCGGTCCAGGTGAAGTCGCCCCCGTTGCGGAAGACGGCGTCGGTGTGGACCTGGAGGATGCCGGTGCCGCTCCAGGCGAGCGTGCCGGCGTTCTCGATCCGGCCGCCCTGGAACGCCCAGAGGTTGCCCCCGTCGGTCCAGGTGAGGGCCCCATCGTTGCGGAAGACGGCCCCCTCGTTGCGCGCGCCGCGGCCGTTGACGGTGCCGGTCAGGCGGACGACGGCGGTGTTGACGAGCGTCCCCGCGGTGAGGTAGCTCGTGGTCCACTCGAAGCCGGTGCCGGTGAGGTTGAGCGTCGCCGTGCCGTCGGCCTGAAAGTCGGTCCTGGAGACGAACTGGCCGGCGATGCTCCCCGAGGCGGTCCCGGCGAGCGTGTAGGGGCTCGCGAAGGTGATCGTGGCGCCAGACGCGACGTCGAAGGTGGGGTTGGTCTGGGTGCTCGCGTTGGTGACCCGCACCTCGCCGGCGTCGACGTCGACGAGGCCCGCGTTCTCGCTCGGCACGCCGACGGTCCAGGTGCCCGTGCCCGTCTTCGCGAGCGTGGCGCCCGCCGCGTTGACGAGCGTCCCACCGCCGGAGGTCTGGAGCAGCGAGCCGCCCGTTCCAATGTGCCGCACCGTCGCCGCGTTCTCGATCCGGGCGCCGCCGCCGAGGAACACGTTGCCGGCGTCTTCCCACCGCAGCGTCCCCTCATTGCGCAGCGTCGCCCCGCCGCGAACCCCGCGCGAGTTGATGTTGGTCGTCCACCGGAGCAGCCCTCGGTTGACGAGCACCCCGGACTCGTGGTAGTTGCCCGTCCACTCCCGGCCTGGCCCCCCAAGATTGTGGGCGGCCGAGGCCGAGGCCGTGATCGCGTTGGAGGCGTAGAGGCGGCCCTCCGGCGCTCCGGTCATCGTTCCGGAGAGCGTGAACGGATTGGTGATCGCGAGCGTCGCGCCCGACGCGACCGCCACCTCGGGGTCCTGGTGGGCGTTGGGGGCGTTGAGGCGCAGCTCGCCCTCGGCCACGTCGAGCGTCCCGGCGTTCTCGCTCGGCACGCCGACCGTCCAGGTCCCGGTGCCCGTCTTCTGGAGCGTCCCCTCCGCCTCGTTGACGATCGTACCGCTCCCTGAGGTCTGCAGCAGCGAGCCGCTCGTCCCGACGTGCACCAGCGTGGCTGCGTTCTCGATCCGGGCACCCCCGCCGAGGAACACGTTGCCGGCGTCTTCCCACCGCAGCGTCCCCTCATTGCGCAGCGTCGCCCCGCCGCGAACCCCGCGCGAGTTGACGTTGGTCGTCCACCGGAGCAACCCCTCGTTGACGAGCGTCCCCGACTCGAGGTAATTGCCCGTCCATTCCAGGCCCGTCCCCCCGAGGTTCACGGTTGCGGTGCCGTCCGCCTCGGTGGCGTTGGACACGTAGAGGCGGCCGTCGGGCTCGCCGGTGAGCGTCCCGGCGATCGTCACCGAGGCGGTGAAGGCCAGCACGGCGTCGGCGTCCACCACGTACGCCGCGTTCTCCTGCCGGCTCGCCCCGTTGAACCGCATCTCCCCCTGAGCGACGTCGAACAGGCCCCGGTTTTCACTGGGCGTGCCGATCGTCCACGTGTTCGGGCCGGTTTTCTCGACCGTGGCGCCCGCCTCGTTGAGGAGCGTGCCGCCCCCGGAGGTCAGCAGCAGCGAGCCGCCCGTTCCAATGTGCTGCAGCGTGGCCGCGTTCTCGATCCGGGCGCCCCCGCCGAGGAACACGTTGCCGGCGTCCTCCCACCGGAGCGTCTCCTCGTTGCGCAGCGTCGCCCCGCCGCGGACGCCACGCGAGTTGACGTTGGTCGTCCAGCGCACCAGCCCCCGGTTGACGAGCACCCCGGACTCGAGGTAATTGCCCGTCCACTCCAGGCCCGTTCCGCCCAGGTCGAGCGTCGCCCCCGCGTCGGGCGCCGTCATCGCGCTCGAGACCACCACCTGCCCGGCAGGCGCCCCCGAGGCGGTCCCGCCCCACGCAACCGCCCCGGCCAGTTGGATCGACCCGCCCGCCTCGGCAACGAAGGTGGCGCCGTCCTGGGTGCTGGCTCCGGTGAGACGGATCACGCTCTGGTCCCCGACGCTCAGAGTGCCTCGATTCTCGCTCGGCGTACCAATCAGCCAGGTGCCTGAGCCGGTCTTCGCGGCCGTCGCGCCGGCCGCGTTGACGAACGCGCCGCCGCCCGAGGTCTGGAGCAACGAGCCGCCCGTTCCGACATGCGTCAGCGTCGCTGCGTTCTCGACCCGGGCGCCGCCGCCGAGGAACACGTTGCCGGCGTCTTCCCAGCGCAGCGTCCCCTCGTTGCGCAGCGTGGCGCCTCCGCGGACGCCGCGCGAGTTGATGTTGGTCGTCCACCGGAGCAGCCCTCGGTTGACGAGCACCCCGGACTCGAGGTAGTTGCCCGTCCACTCCAGCACGCCGTTCGCATCCACCGCTCCCGAGTCGGCGAGGGTGATGGCGCCGGAACTCAGGAGCGTCTGCGTCCCCGAGGCGGCCCCGAGGCGGAGCACCGCCGCCGTGATCCCACTCGCCGTCACGGTGTAGGTCCCCGGCGTCGTGAGGCACGCCACGCTCGTGGCCGTGGGGACGCCGGCCGACCAGCTCGCGGCATCCGTCCAGGCGCCTCCACTTGGGTTCTGCCACGTCGTGGTGCAGGTCTGGGCGTCGCCTCGGGGGGCCGCAATGCCGATCAGGAGGAGCAGGACGAGGCGGAGGGTCGGTCGCATGGAGCCGCGGTGTGAGCGCTGTACAGGGGAAACCGGAAACCCCGACCGGACCGGCTCACGGCCCTCTCATTTTCACGTCTCCCCTCTTCTCGTCGACCGATGGCACTGGCAGACGAGCACCGCGCGTCGGCCGGCGCTGCACGCCCCGCGCTGCACGCCCCGTGGCGGCACCGTCACCCGCCTGGGGGCGGCGGCCCGAACACGCACCGGAACGCGTGCGTCCCCACCGGGACCACCCACACCCCGAACGCCGGCGCGTCGTCGGTCGCGGCGTAGTGCGCCTCGCACCGCCCGCCCCGAGGCGGCGCCAGGCCGGGCGTCCACCCGGCGGGCCGCGCGTCGACGTCGTAGGCGACGATCCGCCTGCCGCGGTCACGGGTAATATGGACGGGACAGCCCGGGTACTCCTGCGGGTCGAGCCCGGCCGCGAAGCGTGCGTCTACCCTCGGAGGCGGCGCGGGCTGCCACCGGCGGCGCTGCCCGTCGAGGTCCTCGGCCAACGCGCCGTAGGCGGTGCGGACCTGGTGGAAGGCGCTCGCCGAGCCGCCGCGGTCGGGGTGCGTCTTGCGAGCCAACTGCCGGAACGCGCGCCGGACGTCGTCGGGACCGGCGTCGTAGGGCAGGTCGAGGACGAGGAAGGGGTCGCGGGAGCCGGCCACGGACACGAGCGAAACGGGGGCGATGCGAGACCCGGGCTCGAGGCCCGGTCCCGGCCGCACGGCGGCCGGCGGTCCACCGGGCGACGGGCGGCAGGGTTCCGCCCCGCCTCGTGGCCCGCCTCGGGGCGGGCGCCCCGCCTTCGGGGTCGTGGCCTGCCTCGGGGCCTACGCGACGACCGGCTCCCCCGAGGCGGCCACCTCGGCCGTGAACAGCTCCGTCAGCCGGCGCGTCATCGGCCCGACCTCCCCGTCGCCGATGGGCCGCCCGTCGAGACGGGTCACGCCGGCCAGCTCGCCCATCGTGCCGGTGCAGAACATCTCGTCGGCCCGGTAGGCGTCGGTCAGCGTCAACCGGTCGACGCGGTGCGGGAGCTCGGCGGCGGCGCACAGGTCGAGCACCGTCTGCCGCGTGATGCCCTCGGGGCAGGCGTCGGTGCGCGACGTGCACACGACGCCGTCGCGGACGAGGAACACGTGCGTGCCGTTGCACTCGGCGATGAAGCCCTCGCGGTCGAGCAGCAGCGCCGCGTCGGCACCGGCGGCCGTCGCCTCGATCTTTGCCAGGATCGACTGGAGCAGGTTGTTCGAGTGGATCTTCGGGTCGAGGCAGTCGGGCGGGAAGCGCCGCACCGAGGCGGTCTGGAGCACGAGCCCCGAGCGGTCGTAGACGGGCGCCTTCCACTCGGGGAGCACGATCAGCGTCGGGCCGGACTGGTTGAGGCGGGGGTCCATCCCGCTCGTGATCTTGGTGCCCCGCGAGAGCGTGAGCCGGATGTGGACGCCGTCGCGCATCCCGTTGGCCTCGAGCGTCCGGCGGATCTCGTCCGTGATGGCCTCGATGGAGGGCACCTCCTCGATGGCGATGGCCTTCGCCGAGTCGTGGAGCCGCGCGAGGTGCTCGGCGAGCCGGAAGATCCTCCCGTCGTAGAGGCGCAGGCCCTCCCACACGCCGTCGCCGCCCTGCACGAGCGAGTCGAAGGGCGAGACGCCGGCCTCGTCGCGGTGGACGAGCCGCCCGCCAATGTTGACGATCAGGTCGCGGTTGCGTTCGTCGAATTGCTGGAGCATGGAAAGAGGACCACGGACCGCGGACGACGGACCACAGTTTGGCTAGAAGGACGGTGAAGCGTCGTAGGTGACAGCCTCTTCACGCACAGCGCTGCCGAGAGATCGACGGAAGGCCGCGAGCTGGCGGAAGAGGGTTTCGGCCTGACGGTAGGCCTCGCGCAGAGGACTCGGGTCTTTAAGGCACGCAACCGTCTCGACGAGAGAACGCTGCGCGTATCCGAGAAACCGGACCTGCTCGGCGTCGCTCTGTCCGACGGACCCTTCCGCGATGTTGAGGGCGATGCTCGTCCCCGCCCGTCGGATCTGGTCGGCGAGGTTGAAACGCTCGTGGGCCGGAAGGGCCGCCGCGATGGACTCGATCGCGTCGCCATACTCCAGCGCCCGCTGCCACACCTCCAGGTTCTCGAACTTGAACGCCATCCGGAAGAATACTCAGGCTGTGGTCCGTCGTCCGTCGTCCGTCGTCCCGCCGAGCCGCAC
>JBCCQJ010000176.1:0-9354 GCA_039024395.1 Bacteroidota bacterium | reverse complement strand
CCGGCGCAGAGGGCCGGGCCGCCTCGGGGCGGAAACGGGGAGGTGTGTACTCAAAAGGCGACGCCGAGGGAGAGTCGCGCCGCACGCGGCTGGACGGGGTGAGCGTGGACGTCCTCGACGCCGTCGGCGGGCTCGTCGAGCAGCGAGGGGGACAGACGCGAGGCGTAGAAGTAGCTCACGTCGGCGTCCTCCGAGTCGAGGAGGTTGAGCACGTCGACTGCGAGCGTGAACGCCCCGAAGCCGTAGCCGACGCGGCCGTTGACAAGCGTCGTCGCCCCGGCCTCGACCGAGCCGTCGTCGGTGAGCGGGCGCGGGCCGAAGTGGCGCACCTGGAGGGCGCCGTGCGGCCCCTGCGGCGTGCCGGCGTAGATGCCGCCCGTGATGATGCGGCCGATCGAGTTCTCGATCCGGTTGGCGTCGTCGGGCGCGTCGACGAAGCGCGAGTTCGTCAGCGCCACGTCCAGCGTGAGGTCGATCAGGTCGCTCACGTCGTAGTAGTTGGCCCACTCGACGCCGAGGTGGCGGCTCTCGCCGCGCGCCTCGGTGCCGCCGGCGTCGCCGACGAACAGCAGTTCCGAGTCGAGGCCCATCGCCCACAGCGAGACCGTCGACTGGAGGCCGCGCACGGCCGTCGTGCGGACGCCGAACTCGGCGCCGCGCGTGCGCACGAGTGGGTCGACCGCCTCGGCGGGCTCGCCCGAGACGGGGTCGACGGTGATCGTGACGCCGCGCGCGTCGTTGCTGTGGAAGCCGAAGCCGCCGCTGAGGTACACCTCGGTGGACGACCATGGGCCGAGCGCGATGCCGGCGCGCGGGCTCACGATGGCGTCCGTGTCCGACCCCGAGTTGGCCGGGATGCCGGCGTCGACCGAGAAGCGGTAGAGGTCGGCCCGGAGGACGGCCGTCGTGCGCATCCAGGGCGTCCAGCTCGTCTCGTTCTCGGCGAAGAGCGCGACGCTCGACTGCGAGACGCCGTCCTCACGGACGGTCGAGAGCCGCTCGCGCGCGCTCGTCCGGTAGAGGCCCACCTCGAAGATCTCGTCGTGGCGCGCCGTCGTGCCGAGGGTCGTCGTGGTGCCCTCGGCGACGTCGGCGTGCCAGTGCTGGCGGGCGCTCGCGCCGGCGTAGGCGCGGCGGTCGGCCTGCTCGAACTGGTCGCCCTGGTCAGGGTCGTCGAGGAAGTAGGTGAAGTTGGAGAACAGGTTGAGCGCGTAGTAGGCGCCGTAGGCCGTCACCTCGGAGCCGCCGCGCGCCCACCGGCCGGCGAGCGCAGCCCGCGAGGTCGTGCCGCCGGCCGTCGGATCGAGCGCCCCGAGGCGGTCGATCAGCCCGGCCTCGACGGCTCGCTGCGCCACCTGGTCGGTCGCGTCCCAGTCGTTGTAGTAGCCCATTGCGGTCACCGACAGCTCGCCCGCTTCGGTGTCGGTCGCCCACTTGGCGAAGCCGCTCGCAAGGGTCCCGTTCTCAGGGTTCACCCACGGGCCGTCGGTGTAGCGGCCGCGCGCGGCGATGAGGAAGCGGCCGGTCCCGGCGTTGCCGGACTGCACCAGCAGGCCCTCGGCCGTGTTGTCGGTGCCCACGATGGCCCGCCCGATGCTCACGTCGCGCGACGACGCGATGCGGATGTCGGCGCGGCCGGCGGTCGCGAAGTCGCCCGACTCGGCGTGCAGCGGCCCCTTCTCGAACGTGATCTCTTCGATTGCCTCGGGGATGAGCTGCCCCAGGTCGAGGTAGCCCTGCCCGTGCGCGTGCGTCGGCAGGTTGAGCGGCACGCCGTCGATCGAGGCAGCGAAGTCGGTCCCGTGGTCCAGGTTGAGGCCGCGCAGGAAGAACTGGTTGGCCTTGCCCGAGCCGCTGTGCTGGGTCGCGATCAGGCCGGGCACGGTCTCGAGCGCCTCGCCGACGCGCAGGAGCGGTCGCGGCGCGAGCTGCGCCTGCCCGACGCGGCCCTCCGAGGCGGATCCGGCGATGCCCAGGAGGCCCGCCGCGCGGCCGGTCACCACGACCTCGCCGAGGGCCTCGTCGCCCGCCACCAGCGCGACGTCGACCGTCGTCCGCACGTCGTCTCGCACGTCGACCTCCTGGGTCACGGCCACGAACCCGACAGACGAGATGCGGATCGTGTACGTGCCCGCAGGTACCTCGTCGATCTCGAAGACGCCGTCCGCCCCCGAGGCGGCCCGGAAGTCGGTGCCCACCAGGACGACGTTGGCGCCGGCCAGGGGCTGCCCGGTGGCCGCCTCGGTGACGGTCCCCGTGAGGAGCCCGTGGGAGGCGGCGGCTGCGGACGTGGAGGTGAGCAGGATGAACAGGATGAAGAGGCTGGGCAGGGTGCGCCAGGAGCGAAGGAGCAACGACATGGATCGGTAGAGAGAGTCGCGCGCGGTGGCGCGCGGCGGGAGCGACGCCGGGAGAGCTACACGGGAGCCCTCCCGGATGACCAGTGCCGCCCGCCGAAGCGGGCAGCTCATCCCCGCACGATGGGCGGTGGGGTCTCTACCGAGGGGATTTCGTTCGCCCAGTGCCACGGGGGCTCTGGGGCATGGGTTACGGCTCGCACCGGAGGCGGAGCGGTTGCGCCTGCGAGGGCCGGCACGGCGTTCTTCGACACCGTCGAGGCCTCCGCCTCGGGAGCCGTCCGGTGCGGGTGGGCTGCCTCGTCGTGGACGTGGACCTGCCCGTTGTGCGCGTGGACGCCGCCGTGGCGCACCGAGGCATCGCGCTCGGCCGCCGATGCGGGCGTGCGCTCCGCCGTCTGGTGCGTGTGCACTCGGCCGTCGGCGTGCCGGTGCATGCGCGCGCTTCCGTGCGTCGACGGGAACGCCGTGTACGCTAGTGCGGCCAGAACGACGAGCGTCGCCACGAGCCCGCCTCGGAGGAGGGCGCGACCGAGACGACGGAAAACCAGGGAACGAGTTCGCAGAGTGTGGAAGAGCGAAGCCGAACGAATGTAGGGCTTTCCCCCAGACGGGGTAGGGCATTCTGGCGCACCGACCGCGCGTGAGGTGGCGCCATGCCGCCGTCGTCTTCCGTCTGCACCGCGGGCCTCGAGGCGCTCGAACGAATAGCGCTTCCACCCACGCGCCGGCCCCGAGGCGGGGCTAGACCGCTGTCGCCTCGAGAGCCTCCGCCTCGGTGCTGGCGAGGACGGGTGCGGCGACCTGGACGTCCGTCTCGACGACGCCGTCGCGCAGGCGCACGATCCGGCGCGCGTGCGCGGCGATGTCGTCCTCGTGGGTCACCACCAGCAGCGTGTTGCCGCGCCGGTAGAGCAGCTCGAAGAGCCGCATGATCTCGTCGCTCGTCGCCGAGTCGAGGTTGCCCGTCGGCTCGTCGGCCAGCAGGATCGCCGGCTTGTTGACGAGCGCCCGCGCCACGGCCACGCGCTGCCGCTGGCCGCCGGAGAGCTCGTTCGGCTTGTGGTCGAGCCGGTCGCCCAGGCCCACCTGCCGGAGTGCCTCGGCCGCCCGCTCGCGCCGGTCGGTCCGGCTGATGCCGGCGTAGACGAGCGGCAGCTCGACGTTCTGGAGGCAGTCCTGGCGGGGCAGCAGGTTGAACGTCTGGAAGACGAACCCGATCTGGCCGTTGCGGACCGCCGCTAGCTCGTCGTCCGAGAGCCGGCCCACGTCGCGCCCGTCGAGGTGGTACGTCCCCGAGGTGGGCGTGTCGAGGCAGCCGACGATGTTCATCAGCGTGCTCTTGCCGCTGCCCGACGGCCCCATAATGGCGACGTACTCACCACGCTCGACCGACAGCGAGCACCCCCGTAGGGCGTGCACCTCCTGGGTGCCCATCGTGTAGGTCTTCCAGACGTCGTCGATCGCGATGACCATGGCGGGTTAGCAGGTGTGGCAGGTTGTGCAGGTCGGTGCGAGCGCGGGATCCTGGAGCTCAACCTGCCGAACTCGCAGGACCCGCTGGACGGGCTCACCCCTCCTCACTCTCGTAGACCGCGTCGCCGTCGGCCAGCTCGGTGCGCAGCAGGCGGAACGGGCCGGTGACGACCGTCTCGCCGCCCTCCAGGCCCGCGCGGATCTGGATGTGGGTGTCGTCGGCGATGCCGGTCTCGACCTCGCGCATGGCGGCCTCGCCCTCCTCGATGACGAAGACGACGCGCCGGAGGTCCTCCTCCTCGGGGACCGGCGTCTCGGGGACCTCTTCGCCGCTCGCCTCGGCCTCGCGGCGGCGCTCGCGCTCGAGCTCGTTGAAGTCGCGGACGGTGACGGCCTGGATGGGCACGACGACCGCGTCTTCGACCGACTGGGTGAAGATGTCGACCGTCCCGCTCATGCCCGGCCGCAGCACGGGCGGGCGGCGGCCCTCGTCCGAGGCGGCGCCGGCATCGGAGACGGGCGTGAGGCGGACGACGACCGGGAAGTTGGTCACCGCCTGCGCCGTGCCGGCGTTCTGGATGCGCGCCGAGTTGGCGATCTCGGCGACCGAGCCGCCCATCCCCTCCTCGGGGAAGGCGTCGACCTCGACCTGCGCCGAGTCGCCGACGGCCACACGCACGACGTCGTTCTCGTTGACGTCGATCTCCATCGTCATCGCGTCGAGGCGGGCGATCCGCATGATCTCGGTGCCGCTCATGGTGGCCGTGCCGACGACGCGCTCGCCGAGCTCGACGTTGAGCTGGCTGACGGTGCCCGACATGGGCGCGTAGATGGACGTCTGGGCCAGCTCCTGGCGCGCCTGCCGGCCGCGAGCCTGCGCGCCCCGCACCTGCGTCTGCGCGCTCTGGACGCGGCCCCGGGCGCTCGCGACGCGGGCCTGTGCCCCGGCGACGGCCTCGCGGGCCGACTGCTCGCCGGCGCGGGCGACGTCGAAGACGCCCTGCGCCGCCTCGAGGTCGGCCGCCGAGATCACGTCGCGGTCGAAGAGGTCCTGCTGGCGGCGGAGCGTCCGCTCGGCCTGCTCGCGGTCGGCCGTCGCGCGGGCGAGGTCGGCGCGGGCTTGCTCGACCGACTGCTCGGCTTCGGCGACCGACGCGCGGGCCTCGCCGACGCCGCTCTGGGCGCGCGCGATCTCGGCCTGCGCCTGCTCGGCCTGCGAGGCGTAGAAGTCGGGGCGGACGCGCAGCAGCAGGTCGCCCGCCTCGACGCGGTCGCCCTCCTCGACGGCCAGCAGCACGATCTCGCCCGAGACGTCGGACGAGATGGGCACCTCGACCTCCGAGGCGACCGTCCCCGAGGCGGTAACTGTCTGAGTGATCGTGCGGACGCGGGCCTCGTCGGCCTCCACCTCGGTGCCGTCCTCGCCGCCGCCCAGCGCGAGCGCGGCGACCACCAGCAGGACGACCAGCGCGCCGGCGCCGATCAGGATTTTCTTCGTGGGGCTCATGCGAGCGGGTCGGGCGAGTTGAGCAGGTCGGTCCGGTTCAGCGAGTCCGACGGAGACAAGCGGCAAAGGTTACGTGAGGAGGGCGAGAGGGTCTACCTCCCAGATCCCTCACCGAGACATGGCCACGTTCACATCGTTCGAGGACATCGAGGCGTGGCGGTCGGCCCGCGAGCTGACGCGCGAGGTGTACCGTGTGACGAGATCGCCTCCGCTTCGAGCAGACGCGGGGCTGGCGTCCCATCTCCAGCGAGCGTCGGTGTCGGTCATGTCGAACATCGCCGAAGGGTTCGAGCGGGGCAGCGAACGGGACTTCGCCCGGTTCCTCCGCATCGCGCGGGGCTCGGCGAGCGAGGTCCGGTCTCAGCTCCATGTCGCTCTCGACGTCGGGTACGTATCGCGCGAGGTCTTCGACGATCTCAACGGCCGCGCAAAGCGAGTGACGGCGATGCTCAACGGGCTTATCCGGTACCTCCAGCGGTGCACGTCGTAAGCGAAACCCGCTCGACGTGCTGAACCCGCCGAACCTGCTCGACCCGCCGAACCCGCTCAACCCCCTACGACCGTCTCCGCCAGGTCCTCCACGGCCACGTCGCCGACGGCGAGGCGGACGAGGGCGATCCGGAAGACGAGGCCGTAGGCGGCCTGCGCGCGGCCGGAGGCCGCCTCGGCGAGGCGGGCCTGCTGCTCGGCGACCTCGTAGAGCGTGCCCGCCCCGAGGGCGTAGCGGTCGCGCTCGACGCGGAGCGCCTCGGTGGCGGCGGCGAGCTGCGCCTCGGCGGCCTCGAGGCGGGCGGCGGCCGTGCGGGCCTCGACGACGGCCTGCTGGACCTCCGAGGCCACCTGCCGGTCGAGCGCGTCGAGCTGGATGCGCGCGTCGTCGGCCCGGATGCGCGCCTCGGCGACCGCCCGGCGCGTCTGGAACCGGTCGAAGATGGGCACCCGGAGCGTCAGCCCGACCGACCCGCCGCGGTTGTCGCCGAACTGCGTGAAGACGGGCGTCGTCTCGAGCGTGGGGTCGCCGGGGAACGTCAGCGGATCGCCCCCGACCAGGATCGGCGTGCCGTCGGGCAGCGTGACCGGAAACGACGGCGCCTCGCCGACGGAGCGGCGCTGCAGGCTCGAGTAGCCGGTCCCGTACGAGGCGTCGAGGTCGAGCGACGGCAGCCCGCCGGCGCGGGCGCTCCCGATGCCCGCCTCGGCGGCGCGGATCTGGATCTCTTGGGCCTGGAGGTCGGTCCGGGCGGCGCGGGCGGCGTCGATGAGAGCGGCCAGGGGCTCCGGCTCGTACGCGAACAGGCCGGCCGCCTCGAGGGCGTCGAGGCTCGGCCCGACGAACGTGTAGTCGCCGAGCGGGTCGAGCCCGACGAGCTGGACGAGCACCACCTCGGTGCGGTCGACGGCCCCTTGGGCCACGATGAGGTCCGTCCGCCGCGCGGCCACCACCGACTCCTGCGTGATGAGGTCGCCGCGGGGCCGGGCGCCGGCCTCGACCAGCTCGCGCACGCGCTCCAGCTGCGCCTCGGCCGCGGTGAGCTGCTCGGTCTGGACCTCCACCAGCTCGCGGTCGAGGAGGAGCTGGAGGAACTGCTGCGCCACGTCGGTGGCGACCTGCTGGCGCGTCCGCTCGAGCCCCACCGAGGCGGCCTCCCGCTCGAGGCGGGCCCGGCGCACGTCGGCGCTGACGCGGCCGCCGTCGTAGAGCCGGATCGAGCCGCCGACGCCCAGGTTGAGGGTCTCGCTCGTCTGCGTGACGACGTCGCCGATCGTCTGGTCGAAGGCGAGGCCGTAGCGCTGCGTCGGCGCCAGCGAGGCGCTGATCGAGGGCAGGCGGCCCGTGCGGGCGTCGCTCACGGCGAGCGCCCGGCTGTCGTCGGCGAGGACGCCGCGGCGGACCTCGGGGCTCTGGCCGACCGCGATCTCGACGGCCTCGTCCAGCGTGATCGTGCCGCCGGGGGGAACGCCGCCTCGGGGCACGTCCTGGGCGCCGACGGCGGGCGCGAGGAGGGCGACGGCGGCGGCGAGGCGGAGCAGACGGGGCATCGGTCGGAGGCGGAGCGGCGTTCCTAGACGGGCCGGCCGGCGGCGGGTTGCGACAGAGTCGCTTGCGCCGCCGGCCGGGGCGGAGGGTGAGGGAATCGAACCCTCAAGGGCTTTGACACCTCGACGGTTTTCAAGACCGCTGCCGTCACCTATCGGCTTGACCCTCCGGATGGGACATCGCTACCCACGAAGCCGGTCGTTCTCGCGCGTCAGCCGGTCGACCTCCTGGATCGAGCCCTTGAGGTGGGCGCGGAGGTTCTCGTGCTCCTCCTGCAGCGCCTCCAGCTCCGCCTCGAGGCGGTCGCGCTCGACCTTGAGGGCGTCGATCTCGTCCTTGACCTCGCGCAGGCGGGCCTTGGGGACTCGGATGATGTCGGCGTCGTCGCTCATGCAGGGCGGGTCGCGAGGGAGGCGGAAGCTACGGCGGGTGCGCGGCGCGGAGCCGCTACTCTTGGCCGCCGCCGATGGGCTGCGGCTGGTAGGCCCCTCCGTCACCGCCATCGTCCGTCGACTCGTCGAGCGGCTCTTCGCGTGGCACCTCGACCCCCGGCAGGCGGGGCACGTCCTCCGACGTCGTCGGCGCCTCCTGCTCCAGCGTCACGCGCGCCTCGCCGCCGCCGCTCGGTGCGCCCACGAGGACGCGGTAGCCGCCGGCCGTCGGGACGACGAAGTTGCTGATGCGCGCCCGGTCGCCGTCGGGCTCGGCAGGCGTCCGCGTGCCGTCGGGCCCGACGAGCACGAGCGACGGCGTGAACCCGTCGGTGCGGACCTCGAGGCGAACGCGGTCCCCGAGGCGGCCCTGGAACGAGAACGTCCGCGTGTCGCCGACGGCGAGCGAGTCGGACACGGGGCGCCCGTTGCCGGGCAGCGGGGTCACGATCTCGACCGGCTCAGGGGGCGGAGCCTCTACGGCGAGCTGCACCGTGTAGGCGCCGCGCCGCTCGCGGCTCTGCGAGCTGACCACGAGCTGGTAGGTGCCGGTCGCCTCGGGGGTGAACGTGTAGGTGACGCTGCCGCCGGCACGGCCGGTCTCGCCGCTCGCGGCGCCGCCCGGCCCGGTGACGGCGGCCGTCGGGGCGAAGGCGCTGGACCGGATCGTGACGGTGTGCTCGCGCTCGGCGATGCCGCGGAAGCGATAGGTGTCGCGGAAGAACCCATCGACCTGCTGGCTGAACTCGCCGAGGGTGGCCGCGAACGGCGCGGCGCCGCCCGTCAGGGGCCGCACGGGCTCTTCGAACCGGATGCGGAGCGTGTAGGCGCCCTCCGCCTCGGGCTGGCGCGACGTGACGTGGAGCCGGTAGAGGCCTGGCCCCCGCAGGTTGGGGATCGAGAGCGTCCGTGCCCCCGTCTCGGCGTCCTCGCTCGACGCCTGGGCCTCGACGCGCTCGCCCGTCGGCGTCTCGACGTAGAGGTCCGGGTCGAAGCTCTCGGACGTGACCGAGACCGAGAGGACGCGCCCCGAGGAGTCGGCGGCGAACGAGTAGAGGTCGCGGTAGCTAAGGTCGGCGTCCTGGAAGTCGGCGCCGCCGAGGGCGCCCTCGACCGTGCCCGCCTCGGCGACGACGGCGGTCGGCCCGGTGGGCGGCGGCGGCCCCTCGTCGACGACCGGTGGCGGGGCGTCGTCGCCGCGCAGCAGGCCGGCCCCGAAGATGCCGCCGACGACGAGCGCCGCGATGCCGACGACAGCCAGCAGCGCCGTCAGCCAGGCCGGCCGGCCCTCCGCCTCGGGGCGTGGCGACGCGACGGGACGCGGTGCGATCGCCGTGGCCGCAGCGGCGGATGCGGCGCCAGACGCCGCGGAGGAGGTGGCCGCCGCAGCCGCGAGCGCCCCCGAGGCGCCATCGCCAGCGGCCAGCGCGGCCCTCGCGCTCCACACCGCCGGCGTCTTGTGGCCGTTGGGGCAGCCCCCGAGGGCCTCCCACGTCTCGCGCAGCGACACCAGGCCGCACGTCTCGCAGAGGACGACCGAGTTTG
>JBCCQJ010000175.1:0-9447 GCA_039024395.1 Bacteroidota bacterium | reverse complement strand
CGTGGCGGCGGCGCGCGGCGAGGCGGCGGCATCGCTGGAGGGCTACCGCGCGGCGGCCGAGGCCGCCCCGGCAGCCGGCCTCGGGGTCAACGCCGGTCACGATCTCGACCTCGACAACCTCGGCCCGTTCCTCGCCGCCGTGCCGCACGTGGCGGAGGTCTCGATCGGGCAGGCCCTCGTCGCCGACGCGCTCGAGATGGGCCTCCCCGAAGCGGTGCGCCGCTACCTGGGGGTGATCGCCGCCACCTCGCAGTGATCGCAGAGGCCGAACGCTGAGACCGGCTCTGCAGGCAGCAGCCGGACGCGTGTCGTCTAGCCCCGAGGCGGGCGGAAACGCGCTTCCGGAGCGATGGCGCGGCTCCCTTACGGCCGCCTGATGGGACGTGGGCGTTCCACGAGCGCCGTCCGTTGCGCCCGTGCACCGCGCCGGCATGGGGGTCGCCATCGCGTGGGTCACCGCCCCTGGCCCCATGCAACAGACCCTCCTCGCGCTCGCTGCCATCCTGGTGTTCTCGTTCTACGCGCTCGGACGCCACCGGACCGACAACGACGTCGACCGGCGGGCGATCAGCGTCGAGGTCGAGCTGGCGGCCACCGACGCGGCGCAGGCCCAGATGGCCGTTCTGGAGTCGCTGGCCTTCGACGAGGACGACGTCGGCCGGACGGGCGTCCGCCGCACGCCGCCCACCTCGGGGCTGGGGCCGGACAGCGGCGAGCTGGCCCCGCTCGCCTACGACGACATCGACGACTGGCACGGCCGCGTCGACACCGTGTCGGTCGCGGTCGGCGTCGGCGCCCTCCGCTTCGTGGTCGCCACCGAGGTGGGCTTCGTCGACACCCTCGCCCCCGACACGCCCTCGGCCCTGCCGACGCTCGCCAAAGAGACCCGCGTCCTCGTCTCCGAGGTGGCCGACGCCCCCCTCGACCGCGCGCCGGTCCGCATCGACCTCCGCCGGGTCGTCACCCCGGCCAGCGTGGCAGCCTCCGCCCGATAGCTCCCGACCCCCATGGCGTTCATCCTCGACAACCTGGCCGCATTCCTCGTCGGTTCGACGCTGCTGGTGGCTCTCCTGTTCGTGCAGCAGCGCGGCCAGCAGGGCGCCATCGACGCGACGACCCGCTACCAGTCGCAGCGCATGACGAGCACCCTCGCCACGACCATCGAGCGGGACGTGGAGAACATCCGCACGAAGGCGCAGACCCAGGCGGCGTTCGGCGGCACGTCGGGCACGACCGACTACCGGTTCTCCCTCCGCCGCGCCACCGGCACCGATGGCGAGACCTACACGAGCCAGTTCGCCTTCCCGACGCTCAAGGACCCCCGGATGGGCGACCTCTCGCCGGTCATCATCGTGACCTACCACGTCGAGCCGACGGGCGAGACGGCCCTCGTCGACGGCGTGGACCGGCCCCTCTATCAGATCACCCGGTACGAGTTCGAGCGGGGCGGCTCGGTGCGCGCTCAGGGCACCACCTCGGGGCTCGTCGATTTCGAGGTGACCGCGTTCCGGCCGAACGGCACGGCGTTCCAGGCGGACAACGTCATCAACAACACGCCGTCGCGCGTGCAGGTGGAGCTGGTCACGGCCCCGCGGCGCCCCGAGGCGCGGGCCAGCGACCAGTCGATGACCTCTGCGTTCGCGACGTCGCGGCACGCCCGCACGATCCGCGTCCGGGGAGCGACCGCCCAGGGGGGCCTCCCCCCGGTCGACGCCACGGAGCCTGGCGGGATTCCGGAGCTGCCAGGCACTCCCCCGCCGCCGCCGCCAGCGGGCGGCTCCGGCGGAGGCTCGGGCTCCGGCGGCGGCTCCGGCGGCTCGGGCTCCGGCGGAGGCTCCGGGGGCGGCTCTGGAGGCCCCCCGCCCGGACCGTCCTACCCCACCATCAACTCCCCGAGCGCCGCCTTCTAGCAGCGCCTCGCACGCCGACCTCCTTCCATTCGCCCCCTCCGACCATGGGCAAGTACACCCTTCTCGTCGTCCTCGCGGCCATCGTCGGCGGCTCCCTGCTGACGGTCGACCTGCGCGGGACGCTCCGCGACATGTCGTCCCGGCACGCCGACGACCAGGCCGACGTCGTCGCGCGCCAGATCGCCGAGAGCGCGCAGAGCGTCGTGCTCTCCCGCATGATGGGGACGGGCGGCTTCGTCAACCCGGGCATCGGAGGGCCGCAGCCCTACGAGGGGGGCGTCTTCGAGGTCTCTCTCGACTCGCTGTCGCCGGCCCTCGCCACAGTCTCGGTGACGGGCACCTACGGCGGCGCCGTTCACACCATCCGGAGCACGTACGAGTTCGACCGCATGAACGTGCCCGGCCCGCTCTGGCTCGACGTTCCGTACGCGACCGCCTCGACGACGCCGGGCGCGCGCATCACGGGCAACGCGGAGGCGCCGGACGTGCGGTTCGACCGCCGCACTTACGACGACCTCCGCCTGTCGGGCTTCCTCCCCTTCGGCGCCCTCCAGTCCAACCTGGACGCCGCCATGACGGCGGCCGGCAACGACCTCAACGTCCCGAACGGAGGCGCCTGGGGCGGCAACAACGGCCTCCTCGAAGACCTCAACGTCGACGACACGGAGAGCCTGTACCAGACGGCCATCGCCTCGATGGGACCCTCCGACCTCCGCCTCGCGGGCGACCAGACGGTCACCGGAAGCGCGACGTGGGGCGGCGACGACGAGATCACCCTGGTCGACGGCAGCCTGCGCATCGAGGGCCTGGTGCGCGGCGAGGGCGCGCTGGTCGTCAACGGCGACATGCAGGTGGCCGCCTCGGGGCGGCTCGACTGGGAGGGCCTCGTGCTGGTCCGCGACACGACCGACGTCCTCGACCTCGAGCTGGACGGCATCGTCACCATCACGGGCGCCCTCGCGGTGGCCCACGATGCGCTGCCGCCGGGCGGCCATCTCGACATGAGCATCTACCGCGACGCCGGCGGCATGTCTTCGGCCGTCCCGCAGGGCAACGTGTCGTCGCGTGCCCATCCCTGGAACGACGGCCAGCCGTACCCCTGGCACCAGCACACCCACGCCTTCGACGTGACGCCGGTCGGGGCCGAGCGGGGCCGCCACGTCTACTTCATGGAAGGCGGCGGGAGCGGGCGCCACGAGGCCGAGACCCAGTTCCACGACCTCATCCAGGCCCTCGGCTCCGAGGAGGTCTACCTCGAGTTCGCCAACACGAGCCACCACGGCTTCGCCCGGTTCGGGCTCGAGGTGGACGGCCTGCCCGACCCGATCACGGGCATGGTGCGCAGCGGCTTCGGCGGCTTCGCCCACGCGAACTCCGACCTCCGCACGCGGCCCTTCCCGGCCGACGACCTCCGCCACTTCGACGTCAACATTCTGAGCCTCCGTGCGCTCCGGCAGGCGTTCGACACCGTCGGCGGGTGCACCGAGTGGCCGATCTGCATCGGCTACGAGTGGAACCGGAAGAACGCCCTCGCCATCCGGGTGCGGCGCGCCAGCAACAACGCCCGGCTCTACGAGGCCACGATGTACTGGCACATGCGCCCCGACGAGCGGGCCGCCCACGAGGCGGAGGAGCAGGCGTGGCGCGACGCCATCCTGGCGGGCGCCGCCTTCGGCACGCACGTCACCCTCGGCGACCGGGTCGACCTCGCGCTCGACACCGGCGAGATCCTGGAGCTGGCCGACAAGATGGGCTTCGACGGCAACGAGGTGATCCACCTCTCCACGTCGGCGGCGCATCAGACGTCGGAGGAGACGCGGGCCGCTGCCTCGTCCGCGCCGACCATCCCCTGACGGACCCCGCTGCTCACGGACGCCCGCCTCGGAGCCCCCGAGGCCAGTGTGCGAGTTTCGGACGCACGAGGAAAACAGCTCCGAGGGGGTCGTCTCAGGGTGGCTCTCGACGGCGCTGCGCGCACGGAATGATTCCCGTTTTGAGACCTGAGAACCGCCTCGGGGCCTGCGGCATGGTTCTGTAGGCAATGCAGGGCGACATCGAACCCTGGGCCTTCAGCCCGTCGCCCGTCTGCATGACCTTCGCCCTCGACAACCTCACGGCCATTCTCGTCGGCACGACGCTGCTCGTGGCCCTCGTGTTCGTCCAGCAGCGCGGCCAGCGGCACGCCATCGACGCCGCCTCGCAGGGCCCGGCGGCGCCCCAGGCCTCGGCGTTTCTCGACGGCATCGCACGCGACGTGGAACGCATGGGGGCGATGGACACCGCCTCGGGCACGCGTGGCCTCTCGCTGAGACGGGCCGTCGGTCCCGACGGCGAGACGTACACGAGCCGGCTCAGCTTCCCGGTGCTCCTCTCCCCCGAGGGGGGCGCCGCCTCGGAGGTCGCCCACGTGACCTACGAGGTCATGCCGACCGGCAACTCCGTCCGCCTCGGGGGTGCTCTGCGGCCGACGTACCGGGCCGTCCGCTCCGTCTCGCCCCGAGGCGCGAGCGGCCACCGCGCGGACGGGGGCAGCGGCCTGCTGATCGACTTCGACGTCGAGGTCACCGGCCCCGACGGCGTCGTGGTCGTCGCCGACCCGTCGATCCCCGAGGCGCCGCACTCGGTGCACCTGACGGTGGTGGAGGCGCCCGCGCCGCAGGCGGGAGGCCGGCGCGCGACGAGGTCCACGCCGACGCGGCATACACGAACGGTGTCCGCACCCGGCGCGCGGGCCACAGGTGAGGGGGCGCCCGCCGCCACGCCGAACCGCTTCTGAGTCGGCCGGCGCAGACTCGCTCCTCACCGCCTCGGGGCCGGCGGCGACGGACCCTGAGGGGCCGGCGTGGCGTTGAGGCGGCCCTCCCTTTCACGCATGGAGCCCTCGAAACCCGCCGCGCCGGAGTTCGCTGCCGAGACGAGCCGCGACCACCGGAGTGGCTACGCCGCCCTCGTCGGCGCGCCCAACGTGGGCAAGTCGACGCTCCTCAACCGCTGGCTGGGGACGAAGCTGTCGATCGTCTCGCCGCGCCCCTCGACCACGCGCAACCGTGTCCTGGGCATCCTCTCCGACGACGGCGCGATGCTTCCCGAGGTCGCGCCGGCCGGCTTCCAGTTGGTGCTGCTCGACACGCCGGGCGTGGTCCGGCCGAAGTACCAGCTCCACAAGCACATGATGCGCGACGTCGACCGCTCGCTCGGCGACGCCGACGTGACGGTCTTCCTCGCCGACGCCACCGAGGCGGCCCTCACGCACGACGCCCGGCAGGCGGCCGAGCGCGTGGCCGCCGCGCACGGGCCGGTCCTGCTCGCGCTCAACAAGGTCGACCGCCTCGGGGTGGTCGACGAGGCGCTGCCGCTGGTCGCGCTCTACACCGAGGCGCTGGGCCGCGACCCCGAGGCGGTCGTGCCGGTCTCGGCCCGCGACGGCCACAGCACCGACGCCCTCCTGAAGCTGGTCCTGGAGCGCATCCCGGCCGGCCCGCCGTACTACCCGAAGGACCAGCTCTCGGAGCACCCCGAGCGGTTCTTCGTGGCCGAGATCGTCCGCGAGGCCATCTTCCACCAGTTCCGCGACGAGGTGCCGTACGCGACGCAGGTGGTCGTGGTGACGTACGAGGAGCGCGACGGCCGCAAGGACTTCGTGGCGTGCGACATCGTGGTCGAGCGCGACTCGCAGAAGGCCATCCTGATCGGCAAGGGCGGCGCAGCGCTCAAGCGCCTCGGGAAGGCCGCCCGCGAGGAGATCGAGGCATTCCTCGGGCGCGGGGTCTACCTCCAGCTCTACGTCAAAACGCGGTCGGACTGGCGGAACCGCGAGGGCCATCTCCGCGAGTACGGGTTCGGAGCCTGACCGTCGCCTCTCCACCCGCCCCGAGGCGGGCGCCTATGGGCTCGCGACGCGCATGCCCAATCCATCGGCGACGGCCCCGAGGAGGGGCGGCGGCACCTCGTCTCGGACGGCGATGCGCGACCACTCGCGCCGGACCGGATGGTCCTTGCGGAGCCGCGCGAACGCCACGGCCTGGTCCGCCTCGGTGGTCGAGGCGAGCATGGCGTCGCGGAAGCGGGCGTCGTCGGCCCGGAGGTCGTAGGCCTGACGGGCGAGCGCGTCGAGCCAGGCGGTCCGCTCCGAGGCGGTGGCGGCCGGCAGGTCGGGCGCCTCGATCACCGGCCCCGGAGCGACCTCCGGCTCGGGGACCTCGACCGCCTCGGGGTGCCACGCCCGGAGCGCGTCCGCGAGGACGGTCGCGCCGCGCACCTTGCCGTCGAGGGCGTAGCCCGCGATGTGGGGCGTCCCGAAGGTCGCGGCCCGGACGAGGCCCAGGTCCGGCGTCGGCTCGTTCGGCCAGACGTCGAGCACGCACGGGCGGCGCCCCACCTCTCGGCGCAGCGCCGGCGCGCTCACGACCCCTCCCCGCGCCGCGTTGACGAGCCAGGCGCCGGGCTTCATGGCCGCGAACGCCTCGGCGCCGAGGAGGTCGCGCGTGGGCCACGCCGAGGCGGCCGCCGCCGTGAGGGGCGTGTGGAGCGTGACGACGTCCGCCTCGGAGAGGAGCATGGCGAGCGGGACGAACGAGTGCTCGGGCCGCGCCTCGGCCAGCGGCGGATCGGACGCCACGACACGCATCCCGAGCGCGCGAGCCCGCGGCACGAGGCGCCCCCCCACCTGCCCGGCACCCACGACGCCGAGCGTCTTGCCCTCCAGGCTCTCGCCCCGGTCCGCCGCGACGGCCAGCAGCGCCGCGATCCCGTAGTCGACGACCGACGCCGCGTTCGAGCCCGGCGCACTCGCGAAGGCCACCCCGAGGCGGCGCAGCGCCTCCCGGTCGACGTGGTCGACGCCAGCTGTGGCGGTGCCCACGAACCGGACCGGCGTGCCGCCGAGCAGATCCGCGTCGACGGGCGTCACGCTGCGAACCAGCAGCACGTCGGTCTCGCGGAGCGCCTCGCGCGTGATGTCGCGCCCCGGGCACAGGCGGACCGTCCCGAACGGCCCGAACAGGCGCTCGGCGAACGGGATGTTGGCGTCGGCGAGGAGGCGGAGCACGGGTGCGTCGGGGCAGCGAGGCCGCAAACTGCACCCGCCTCGGGGCCGGCGTCCACCGAGGCGGGCGGCCTGTCCACCCCGGACGGCATGTGAGCGCACCGAGGTAGACGCTCTTCAGACCCGGACCGTCGAATGCACGCCGTCGGCGCCGGTCGCGGGAATGAGGCGCTCTGGCACAGTCCTTGGTCGCGCGTGGCACAGAATCGTACCGTTTTCGGTCTTCATTCCGGTCGCATCGGCTCTCGGCTACCCCTTCACGACGTCCCCTGGTCTCTCGCGTTGCATGCGGGCTCACAGGCCCGAGGGGTCTTTTCCGAACCAACCGCCGACACCCTATGGTGCGCCTTGGAAAGGGGGTTGCCACAGGACTGGCGCTCGTGCTCGCGGGCATGCTGCCGCTCCTGGCGCTCTTCTTCACGATCCACAGCACGACCGAGCTGGCCGAGAGCCCGCTACCGACGGCCGTCGTCTCTGACGCCCCCCCGCCCTTTTCGCTGGCGGACGTGAGCGACGACGTGCTCTGGCTGGCCCGATGCATCTACTCGGAGACGAAGCGGCCCCACGAGCAGGAGCTGGTGGCCTGGGTCGTCCGCAACCGCGTCGAGACGGAATACCGGGGGCAGGACACGTACGAGGGCGTCGTCCTCGATCCCTACCAGTTCAGCGCGTTCAACCCGGACAGCCCGAAGCGCCGGCTCTACACCTCGCTGACGCCCGAGAGCGACTCCCGCTCGTTCCAACGGGCGCTCGAGGTGGCCCACGCGGTCTACCACGCACGTCCGTCGTCGCGGCCGTTCTCGCGCCAGACGCGGCACTTCTACAGCGAGCGGTCGATGGTCGGGCGCCGCGCGCCGGTGTGGTCGGCCGGCCACCGTCCGGTCGAGATTGATACTGCAGATGTCGACCCGAGGCGGTTCCGGTTCTACAAGGGCGTCGCCTCGGCGATGCGGCTGTAGCTTCGGCGGCCCGCCCCACGCCGATGCGCTGCCTTTTTCTCGCCCTGGTCCTCGCCGCCTCGGGGGCGGGCTGCAGCGGCCCCGCCGCCCCCGCCGCCTCGGAGGGCGAGCCTCTCGCGCCGTTCGCCGTCGAGGCGCCGCCGGCGTGGGACGTCGACGGCCTCCGCATCGCGACCCTCAACGCCGAGTTCCTGTTCGACGGCGAGGGCGACGAGGGCGGCGCGACGTTCGCCTGGAAGGGCGACCCCGAGGCGGCCCGCGCCCACCTCGACGACATCGCCGAGGTCGTCCGCGCGCTGGACGCCGACCTCGTCTTGATCTCCGAGGTCGAGAACGCGGCCACGCTGGCGGCCCTCGCCGAGGCGGTGGGGCAGGGACACACGGCCACGCTCGTCGACGGCCAGGACTCGTTCACGGGCCAGGATGTGGGCCTGCTCTCGGCGCTCCCGGTCGAGGCGGCGGGACGGACGGACGAGCGCGTCGAGGTGGGCCTGAGCGAGCAGACGTACGGCGTCTCGAAGAACCTCTGGGCGCGGCTCACGCTCGCAGGGCGCCCCGTGACGGTCGTCGGCGTCCACTTTCTCGCGCGGCCGGACGACGTCGAGCGCCGCGACCGGCGCGAGGCGCAGGCCGAGACGATCCGCCGCCTCGTGGCCCGCGAGGTCGCGATGGGCCGCGAGGTCGTGGTCCTGGGCGACTTCAACGACTTCGACGACGCCGTGCTCGACCGCCGCAGCTCGCGCCCGATCACCGACGTGATGGCGACGGTCAAGGCGGCGGGTCCCGGCCCCGAGGACGACCTCGTCAACGTGCTCGGCGACGTGCCGCAGGCCGAGCGGTTCACCTCGCACTGGGACCGCGACCGCGACGGCGTGTTCGACGAGGGCGAGTTCAGCGCCATCGACCACGTGCTGCTCTCGCCTGGCCTCTACCGGCTCGTGCGCGACGTGCGCTACGTCCACGCCCACAACCCGCTCACGGTCAGCGACCACTTCCCGGTCGTGGTCACGCTGGAGGAGTAGAGACGACCGCGGACGACGGACCGCGGCCTGAGCGCTCGGTTCAGACGCCACCGCCTCGGGGCGATGGGACGACGGACGACAGACCGCGGACGACGGTCTGAGGGTGCCCACCTCCGTGCGGGCCGACCGTCAACGACCGACGGCCTCGGGTCTGCCGCCTCGGTGAACGAGCGTCTCCTCCCCCCAGCGGGGGGAGGCCGGGAGGGGGGCGACGAATCGACCGTCTCGGGGAAGGACGACAGACCACGGACGGCGGCCGAAGAGTGCTGGCCTCGGGGCCCTCCACCTCGGTGCGGGTCGGCCCCGTCCCCGAGGCGGCCCGAATCCTGCCAGACGCTGGCCCCGCGGCGGCGGTCGGCCGTCGGCCGTCGGCGGTCCCGCCCCAAGGCGGCCCACTCCGAGGCGGCACGCCTGTCCCGTCGTCCTCCTGGCATCTCGCGAACGCGCGGATCCCAGAGGGGGGCTCTCCGGTTCGAACCGACCCGGCCGGCTTCAGATGCCGGGCGCGTCTG
>JBCCQJ010000174.1:0-9524 GCA_039024395.1 Bacteroidota bacterium | reverse complement strand
GTGTTTCAGCCCGCCGTCGGCCTGGGGGCCTAATTCAGGTTCGTCGACTACTTATCTACCCCTCCCTCCCCCAGCGCGCGCCTGGGTCGGGTGGGGCCGCGGCCCGCGTCGTTTCAGGCCCCGAGGCGGCGCCCGGACAGGCTCGCACGCCGCCTCGGGACGGGCACCTAGCTTGTCCGTCTCTGCCCGACACCTCATGCCCCGCCTCGCCGTCCTGCTCGCCGTCCTCGCCCTCGCCGCCTGTGGCGACCGCCCCGAGGTGGACGTGGCGTCGGAGAGCACAGAAGCCGACATCGGCGCCTCGCCGGCCGCTGTCGCCATCGAGGAGCGAATCGCACGCGTCGAAGCGCAGGGCGGGACGGTCCGCCGCGCGGCATTCGTGGCCATCGACGGCGTGTACAACAGCGAGTTGGTGGCGCCCTACGACGTGTTCCACCATACCGTCTTCCGCGACTCGCTCGACTACATCGAGCCGTTTGTCGTCTCGCCCGACGGCGAGCCGGTGACCACGTTCGAGGGTCTCACCGTCGCCGCGCACTACGCCTACGACACGGCGCCGCCGGCCGACATCGTCGTCATCCCGAGCGCCGAGCACAGCATGGACCGCGACCTCGAGAACGACGCCTACATGGAGTACCTCGCGGCGGCCGTCGCCGAGGCAGAGTGGGTGGTGGCGGTCTGCGACGGCGCGTTCCCGCTCGCCAAGACCGGCGCCCTCGACGGCCGCGTGGCGACCACCTTCCCGGCCGACCGCGAGGCCCTTGCGCTCCTCTTCCCGGCCGTCGACGTGCGCGACGACGTCCGCCTCGTGTTCGACGGCCCGTACATCACCTCGGTGGGCGGCGGGATGAGCTACGAACCGGCGTTCTGGCTCGTCGAGCGGCTGTGGGGGCCCGAGCGCGTCGCCGGCAACGCCGAGGGCCTGGCCTGGGACTGGACCCCCGAGGCGGTGCCCCACCTCGTCGTCGAGCGCCGCGAGGCCGGCGACGCCAGCTAGAGCGACGCCACGAAGTCGCGCACGGCCCGGCCGGACTGGAGTCGCGCCACGCGGACGCCCCGCGCCTCCGCTGCGGCGAGGCGCGCGAGAACCCCGGGCCGCCGGCTCGTGGGATAGCCGAAGACGTAGTGGAGGAACGGGGCGTTGAGCCGCTCGGGGCATCCCTCGCCCATGTCCGGACGCGTCCGCCTGGCGAATCGGATTCGCCTCCAGACCACGCGCCACAGGCACAGCCACCGCGAGCGGTCGAGGAAAACGACCGCGTCGGCCGCCTCGAGGCGGCGGTCCATCGTGCCGCCGTAGTTGCCGTCCATCACCCAGGCGTCCGCCTCGAGGAGGGCGTCGACCTGCGCGCCCCACGTCTCGGCGTCGGGCTCGACCCAGCCGGGCCGCCAGTAGTGTCGGTCGAGGTGGACGACCGGCAGCCCGAGCCGCGCGCCGATCGCTCGGGCGAGCGTCGACTTGCCCGACCCCGACGAGCCAATCACGAGAATGCGCTGCATGGGGAGAAAATCGCCCCGCGGCTGCGTCGCTGCCGCCTCGGGGTCGCGCCCTCCCGGCCCCGAGGCGGCCCGGACCGTCTCCGAAGGGCGTCGGTGATCCGCCGCCTCGCGAAAGGGCGTGGTGTTTGAGTAGACGCCGGGCCTTCCCACACGCGCGTTTGCGCGGTCGCCATGTCGCAGCCTCATCCCCCCATTACGCCGTCGCCCTGGCCGGTCCCCCCGACGCCCACGTTCGCGGGGTGGACGCCGCCGGCGCCCAAGGGCACCACGACGGCCGCCTCGGCCACGCCGAAGAAGGCGCCCCAGCGCCCGACGGCTCAGAGCTAGAGCCGACAGCAGGTTGGTGTGAGGGTGGCACGTCGCTCCAAGAGCCTGTCAGCGGTCGTTCCTCCACTCCTCGGCGCGCGGAGCGCGCTCCTGCACTCCTCAGAGCAACCCGAAGGGGCGCTCTAGTCGCGGTCCGAGAGGCGGTGGCTCAGGAGCCACTCGTACACCTCGGGGTTGGCGTAGGTCTCGCTCCAGGAGTCGTGCCCGGCGTCCGGGTAGACCGTGAACCGGACGTCGCCGCCGGCGTTGCGCAGCGCGCGCACCATCCCGACGCTCATCTCGATGGGCACCACGTTGTCCATCGCCCCGTGGAAGTTCCACACGGGCACGTCGCGGGCGGCGTCGATGCCGAGCCACAGGCCGCCGCCGCAGATCGGGACGGCCGCCGCGATCCGCTCGGGCATCTGCATGATGGCGTCCCACGTGCCGAACCCGCCCATCGAGAGGCCCGTCACGTAGACGCGGTCGGTGTCGATCGGGTACGTCGCGATGGCCGCGTCGAGGGCCGCCGCGATGCGCGCGACCGTCCACCGCTCGCCCTCGGGCACCTGCGGCGCGACGATCACGAAGGGGAGGTCGCGCCCGGCGGCGCGTTCCTTCAGCGGCCCGTGGACCCCGACGAGGCCCAGGTCGGTGCCGCGCTCGCCGGCGCCATGCAGGAAGAGCAGGAGCGGCCACGCCTGGTCCGCCTCGGGGTCGTACCCCTCGGGGAGCGCGACGACGGCGTCCCCCGAGGCGGTCTCGGTCCAGCCGCCGTCGTAGGCGAGGGTCGTCTGAGCGGCGAGGGGAGCGGCGGCCATGAGGAGGGCGAGGGCGGCGAGACGGGCCATAAACGAAGGCAGGCGACGAAGGATCGGTGAAGGTAGCGCGGGGCCCTTGCTCCTCACGCGGCGTGAGGTCCGTACGCTCTCCCCCGAACCCGCCTCCGCCTCGATGTCGCTCTCGCTCCGCGTCGGCCAGCTCGCCGCCCGTGCGGGCGTGACGGTCCGCGCCCTCCACCACTACGAGGCGGCCGGACTGCTCGCGCCCGACCGGACGCCCACCGGCCACCGCCGCTACGGCGCCGCCGAGGTGGAGCGGCTTCAGCAGATCGTCTCGCTCCGGTCCCTCGGGCTCGGTCTCGACGCGATCCGCCGGACGCTCGACGCGCCAGGCTTCGACCCGGCCGCCGTCGTGGCACAGCAGCGGGCGGTGCTCGCGGCCGACCTCGACCGCCTCGGGGCGCTCGACCGACGCCTCGGCGATCTCGAGCGACTGCTCCGGCGCCGCGCCGAGGCGGGCACGCCAATCTCGCCCGACACCTTCCTCACCCTGACCACGATCATGAACGACATCCTGAAGCACTACACGCCCGACCAGCTCCAGCAGCTCGCCGAGCGCCGCGACGCCCTCGGCGACGACGCCATCCGAGAGGTCGAGGCCGAGTGGCCGCGCCTGTTCGCGTCCCTCGGGGCCGAGATGGACGCAGCCACGGACCCCGCCGCGCCGGCCGTCCAGACCCTCGTCGCGCGGTGGGACGAGTTGGTCGCGATGTTCACCGGCGGCGACGCCGGCATCGAGCGCTCGCTCGGCGACGCCTGGGAGGCGAGCGGCGACCAGATGGCACAGATGAACGGCCTCTCTTCCGAGCGGATGCGCGCTCTGTTCGCCTACGCCCAGCGCGCCCGCGACGCCCAGCCGTAGGGGCCGATCCGCCTCGGGGACGTGGCGCCCCGGGGCGAGCACCTGCAACGTTGAACGTCTGGTCGCGTATTTCGATGGTCGACGCCGCCATCCCATGACCGAATCCGACGCTCGCGAGCAGGCCAAAAAGGAAGCTGAGTTCTACACCCACCTCGCCACGTTCCTGGTCGCGATGACGGGGCTGGCAGCGTTCAACCTGATCGCCCAGCCGGGCCACCTGTGGTTCCTCTACGCCCTCTTCGGGTGGGGCATCGGGATCGCCAACCACGCCGCCGAGACGTTCGGGCTGGGGCGCGGCTCGGGCTGGCAGCAGCGACGCACGCAGGAGCTGATGGCTCAGCAGCCCGACGAAGACCGCCTGCGGTCGCTCCTCGACGAAACGCTCGACGCCCGCACCCTCCCCGCCGGCGCGCCGCAGGACGTGGCGAAGCTCCAGCGACGGATCGAGCACCTCGAGGCCATCGTGACGGCCACTGACGACCCGGCCGACATCGTCCCGCCGCTGCCGGCCCCCGAGGCGGGGCGTCTGGACCTCGACCGCCTCGGAGCCGCGCCGGAGACGGAGAGCGCCGAGCGGCGGCGCGTGCGCGAGTAGCCGGGTCGTGCCGGTGCCCGACGTCACCTTCCGCCCGCTCGCCGAGGGCGACCTGCGCCTCCTGCACCGGTGGCTGAACGACCCCGCCGTGGTGCAGTGGTGGGAGGGCGAGGACGTCTCGTGGCCCGCCGTCGTGCGCGACTACGGCCCGGGCCACGGCGACCCGGTCGAGCACTGGCTTGCCCTCCTCGACGGCGCGCCACTCGGGTGGCTTCAGTGCTACACCGCCGCCGACCTGGTGGACGAGGAGACGGGCCTCTGGGCCGACCACCTCGACCTGGCGACGACGGCCGGCATCGACTACCTCGTCGGCAGCGACGCACCGCGGGGCCGAGGCCTCGGCGCAGCCATGATCCGGGCGTTCGTGCGCGACGTCGTGTTCGCCGCCCATCGGACGTGGACGCTCGCTGCGGCCGGGCCGTTCGAGGCCAACGTGGCGTCGTGGAGGGCGCTCGCGAAGGCCGGCTTCCGACGCCTCGCGGTCCTCGACGACGAGGACGGCCCGTGCGTGCTGATGGCCGCCTCGCCGACAGACGTGACCGGCTGAGGGGAGGCCGCCGCCTCGGGGAGACAGGACCACGGACCGCGGACCGCGGACCGCCGCCTGAGCGATCGGCCCGAGCGACGCCGCCTCAGGATTGACCGCCCCGGTGTCTGAGAGTCTCCTCCCCCCAGCGGGGGGAGGCCGGGAGGGGGGCGACGAACCGACCGCCTCGGTGCCCACCGACCTCCGTGCCCATCCCCGAGGCGGCGCCTGATCCCCTCGTCCCTCTCCCCGAGGGAGAGAGGACTCCATGGTGATCGCCTCTGAGACTGTCCCGAGGCGGCCGGTCAGGCGGCGCCGTTGACGGTGCTCGCGCGCTTGACCAGCTTGGCCACGAAGAACCCCTCGAGGAGCGGCGTCGGGAGCACGCGGCGCGTGTGCGCGAGCGCCTCGGGGAAGTCGCGGCTCTTCCACGACGTCAGGCCCGGCACGGCGCTCGCGGCGACCGGCCCCGAGGCGGGCAGCCCGGTCCCGACCACCTCGAGGGCGTCGCCGAACGTGGCGAGGACTTTCGCCACCACCGCCTCGTTCTCCTCGGGCGCGAACGTGCACGTCGAGTACACCAGCGTGCCACCCACCTTGAGCGTCTGCACGCCCGCCCACAGCAGCTTGACCTGCTTCGACCGCATCTCGCGGATCTTGCGCGGGCTCCAGTAGGCCGTCGTCTCGGGGTCGTGGGTGCGGAAGCGGCCCTCGGTCGAGCACGGCGCGTCGACGAGGACGCGGTCGAACGCCTCGGGCTCGCGGCGCCAGTAGGCGGCCCCGTTGCCGAGCCACGGCAGCACGTTCGTCGCGCCCTGCGCGTAGACGTTCGCCTTGAGCTTGTAGAACCGCGGCCGCACCTTCTCGACCGCCGTCACCTCGCCGCCCTCGCCAGCCATCGCCGAGAGCTGGCCCGTCTTCGAGCCCGGCGCGGCGCACAGGTCGAGGACCCGGTCGCCCGCGCGGACGCCCAGCACGTGCGGCGGGAGCTGGCTCGACGCGTTCTGGACGTAGACGTGGTCGTCGGCGTAGGGCCGCGACGCCAGCAGCGCCGCGCGGTCCTCGGGCGCCACGAAGTAGGCGCCGGCCACGCCCTCGACCTCTTGCACCGGCACCGTCTCGTCGCGGAGGTCGGCGATCACGTCCGCCTCGGGGCGGAGGAGCGTGTTGACGCGGAAGCTGGTCGCGGGCGGCGCCTCGAACGAGGCCAGCACCGCGTCGAGGCGGTCCGCCGGCACGATGTCGGCGAGGCGGGAGAGGAAAGCGTCGGGGAGCGGCACAGGCGACGGGATCACACGGAAGCCCGTAGGATCTGGAAACGGGATGCCCAAAACAGGGAAAACACGGAGGAGACGGCGGTCGCCGGCGGGACCTCTGGCGGAGGCCGCCTCGTTGCCTAGATTGCCGAGTTCCTAGTGCGTTTCCTATGCCTCCTGGCGGCGACGACGTCATCCGCTGCTCGTTCTGCAGCCGCACCGCCCACGAGGTCACCTCGATGGTGGCCGGGCCGGAGGTCTACATCTGCGACCGCTGCATCCACGACGCCTCGGGGATCGTCCGGGGCGACCTCCAGCCGTATGTGGCCTCCGCCTCGGGGCGCGGCGCGGCGCCCGTCCCGCGCGGCCGGCGGATGACGCCGCGCGAGATCAAGGGCGCCCTCGACGAGCACGTCATCGGGCAGGACGCGGCCAAGCGCGCGCTCGCGGTCGCCGTCTACAACCACTACAAGCGGATCGAGGCCGACGACTACCTCCACGCCTACGACGACGTCGAGCTGGAGAAGTCGAACATCCTGCTCCTCGGGCCCTCCGGCACCGGCAAGACGCTGCTCGCGCGCACCCTCGCGCGCACCCTCGACGTCCCGTTCGCCATCGCCGACGCGACCGCCCTCACCGAGGCGGGCTACGTGGGCGAAGACGTCGAGTCGATCCTGAGCCACCTCCTCCAGGCGGCCGACTACGACGTCGAGCGGGCCGAGCGCGGCATCATCTACGTCGACGAGGTGGACAAGCTCTCGCGCCGCGGCGACAACGCCTCGATCACGCGCGACGTCTCCGGCGAGGGCGTCCAGCAGGCCCTCCTCAAGATGCTCGAGGGGACCGTCGCCGGCGTGCCGCCCAAGGGCGGGCGCAAGCACCCCGAGCAGTCGCTCGTCCAGTTCGACACGCGCCACGTGCTCTTCATCTGCGGCGGCGCCTTCGACGGTCTCGCGGCGCAGGTCGCCCGGCGGCTCACGCGCGGGGCCATCGGCTTCCACCTGGGCGGCGAGGCGAACGCGACCGGGCCGGTCGACCCCAAGGACCCGACCCTCTTCCGGCACGTCGAGCCCGACGACCTGCTCAAGTACGGCCTCATTCCCGAGTTGGTCGGGCGGCTGCCCGTGCTGACGGCCC
Organism: Bacteroidota bacterium; assembly: GCA_039024395.1. GTDB lineage: Bacteria > Bacteroidota > Rhodothermia > Rhodothermales > Rubricoccaceae > Rubrivirga. Next base: position 2,500 of record JBCCQJ010000174.1, on the reverse strand, counting down.
TCGACGCGCTCGGCCCGGCCGAGCTGCGGCGTATCCTGGTCGAGCCCAAGAACGCGCTCGTGCGGCAGTACCAGAAGCTGTTCGCCCTCGACGGCGTCGAGCTGGTGGTCGACGACGCGGCCCTCGACGCGGTCGTCGACGCCGCGATGGCACTCAAGACGGGCGCGCGCGGCCTGCGGTCGGTGCTCGAGGGCGCCATGCTCGACCTCATGTTCGAGGCGCCCGACACGCACGCCGGCACCGTCTGCCGCATCACCGAGGCGACAATCACCGAGGGCGCGCCGCCGATCTACGAGGAGCGCAAGGCGACCGCGTAGGCCGCCTCGGGGCGAGGCGGGACCGCAGATCGCGGACCACAGACCGCCGCCTGAGCGATCGGCCCGAGCGACCCCGCCTCAGGATCGACCGCCTCGGGGAGGACGACACGGCCCAACCCATGTCTCCTCCCCCCAGCGGGGGGAGGCCGGGAGGGGGGCGACAAATCGACCGCCTCGGAGTGGGTCAGACTCGACTCCCCGAGGCGGTCCAACTCCAGCCAGACGTGACCCGGCCCCGAGGTGGTGCTGAGCGGGCTCGCCCCGAGGCGGCCTGCCGCACCCCGTCCGCCGCTGCAGGGCCGCCTCGGAGCCTGACGTCAGGCGGCCCCCGTAGACGCTCGCCACCAACATCGGAGGCCGGCGCCCCGCCTCGGGGCCAGGCAAGGCGCCCAGCACGGCGTGGGGCCGTTTGGACCCCGCCCGGCGCGCTGCGCGTACTCTACGCTCGATGCTCCACGCCGCCGTCACCCACGCCAAGCGCGCCCTCGCGGTGCCCCGCTACTACGGCAGCGGCGTGTTCAAGACGTTCTCGACGGCGCCGGTCTTCCTGTGGGCCCAGGCGATCGCCTTCAAGACGCTCGTCACGCTGCTGCCGCTGCTGCTGCTCGCGGCCGGCGTGTTCGGCCTCGTGCTCCGCCAGGAGGACCCGTTCACGGCCGTCGCCGGCTACCTGCGGACGTTCCTGCCGCCGGGCCAGAGCGACGGCCTCGTCGACCTCGTGTTCCGGCTCCAGGAGGCCTCGGGCACGCTCACGTTCGTCGGCGGCGCGTTCTTCTTCGTGACCGTCATCACGCTCTTCTCGACGCTCCGCTACGTCGTCGGCGCGGCGATGGGCGAGGCGCGCCACCGGATGCGCTCGATCCTGCGCGGCTACCTGTTCGACCTCCGGATGATGGCGCAGGCAGGCTCGCTGTTCCTGCTCTCGTTCGGCATCACGGCCGGCGTGCGCGTGCTGAGCGCGCGGAGCGGGGCGCTCGCGGCGCGCGTCGGGATGGACCCCGACCTCGTGACGACGGCCGCCGGCAGCCTGCTCCAGTTCGTCACGCTCGCCGTGCCGTACGTGCTGACGGTCGGGATGCTGGCGCAGCTCTACCACTTCGTGCCGCGCCCGCGGACGCCCGTCCGCAGCGCCCTCCTCGGGGCTGCTGTCGCGGCGGTTCTCTTCGAGGCGGCCAAGAACGGCTTCGCCCTCTACGCGACGCACGTGGGCGACTTCAACCGCTACGCCGACAGCGCCGACGCGCTCGGCGGGCTGGGCGGCGTGTTCGGTCTGATCCTGGCGTTCGTGTTCTGGGTCTACCTCTCGGGCCTGATCCTGATCGCCGGCGCCGTGGTGGCGTCGCTCCACGAGCGGAAGCACCGCCCACGCCGGTCGCGCCTGCGGCGGATGTGGTCGCAGATGGGCTCGCTCCGCCGGCACCGCCGCCGCGCCGAGGCCGAGGCCGCCAAGGCCCAGGCCGCCTCGGAGCGCGACGGCGCCGAGGCGGACGCGACCCCCGAGGCGGACGCGACCCCCGAGGCCGAACGCGCCGACGGCGACGGGTTCCCCGCCGAGGCCCGCCCCTCGGTGCCGGCGTCGCCCTGACGGCGCCCGCTGCGGTAGCTTTTTGGCCCCTCTCCCCGGCCACCTCGGTGGCCGTCTGTGTCCCTGTGTCCCGTCGTCCCCCCTTCAGGCTGCTGGCTGCCGCCGCGCTCGCCGCCGCGCTCGCCGCCGCGAGCGGCGCACGGGCGCAAGCTCCGCTGACGCGGGTCGACGACGACACCCGCGTGGCGTCGGTGGACTTCGCGTTCGAAGGCACCGAAACGCTGCTCGTCGAGGATCTTCTGCTGGAGGTCGCCACGGCCGCTCCGCCGTCGGGCATCGGGGCCTTGGTCGCGGGCCTCCTCGGGGGCGGAGGCGACGACGGCGTGTACCCGTTCAGCCCGGTCGAGCTGGCGCGCGACGCCGTCCGCCTGACGCGGCACTACGAGGCCAACGGGTTTCCCTTCGCCGAGGTGGGCTACGAGGTCGAGCTCGACACGGCCGACAACGCCGTCGACGTGACGTTCCTGATCGAGGAGGGGCCGCCGCGCCTCCTCGAGGAGGTCACGTTCGCCGGTCCGGGGCAGGCCGACGTGGCGACCGTGCTCGCGCCGGAGATCCGGGACGCGTGGCGCACGTTCGTGGCCCGGATCGGGCTGCG
>JBCCQJ010000173.1:0-9627 GCA_039024395.1 Bacteroidota bacterium | reverse complement strand
CGCGCGCCTCGGGGTCCTGGTCGATCCCGACGACGAGCGCCGCCGCGCAGGCCCGCCTCGCCGGCGCCGAGGCGGCCGGCCGCTTCCGCGCGCTCGCCGGCAACTTCGGCGACCTCGCCGCGCTCTTGGGCGCGGCCGGCCTCGGCCCGACCCACGGGCGCCCGGTTGCCGGCGTGCTCCTCGATCTCGGCGTGAGCAGCCACCAGATCGACGCCGCCGCGCGCGGCTTCGCGTTCTCCGCCTCGGGGCCGCTCGACATGCGGATGAACCCCGAGGCGGGCGAGAGCGCCGCCGACCTCGTCCGCCGCCTCGGGGCCGACGCCCTCGCCGACGTCGTCTACGCCTACGGCGAGGAGCGTCGCTCGCGGGCGATCGCGCGCGCGATCAAGAACGCGCCGCAGATGGAGACGACGGCCGACCTCGCCGAGGCGGTCCGCCAGGCCGTCCCAACGCGCGAGGAGACGAAGGCGCTGGCCCGCGTCTTCCAGGCGCTCCGCATCGCCGTCAACGACGAGATGGCGGTGCTGGAGGCCGCGCTCCCGGCCGCGCTCGACGTGCTCGCCGAAGAGGGCCGCCTCGCGGTGATCGCCTACCACAGCCTCGAGGACCGCCGCGCCAAGCAGTTCCTCCGCACCGGCCGCTTCAGCGCCGACGTGCCCAAGGACGCTTTCGGCAACCCGCTCACGCCGTGGCGGCCCGTCACGCGCAAGCCGGTCGTCGCCACCGAGGCGGAGGTCGCCCTCAACCCTCGTGCGCGGAGCGCCCGCCTCCGCGTCTCCGAAAAAACCCGTCCCCCCACGCGTCCCCCCGGACCCCCCGAGCGACATCCCTGAGCGCGAGCGGACCGCGCGGCCCGGCACGCGTGCCTCCGGCCGTCCGCCCGCGCAACGGGATCTCGCCCTTTTGGTCTCTCCCCTCACACGATGGCCACGCAGGTTGCCACCAAGCCCAAGAAGAAGAAAGCCCCGGCTCGCCGGAGGCCTTCCGCCTCGACGAGCCGCAAGAAGGCGCGTCGTGGCACCGGCACGGCGCTGCCGGCCTGGGGCGACCTGGGGCCGGTCGAGAAGGGGCGCATCGCCAAGCAGGCGACGCGGGCCAAGGCCGGCGCCAAGAAGGCGAAGAAGAAAGCGAAGGCCAAGGCCCAGAAGCTGCGCCCGCTCGACGCCGTCCCCAGCCTCCGCTTCGGGCTGCTGACGCTGCTGGCGTGCGTGGCGCTCACGCTCTACGTCGGCCACGTGTACGCCACGCAGGCCGTGCTCTCGGATCTCCAGGACGCACGCCGCGAGAACGAGCGCCTCCGCCTGACCAACCAGCGCCTCCAGGGCGACCGCGACCGGATGACCGGCCCGTCGGCCGTCATGCCCGCCGCCGCCCGCCTCGGCCTCGAGGAGGGCATCGCCTACGGCCCCCCGATCCATCTCGATAGCAAGTAGGGCGTGGTGCGTGGGCAAAGCCCCACGTCCTACGTCCTCCGCACATCCTCTCTCCTCATCGCCGCCCGCGACTCCATCCTCGCCCGCCTCTACGGCGTCTTCGTGGTGCTTCTGGTGCTGCCGGGGCTCGTCGTGGCCCAGATGGTCCGGATCCACCTCGGGGACGGCGCCGAGCTGCGCGAGCGCGGCGAGCGGCAGTCGGAGAGCGTGATCGAGCTGGCGGCCCAGCGGGGCGCGATCCTCGACCGGGCCGGGCGGGCGCTCGTCGTCAACACGGCGCGCTACGAGGTGGCCGCCGACCCGACCGTCGCCGGCTTCGACGGCCGCGCGGGCGAGCTCTACGCGATGCTCTCGCGCCTGACCGGGCGCGCGGCGAACGACTACCGCCAGCGCGTGCGCGACCGGGCGAGCCGGCAGTACGTGGTGCTGGTGCGAGACCTCGGCGAGGCGGCGAAGGAGGAGCTGGTCGCGGCCGACTTCGACGGGCTCATCGTGACCGGCTCGTACAGCCGCCGCTACAACTACGCCACGCGCGCCTCGCACGTCCTGGGCCACGTCACGCGCGACATGCGCGGCGTGGCAGGTGTCGAGATGCTGCTCGACGAGGACCTCCAGGGCGAGCCCGGCCGGCAGGCCGTCCAGCGCGACCGCCGCGGCGTGGTGAAGGCCGTCGTGGGGGGGACGCGCGTCGAGCCACGCCACGGCGACAACGTGGTGCTGACGATCGACCTCGTGCGGCAGGCGATCCTCGAGGAGGAGTTGGCGCGCGGCGTCGCCGAGGCGGGTGCCGAGTGGGGGACGGCCGTCGCCCTCGACCCGCGGACCGGCGCGATCCTGGCCCTCGCCAACGTGCCGACCTACGACCCCAACCGCGCGGGCGCCTTCTCGACTGCCGCGCGGCGCAACCACGCCGTCGTCGACCGGATCGAGCCGGGCTCGACGTTCAAGCTCGTGACCGCCGTCGCCGCGGCCGAGAGCGGCGACGTGGGGATGAGCGACGTGTTCGACACCGGCGAGGGCTGGCGCGTCTTCCACGGGCGCACCGTCAAGGACACGCGCGGCTACGGCGAGATCACCTTCGGCGACGCGATCGCCAAGTCGTCCAACATCGTGATGGCCGAGGCGGCCGAGCGGATGGGCGCCGGCCCGCTCTACCAGGCCGCGCGCGACCTCGGCTTCGGGCAGCCGACGTTCGTGGATCTCCCCGGCGAGGTCGCCGGCACGCTGCGCCGCCCCGAGGACTGGGGCCGCCTCACGCTGACGTCGATGAGCCGCGGCTACGCCGTCGAGGTGACGCCGCTCCAGCTCGCCGTGGCCTACGCGGCGCTCGCCAACGGCGGCCTCCTCGTGCGTCCCTACGTCGTCGCCGAGCGCCGCGACGCCTCGACCGGCGAGACGTTGTGGACGGCCCGCCAGGACTCGGTCCGCCGCGCCTTCCGCGCCTCCACCTCGCAGACGCTGATGCCGCACTTCGAGGCGGTCGTGAGCGACGACGGGACCGCCCGCCGTGCCGAGGTCGAGGGCCTCCGCGTGGCCGGCAAGACGGGCACCGCCCGCCGCGCGGCCGACGGCGGCTACACGGGCGGCTACCGCGCCTCGTTCGTGGGCATGTTCCCGGTCGAGGCCCCCGAGGTGGTGCTCGCGATCGTCCTCCACGAGCCCCGCAATGGCTACACCGGCGGCGCCGTCGCGGCCCCCATCTTCGGCGCGACCGCGCGGCGGTGGGTCGGCACGTTCCCGTCGATCGCGGAGCGCGTGGCGCCGTCGGGCTCGGTCCCGGCCCGGCCGACCGCCTCGGTGCCGGCCGTCGACGGCCTGCCGGGCGTGCTCGCCGCGCAGCGGCTCCGGGCCGAGGGCCTCACGCCCCGCGTCGACCGCGACGCGCCCTGGGTGCCCGTCGCCGTCCGCGAGGGGACCGACGCCGAGGTGGCGCTCGACCGGGCCGTGCGCCTGGACCGCCTCGGAGACGAGCCCGCCTCGGTGATGCCGGACCTGCGGGGGCGGAGCGTGCGGCAGGCGGTCGCCTGGATGCGGTCGCTCGGCGTGGAGGTCCGCGTCGTCGGCCGCGGCGCCGTCGCTCGGCAGTCGGTCGCGCCCGGGGGCGCCCTCCCCGAGGCGGTCACGATCACCGGAGGCCGGTCATGAGCGTCCTCCACGACACGCTCCCCGAGATCCAGGTGGCGCCTCAGCCGCTGGCCGATCTCGTGGCGCCCCTCCAGCCCGACGTGGTGGGCGCGGTCGTCGGCCCGGCCGACGTGCTCGTCGAGGGCGTCACGATGGACAGCCGCCGCGCCACCTCGGGGTCGCTGTTCGCCGCCGTCACGCCCGACGTCCTCGGCGCGCGCGACGGCCATGAGTTCGTCGACGACGCGCTCGCGCGCGGCGCCGTCGCCGCCCTCGTCTCGGACGAGTGGCTGGCGGCCCGCCAGAGTGCGCCGTCGACACCCGCACCCTTGGGGAAGGGTGAGCGCCTCCCCGGCGCGGCCTACGTTCCGGCAACGGACACGCGGGCCGCGCTGGCGGAGGTCGCTGCGGGCTTCTACGGGCGCCCTGGCGACGGCCTTGCCCTCCTCGGGGTGACCGGCACGAACGGCAAGACGACGACGGTCTTCCTGCTCCACCACCTGCTGACGGCGCTCGGCGCCGAGGCGGGCCTCGTGGGGACGGTCGAGAACCGGATCGGCGCGGCCCGCTACGCGACCGCCTTCACGACGCCCGAGGCGCCGGACCTCCAGCGATTCCTGCGCGCTTGCGCCGAGGCGGGCTGCACGCACGCCGCGATGGAGGTGTCGAGCCACGGGCTCGCCCTCGACCGCGTCGGCGCGCTCGACTTCCAGGTCGCCGTCTTCACCAACCTGACGCACGACCACCTCGACTTCCACGAGACGCCCGCGGCGTACGCCGCGGCCAAGAAGCGGCTGTTCGACCGCCTCGGGGCCGGCGCGACGGCCGTCGTCAACCGCGATGATCCGGCGTGGACGACGATGACGGCCGACACCGAGGCGGCCGTCGTGACCTACGGCACGCACCCCGAGGCGGACGTCCGCCTCGAGGTGCTCGAGAACGCCGTGGGCGGCCTCCGCCTCCGCCTCGACGGCGCCGAGCGGCGGTTCCGCCTCGCCGGCCGGTTCAACGCGCTCAACCTCGCCGCGGCCTACGCCGCCGGCGTCGCGCTCGGCTACGCCCCCGAGGCGGTCCTCGACGCGCTTGCCGAGGCGCCCGGCGTGCCGGGCCGCTTCGAGACGGTCCGCGCCGGCGGCGTGCTCGGGATCGTCGACTACGCCCACACGCCGGACGCGCTGGCGAACGTCCTCTCGACCGCCCGCGAGATCGTGCCCGAGGGCAACGCCCTCTGGGTCGTCTTCGGCGCCGGCGGCGACCGCGACGCGCGCAAGCGCCCCGAGATGGGGGCCGTCGCCGAGACCCTCGCCGACCGCCTCGTGCTGACGAGCGACAACCCGCGCACCGAGAACCCCAAGGCGATCCTCGACGACATCGAGGCGGGCCTGCAGGACCCGGACAACACCTTCCGCCTCGGGGACCGCGCCGCGGCGATCCGCTGGGCCGCTCAGTACGCCGAGGCGGGCGACGTGGTCGTGGTCGCGGGCAAGGGCCACGAGACGGTCCAGATCGTCGGCACCGAGCGCCGCGACTTCGACGACCGCGTCGTGCTCCGCGACGCCCTCACACGCCGAGAGGGCGAGGCATGAGAGCGCTCACCGTCATCCGTAGTGCGTGGGTCGTGGACCGTGGGCGGAGCCCCCGTCCGGGCCTCCGTGCGTCCCACGCCCTACGCCCCACGCCCTAGTGCTCTACCTCCTCTTCGAGTGGATCGAGCAGACCGTCGCCCCGCCGGGCTTCCAGGTCTTCCAGTTCTCGACCGTCCGCGCCGGGCTGGCGGCGGGGACGGCGCTCCTGGTGGCCCTCTTCGCGGGCAAGAAGATCATCCGCGCGCTGCGGCGCCGGCAGCTCGGCGAGACGGTCCGCGAGGGCGCCGACGCCGGCGTCGTGAGCCACGCCCACAAGGCCGGCACGCCCACGATGGGCGGCGTGATCCTGCTGCTGGCTCTCGTCTCGGGGACGCTCCTCTGGGCCGACCTCCGCAACGCCTACGTGTGGGTCGCGCTCGTGGCGACGCTCTGGATGGGCGCCTTCGGCTTCGCCGACGACTACATCAAGGTGGTCAAGAAGGACAAGGAAGGCATCGCGCCCAAGGTGAAGCTGGCCGGGCAGCTCTCGCTGGGCGTGATCGTGTCGCTCCTGATCCTCTACGCGCTGCCCGTCGAGGCAGGGCTGGAGACGTTCACGAGCCTGCCCCTCGTGCCCGACGGCGGGATCGACTACGACATCCTGACGCCCCTCCTCGGGGTCGAGCTGGGGTGGGTCATCTTCATCCCGGTCATCACGTTCATCCTGGCCGGCGTCTCGAACGCGGTCAACCTGACCGACGGGCTCGACGGGCTGACGGCCGGCGTGGCGGCGTTCTGCACGCTGGCGCTCGTGGCGATGGCCTACATCACGGGCAACGCCAACCTGGCCGAGTTCGTCAACGACGTGCACCTGCCGGGCGCGAGCGAGCTGGTCATCTTCGGGTCGGCCCTGAGCGCGGCGTGCTTCGGGTTCCTGTGGTACAACGGTCACCCGGCGCAGGTCTTCATGGGCGACACCGGCAGCCTGGCCCTCGGGGCGGCGATCGGGACGCTCGCGATCCTGATCAAGAAGGAGCTGTACCTGCCGGTGGTGGGCGCCATCTTCTTCGCCGAGACGCTCTCGGTGATCGTCCAGACGAGCTACTTCAAGTACACGCGGAAGAAGTACGGCGAGGGGCAGCGCGTCTTCCGGATGGCCCCGCTGCACCACCACTACGAGGCGCTGGGCGTCCACGAGTCGAAGATCGTGATCCGGTTCTGGATCGTGACGGCGCTGCTGTCGATCCTGGCCATGTTCCTGTTCCGGATCCGATGACGGTGGCCGAGCTGATGCGACCGCCCATCCGGCCGGACCGGCCCTCGACGCGCGAGGCGCTCGCCGCGGCGGTGCCGGGCGCGCGCGTGACCGTGGTGGGCGGCGCGCGGAGCGGGCTGGCCGTGGCGCGCCTGCTGCGGCGCCGCGGCGCCGAGGTGTTCCTGAGCGACCACGGCGCCCCCGAGGCGGGCGTGGCCGAGGGGCTCGACGCGGCGGGCATCGCCTCGGAGTTCGGCGGCCACACGGCCCGCGCGCTCGACGCCGACTGGCTGGTCGTGAGCCCCGGCGTGCCGACGACCTCGAACCTGATCCAGTCGGCGCTGCGGCAGCGGCGGCCGGTGTACTCCGAGATCGAGGCGGCGAGCTGGTTCTGCCGCGGCCCCATCGCGGCCGTGACGGGCTCGAACGGCAAGACGACCACGACGTCCCTGATCGGCCACCTCTTCGCGACAGCGGGCCGCGAGCACGTCGTGGCGGGCAACATCGGCTACCCGCTCTCGGACTACGTCGACGACGTCGGCGAGGAGACGGCGGTCGTGCTCGAGGTGTCGTCGTTCCAGCTCGACCACATCCACACGTTCCGGCCGCGCGTGGCGGTGCTGCTCAACATCACCCCGGACCACCTCGACCGCTACGACCACGACGTCGCGCAGTACGCGGCGGCCAAGCTCCGGCTCTTCGCCAACCTCCAGCCGGGCGACTGGCTGGTCGCCAACCACGACGACGCGCTCGTCCGCGAGTCTGTCGCCGCCCTCCCCGCCGGGCAGGGGCTCTCGGTCGCCTTCTCGGCCGACGCAGAGCCCGTGCCGGGCGCCTTCGTCCGGGACGACCGCGTCGTCCTGGCCCTCCCCACCGCCGCCTCCCGAGGCGGCTCGTCCCCCCACCCCGTGATCGACCACGAGGACCTCATGCCCACCTCCGACCTCGCCCTGCCGGGCCGCCACAACCTCTACAACTCGCTCGCGGCGGCGATCGTCGCCCGGGCGATGGAGATCCGGAGCGACGTCGTGCGCGAGAGCCTGACGTCGTTCGAGGGCGTGCCCCACCGCCTCGAGACGGTGCGCACCGTCGGCGGCGTCACGTTCGTCAACGACTCGAAGGCGACCAACGTGAACGCGGTCTGGTACGCCCTCGAGTCGTTCCCGGGCCGCGTGGTGCTCATCGCGGGCGGGCGCGACAAGGGCAACGACTACGGCCCGCTCCAGCGCCTCGTGGCCGACAAGGTGACGGGCCTCGTGGCCATCGGGGAGGGCGCCGACGCCATCGAGGCGGCCCTCGGGCCGTACACCGAGGAGGTCGCCCGCGCGGGCTCGATGGAGCAGGCCATCCAGTACGCGCGCCTGATGGCCCAGCCTGGCGACACGGTGCTCCTCAGCCCCGCGTGCTCGTCGTTCGACATGTTCGAGAACTACGAGGACCGCGGCGACACCTTCAAGCGCCTCGTGCGGGCCCTCTAGTCCGTGGGACGTGGGGCGTAGGAGGAGACCCACGCCCCACGTCCTACGGCCCACCCCATTCAAGCAGCCGCCTCGATGGCTAGCGCCACCATTCCCCGTCCCCAGGCCGACCGGGCCGTGATCTTCGCCGTCCTCGCGCTGTGCGCGGTGGGCGTGCTGGCGGTGTACTCGGCGATCGCGTTCCTGGCCGAGACGAAGTCGGGCGGCGACACCGAGCGGTTCCTGTTCCGCCACCTCGTGCGGATCGGGCTGGCGCTCGGCGCGGCGGGCGCGCTCTCGCTGGTGAGCTACCGGCAGCTCGCGCGGGCCTCGAAGGTGCTCCTCCTCGGGGCCGTCGGCCTCCTGGTGGCGGTCCAGGGGATGGGCGTGGTCGCGAACGGCGCGCAGCGGTGGATCGAGCTGGGGCCGGTGACCTTCCAGCCGTCCGACCTCGCGAAGGTGGCCCTCATCCTGCACGTGGCCGTCCTGCTGGCGCGGAAGCAGGCGTACATCGGCGACCTCACGCGCGGCTTCGTGCCGCTCTTGGTGTGGATCGCGCCCACGATCGTGCTGATCGGGATGGAGGACCTCTCGACGGCCGCCGTGCTGGCGCTCACGATGGGGGCGATGCTCTTCATCGGGCGCGTGCGCGTGACGCACATGCTGGCGGTCGGGCTCGTGGGCGCGGTGCTGGCGGTCGCGTTCCTGGCGTCGAGCCCGCAGCGGGCCGCCCGCCTCGAGGCGTGGACCGGCATCGAGATGTTCGCGTCCAACAACGAGGCGGTCGAGATGAGCGCCCAGGACGAGAACTACCAGGCCGACCAGGCGCGGATCGCGTTCGCGATGGGCGGGCTCACGGGCGTGGGGCCGGGCAAGAGCGTCCAGCGCGACTTCCTGCCGGCGCCCTACAACGACTTCATCTTCGCCATCATCGCCGAGGAGTACGGCCTCCTCGGGGCCGGTGCGGTGCTCGTCATCTTCGTGTGGATCCTCGGGCGGGGCTTCCTGCGGGTGGCCAAGGGCGCGCCCGACCCGCTCGGGCTCTTCCTCGCGACCGGCCTCACGACGGCGATCGTGCTGGGCGGCTTCGTCAACGCCGCCGTGGCGACGGGGCTCTTGCCCGTGACCGGCCTCGCGATGCCGTTCGTCAGCTACGGCGGGACGTCGCTGATCGCGACCGGCGCCATGGTCGGCATCCTCCTCAACATCTCCCGGCACAGCCAGAGCGGATGAACGCAAGAGCGACAGAGCGACGGAACGCGCGGGTCGAGCGCCTCGGCAGGCGCAGCCGTATCCGCGTGCGCTCCTGCGCTCCTGCACCCCCGATCTCCTAGTCCGTGACCGACACTGCCCCCCAGACAACTCCGCGTGCGGCCCCCGAGGCGGCCGGCGCGCCGCGCGTGCTGTTCGCGTGCGGCGGCACGGGCGGGCACGTCTACCCGGCGATCGCCATCGCCGACGCGGTCCGGCGGCTCCGCCCCGAGGCGGCCGTCGCGTTTGCGGGCACGCGCGACCGGATGGAGTGGGAGGCTGTGCCCAAGGCGGGCTACGAGATCCACGCCGTCACGGTGAGCGGCTTCCAGCGCGGCCTCTCGCCGAACGCCATCGCGCGCAACCTGGCGTTCCCGTTCAAGCTGGCGAAGGGGCTCTGGGAGAGCCGCCGCCTCGTGCGGTCGTTCGCCCCCGCCGGCGTCGTCGGGACGGGCGGGTACGCGAGGGGGCCGGGGGGGCTGGCCGCCACGGTGGCGGGCGTGGCGCGGGTGGTGCAAGGGCAGAACGCCAACGCGGGCGCG
>JBCCQJ010000172.1:0-9710 GCA_039024395.1 Bacteroidota bacterium | reverse complement strand
TGCTGGACTTCGGGTAGGGATTTCTTTTTTCGTCTGGGCGCTTGTTAGTTCAGCCAGAATGCGTATGGTCCGAGTGGCTCACCCTTACACGACATGCGTGCTTCGTTCTTCCATCCGGTCGTCGTACTTCTCGCGGTTCTTCTGGCAGGACCTGCTGTTGTCGCGCAGCAAAACCCGGGATCAGACGACGCGGTCGACTCTGGGGATTCGCCTTTCCAGGATGGGAACGTGGTGATCGTGGCAGGGGGGACCAATCTTGGGTCCGTAGTCGGATCGGATTTGCCCGCGTCTCGCCATTGGGTAGCACTCGGCGGGCTGAATCGGCAAGGGGTCCTGACGACGATTCCTGTGTCAGCCTGTGCGGAAACGACTGTCGAGTTCAGCTTGAGCGTTCCCAAGGAAGCAGGGTTCAACGCACCGACGGCCGAGGTTCATGGTGTCGTGCTTTCGTCTGGGGTCCTCAACGACGGGAGGTGGGGGGAAGTAATTCCCCCTGGTCGTCTTGTCTCTGAGTATCGCATCAGTGAGTCATCGTCCTCAGCGCCGATGTATTGCATCGCGTACACCACATCGCTTCGGTTGGCCGAGACAGGGGCCGAGCAGCGCGTATCGGCTCGCGTTAAGAGGGATAGTTTAGATAGTCCGCTTACACGTCGCGCATTGCAGGTAGCATCCGAGAACGGGCAGGGCGTCGTCTACGAGTTTCCCGGAGTCCGGCGAGATCGCAGGTCCGGCCACCTCGTCATTGTGGACCGCTCAGTCCCTGATGTGTACGGTTTCGCTAATAGCAGGGTGACCCTGTCTAACGGCGAGTTCGGGACATATGCCGTGGTTCTGGCTTCTTGGACAGGAACCGGTGTACAGCCTCCCACACCTGCTGAATGTAGAGAGGGGCGTGTGAAGTTCGCCCTTCAGGCCGCAACGAGTCCGGGGTTCGCGTCGCAAGAAACTGTCGCTCAAGCGGAATGGGTGGACTGGGAAACGGCGAGACGTCTGTTTCCGGAGACGACGCGAGGCAGGGTTGACGGCTTTGCTCGGGATTCTCTCCGGAATGGGTCACGAGGGAATGCACCGTATTTGTGTGTTGCGGAAGCCCCGCTTCAGCTTTCCGCGGAGGTTGGATATCAGCGGGTCGTCGCTCGCGTCCAGCAGACCGGGACACGGCCGCTCCAGTCTCTCGTCGAAGATCTGCGACAATCTGATCGGACTTCCCCGGGTGCTATCACGGCGTTTCAGCCCGTCCGTGTTCACGCCCGACCCCGTGCCGTGTTTGGGCTGATCTGGACACCCGCAGGTGACGTTTGGAGTCAGCCGGTCACCGAAACCGAGCAGCGGACCACTATCGTCACCACGGAAGGCGGAGACGTCATCCAGACAACGAGGACCGAGGAGGTAGAGGCGGACACGACTGAGGGATCCCGGTTGGCGACAATGGCTGGAGTCGACTTTGCAGTGCAGCCTGTTCTGGATGCCCTTTCCTTGGGTCGTATCAAGTGGGGTACACCTGTGCGGGTTGTCGCAGCGACAAATATTTCTGGAGATGCCTTTGATAGATTATATATAGGAATAAGTGGAGTATCTATATTCAGTATGCCTGCTACGGGAAATCCTATCGACTTTTCTTTTGGTGTCGCATCGCCTGTCGATGAGTGGGACCCTTTGTTCGCAATGAGTGCCACGATTGATCTCAAGGGAACGCTCGCAGTCCTCAAAGATGTGATCGCGCTTTGATCGAGGTCGCCGACTCGGCACCCACTCGGATTACGATGCCTACGACCGCAACCCACCATCGTCCAGCGCCTCTGGAACTACTGCCACGTTCTCCGCGACGACGGTGTCTCCTACGGCGACTGCGTCGAGCAGCTCACCTATCTGCTCCTCCTCAAGATGACTGACGAGCGCGTTCCCAGCGGCTACCTCGGCCCCGAGGCGGGGCGGCAGGGAGGGCTGGACTTCGGGTGACGGCCGAAGCCGTCTCAGGTCCCCCAGGAACGACGTGCGCACGGCCCGGTCCAAGCGACGTATCCTCCCAATCGTTGGCCCCTCTCAGTCTCTTCTCCCTGCGATCATGGAGCCGATGAGACGCGCCCCCATCGTGGAGGTCGTTCTCAACTTCGGCGTCGAGTACGCCGCTCCCTTCTCGCTCGACGCAGCCCGTGAGTTCGCCCGCGGGCTCGACGGATTCTCCCGCGTCGAGCCCATTCCAGGTCGAGACGAGGGTCAAGAGATCGGGGTAATCGCCTACGCCGACGACGACACGAAGGCGGTCCAGGTCACGCGCTACGGGCTCGCGATCAACCTCTTCGGCTTTGGGCAGGCCGCTAGGGGAGAGGCGACCTACGACTCATGGGAAGCGGTCAAGTCCGAGGCTGAGCCGCTCTGGGAGCGCTTCGTGTCGGATGCCAAGAGTGTCGACGCCCTCTCGCTCCGCTACGTGAACCGGCTCCAGTACCAAACTGATGAAACCGGAGACCGTCGGCTTCTTCAGTCGTGGCCGAGGTTCTGCGATGACCTGATCGTTCGCGACCCCGAGAGCTTCGTGATGCGAATGGAGGCTCCGCTCCACGAACAAGGGTTTCGTGCAACCATCGTTCACATCGTCTCGCACACCGAGGGCGGTGACGTCATCCTGACCATCGACAATGACATCCAGACGACGGCCTACGACGGTGGCGTCAACGACGTCTGGGCCACCTTCGACCAGATCCGACCGATCAAGAACCGCCTGTTCCGAGAAGCCCTGACCGACACCGCTCGCGCCCCCTACGAGTGATGCCCGCAGCCATCCCACCCGTTCCCCCCACGGCTCACCCCGAGGTTCTTGGCCGGCCTCGCATAGAAGCGCACCAGCCCGTGCGCAGCCCCGACCTCCTGTCGACGGCCCGTGGTGACGCGGCGAACCAGATGATTGGGGAGGCGAAGCGGCCGCTCTCGGTGAAGGCGGGGCACTGGCTGATGGAGTTGACCGTCGGCCCCTACGACGCATCGCGCCCTCGGGTCGTCGCTTTCATGTCCGTCATCCGTCAGTCCCCTGACCACATGGAGACGTGGACGCTCGCCGACGACGAGGCGCTCGCCATTCGGACGGCCGTCGTGCTCGGTACCGTGGCAACCAATCAGCAGCACTCGCTCTTCTGGACGGAGTACGCTCGCCGGATCTCGCCGCTCCTCGCGCCCCCCGCCACCAATCCGCTGACGCCCTTCTTCGAGCGTGTCGAACGAATGGCCGATGCGGCAAGCTGGCCGTCCGCCGCGCGCGAGACGGCGAGGCGTGTGTGGGAATCGGCTCGCACTATTGTCGGTGTACCGATCCAGAAACCCACCGCTGGCGTTGCGGCTGACGGCGGTATCTCGCTGTCCTGGAACACCGACGACGAGTATCTTGAATTCGAGTTCTCGCCCGAGGGTACCTGGGACGTGTTCTATCGGGACAAAGGGATGAGCGGGATCGCCGCCGTTCTTTCAGTCGAGGACCTCGGTGCCGATGACACGCTGCCGACAGAGGTCGTCGACAGGTTGCGGGGGTTCTCCAAGCCATCGGAATAAGACCCTCGGCCCCGTTGTCACCCCGACCCCGCCCGAAGGGTACCGCTTTACCAAACGACGCGGCCGTCGTGCGGTTGGCGTTCGAGGCCGATACAGGAGATGACGGGCAAACCATCGGAGCCGCCTCGTTCAGCTTGACGGAACTGGAAAAGACGTCGCCAGAACAGTGGCTCTCGTTGTGGGAACGTTCCGAGACGACGCCCGAGGAGGCCGTCGCGATGTCGGACAACCCGAAGCCCCGCATTGCGATCACCATGAACGTCGGGAAGCTGCGTGACATCCGGACGGACCTTGACGAAGAGGCGCGTCTCGACGTGGTCGGAGACCCGTGGGACAAATTCTTCGATGACGATGGAACCGTGAAGTCCGGCGTCGAGCCCCCACCTGGAGCCCAGGGGCATTGCGCGCTCTCAGGGCTCGGCGTCAAGGCGCCGCGTCCGATCTCAAAGCCTGTGATGAGAGACCTCCGCCGTCAACTTCTCGAGTACGTCAACGGCCCCGAGGTCACCCGCGAGCCCGTTTCTCCGGCACCATGAGTACTGCCCCCACGATCGTCCAGCGCCTCTGGAACTACTGCCACGTCCTCCGCGACGACGGCGTCTCCTACGGCGACTACGTCGAGCAGCTCACCTACCTGCTCTTCCTCAAGATGGCCGATGAGCGCGCCGCCAGCGGCCGTCGCGGCCCCGCCATCCCCGAGGGCGTCCGCTGGGCCGACCTCGTCGACCTGGAGGGCGAGGCGCTCGAAGACCAGTACCGCCGCACGCTCCTCCGCCTCGGCACCGAGGCGGGCCTCCTTGGGGTCATCTTCCGCAAGGCGCAGAACAAGATCCAGGACCCCGCCAAGCTCCGCCGCCTCGTGGGCCTGATCGACCAGGAGGTGTGGCAGGGGCTCGGGATGGACGTCAAGGGCGAGATCTACGAGGGGCTCCTCGAGAAGAACGCCGCCGACACCAAGAGCGGGGCCGGCCAGTACTTCACGCCGCGCCCGCTCATCGAGGCCATCGTCGCGTGCGTCCAGCCGCGCGTCGGCGAGGCCGTCTGCGACCCGGCCGTCGGCACCGGCGGCTTCTTCCTGGCCGCCCACGACGCCATGAAGCGCGGTGTCCTCGACCGGGATGAGCAGGACGCCCTCGCGCAGGACACCTTCCACGGCTGGGAGATCGTTGACAACACGGCGCGGCTGTGCGCCATGAACCTGTTCCTCCACGGCGTCACCGGCCGCCACACCGAGGCGGGCTTCGCCAGCCCCGTCACCGTCGCCGACGGGCTGATGGAGCACCCGGGCACGTACTTCGACGTGGTCCTCTCGAACCCGCCGTTCGGCAAGAAGTCGAGCGTGACCGTGATCGGCGAGGACGGCACGGCGCAGCGGCAGACGCTCAGCTACGAGCGCGACGACTTCCGCGCGACGACGAGCAACAAGCAGCTCAACTTCCTCCAGCACATCGCCTCGATCCTCAAGCCCGACGGCGGCCGCGCGGCGGTCGTCGTGCCGGACAATGTGCTCTTCGAGGGCGGGGCCGGCGAGCGCGTCCGCGAGCGGCTGCTCCAGGAGTACGACGTCCACACGTTGCTCCGCCTCCCGACGGGCATCTTCTACGCGCAGGGCGTCAAGGCCAACGTCCTCTTTTTCGACCGCCGCCCGCCTCGGGAGGCGCCCTGGACGACGGACCTCTGGGTCTACGACCTCCGCACCAACCAGCACTTCACGCTCAAGACGAACCCGCTCCGCGCCGCCGACCTCGACCCGTTCGTCGAGGCGTACCGCCCCGACGACCGAGGCGGTCGGGAGGAGTCCGAGCGGTTCCGCCGGTTCACGTACGACGAGATCGCGGCGCGCGACAAGCTCTCGCTCGACCTGTTCTGGCTCCGCGACGAGAGCCTCGACGACGCGGCCGACCTCCCCGAGCCGGACGTCCTGGCCGCCGACATCGTCGAGAGCCTGCGCGGCGCCCTGGAGCAGTTCGAGGCCATCGCCGACGCGCTGGGCGAGCCGACCGACGCGTAGGGGAGGGGCACGCTTCTACCTGCGCTCCGCCGCGACGAGCGCCGCCTGACCGACGGCCAGCCCTCCGTCCCCGACCGGCACGCGTCGCGGCAACCATAGCGGTACCGCGCCCAACCGCTCCCGCAGCGCTACCCCGATGCGGTCGTTCAGGAACACGCCCCCCGACGCCACCACCGCCTCGGTGCCGTCCCCCAGGCGGAGCGCGGTCTCGGCCAGCGCCGCCGCCAGCCCGTCGTGGAACGCCCGCGCCGCCTCGGGGACGGGCCGCCCGCCCGCGAGGTCGTGCGCGAGGGCCGAGAGCGTCGGCCGCCAGTCGAGGCTGGGCATCGGGTAGGGATCGACGGCCGTCCCCCACCGAGCCTCCGCCTCCAGCCCCATCGCCGCCTGGCCCTCGTAGGTCTGCTCGCCCGTGAACCCGCACAGCGCGGCGGCGGCGTCGAAGAGGCGTCCGGCCGACGTCGTGCGCACGCTGCGAACGCCGGTCTCGACGAGGCGGAGGGCCTTCCGGTAGCGGTCGGGAAACGAAAACGGCGTTGCGCTCAGGTCGGGGAGGTCGGGCACGTCGGCGAGGAAGCCGGCCGCGGCCTGGACAGGCCACCGCGCCGCCGCATCCCCGCCGGGAAGCCACGCCGGGCGCAGGTGCGCCACCCGCTCGAACCCCTCGCGCAGCGACCCGACAAACACCTCGCCGCCCCAGACCGTCCCGTCGTCGCCCCAGCCGGTCCCGTCGAGCGCGAGCCCGACCACCCGCGTGTCCCACGCGCCCCGCTCGGCCAGCACCGAGGCGACGTGCGCCCGGTGGTGCTGGACCGCGACCGCCTCGGTGCCGCCCGCCTCGGCGAGGTCGCGCGCGATCTGCGTCGAGCGGTAGCCCGGGTGCGCGTCGTGGACGACGAGCACGTCCGACAGCGAGAGCCCATACGCCCCGAGGAGGCCGTCGACCGCCTCGCGGAGCGCCGCCTCGACCTCGTAGTGCGCGAGGTCGCCGACGTAGGGCGCCAGGTAGGCCTCGCCGCCGACGACGAGGCAGGGCGCGCACTTGAGGTCGCCTCCGAGCGCCAGGATTGGGCGCTCCGCCTCGATGCGGGCGACCGACGACGGCGCGTAACCCCGCGCACGGCGGACGATGAGCGGGCCGCGGGCGGTCGGCCGGACCACCGAGTCGTCGACCCGGCGGGCAATCGGGCGTTCGCCGACCAGGAACGCATCGGCCAGCCCCCCGAGGCGGTCGAGTGCGTCGGCGTCGCGGAACGCGATGGGCTCCGACGACCGGTTGCCGCTCGTCATCACGACCAGCCGCGGCGCGCCGGCGTCGAACAGCAGGTGGTGGACCGGGGCATAGGGAAGGATCACGCCGACTTCGTCGAGGTTCGGCGCCACCGCCTCGGGGAGAGCGCCGGCGACGGCCGGCATCAGGACGACAGGCGCCGCGGGCGACGTCAGGAGCGACTCCGCCTCGGGGTTGACATGGGCGACCTCGCGGGCTTCGTCGAGGTCGCGGGCCATGAGGGCGAACGGCTTGTCGCGGCGGCCCTTCCGCGTGCGCAGCGCATCCAGGGCCTCCTCGTTCCGGGCGTCGCACGCCAGCAGGTACCCGCCGACGCCCTTGATGGCCACGATCTCGCCGTCCCCGAGGCGGGCGGCACCGAGGCGGACCGCCTCGGCGTCGCGGGCGGTCTCAGTGCCGTTGACTACGAGCGCGAGGCCCGGGCCGCAGCGCGGGCAGGCCGTCGGCTGGGCGTGGTAGCGGCGGTCGAGCGGGTCGGCGTACTCGGCCGCGCAGGCGGCGCACATCGGCCACGGCGCGAGCGTCGTGTTCGGCCGGTCGTAGGGGAGGGCCGTCACGACCGAGTACCGCGGGCCGCACTGCGTGCAGTTGAGGAACGGGTAGCCGTGGTGTCGCGAGGCGGGGTCGCGCAGCTCGGCGAGGCAGGCGTCGCACGTCGCCAGGTCGGGCGCGATGGCGACCGTCGCGGCGGCCCGCCCGGTGCTCTCGCGGATCTCGAACGCCTCCAGTCCCTCCGCCTCGGCGTCGTGCCGCACCGCCTCGGTGACGACAGCGGCCAAGGGCGCCTCGGCCCCGAGGCGGCGCGCGAACGCGTCCACCGAGGCGGCCGGCCCCTCGACGTGCACCTCGACGCCGTCCGGCCCGTTCTGCACCCACCCTGTGAGGCCGAGGGCGGCCGCCAGCCGCGCCGCGTGCGGCCGGAACCCGACGCCCTGCACGCGGCCCCGGACGGTCAGCCGCGCGGCCGTCGTCACACCGCGCACCCGCGCCCCTGGAACCCGATCTGCACCACCTCGCCGTCCTCGACGAGCACCGGGACCGTCCGCTGGCCGTCCGTCAGCGCGAGCATCCGCGCGAGCGCCTCGGGGTCGGCCTCGACGTCGTGCTCGGTGAACGGCCGCCCGTCCCACGCGAGGTCGTCGCGGAGGTCGGCCGTGTACGGGCAGCCTGGGGTGCCGAACAGCTCCAGCATCACAGCATCTCCGACAGGAGGACGCCGCCGAGCGCCACGCTGAGGGCGCCGGCCACGCCGATCAGAAGCCGAAAGAGGACCGGCTGCGACCGGGCCGCGCGGAGCGGCAGCGACAGCGCGAGCGTGACGGCGCCCATGCCGAGGATCGACCCGAGCCCGTAGAGCAGCGCATACCCGATCCCGGCCGCGAGCGTCGGGAGGGCCGCGGCGACCAGCAGCAGCAGCGCCCCGCTCCCCGCCATCCCGTGGACGAGCCCGACGATGTACCCCGCCCACCCCTCGCGCTCGACGGTGCGGGCGGGCGCGTGCTCGCGCGGCCAGACGGCGTCGCGGAGGGTCCACACGCCCAGCCCGACCAGCATCAGGCCCACCGGCAGCTCGAACCACCCGAGCGCCGCCTCGGTGACGGGCAGCTTCAGGAGCCCGATCACGAGTACGCCCAGGACGAGCGTCGTCGTGTGGCCGGCGCCCCACGACAGCCCGAGGCGGACCGAGCGGCCCCACTGCCGGTCGCCGTCGACGAGCGTCGAGACGGCCACGAGGTGGTCGGGCTCGAAGGCGTGGCGGAAGCCGCTCACGAGGCCCAGCGCCAGCGCGAGCGCGAGCGGGAGGTCGGGGTCGATCATGCCGATACGGGGAGGGCCGGGACGATCCGGCGCAGGACGGACACGCGGACGGTGCCGCCCGACGGGAGGGGGTGGGGGAGGGTCTCGGCCACGAACGCGACGTCGTCGCGCGACCCGGCGAGCGCCATCGCCACCTCGGTCTCGACCACGTAGAGCACGTCCGCCTCGGGGTCGGGCATCCCCTTGAGGCCGGTCACGCGGCGGACCGAGAGCGCCAGCCGGTGGCCGTCGTGCTCGACGTGCTCGGCGTCGCCCACCGACACCAGCCCCACGTGCCGCGCGTCGGGCGCGACCTCAACCGCCTCGCCGCTCGGGGCGACGAGCGTGAGCGTCCGCTTGGTGAGGTTGACGACGGGCATTCGTTGGGACGGAAGGGGGGACTGGGTACGAGAAGCCTACGCGCCGAAAAAGGAGCGTACCAGGTACCTCGTACCGAGTACCTCCCGAAGAGGACTCAGGCCACCGAGGCGGTGGGGGGCACCTCGGCGTGGCGCGCGCGGAGCCAGTCGAGCCAAGCGCCCGGGCCGGGCTCGCCGCGCGCCGACGTGTCGAGGATCGGGAGGCCGGGCCGCACGTCGTGGACGCTCGCGACGGCCGCCTCGCGGTCGAAGCCGAGCACGTCCGCGAGGTCCATCTTGGTCAGCACCGCCAGGTCGGCCGTGTTGAAGATCGTCGGGTACTTGATCGGCTTGTCCTCGCCCTCGGTCGTCGAGAGGAGCACCACCCGGACGTCCTCGCCGAGGTCCCACGACGCCGGGCACACGAGGTTGCCGACGTTCTCGATGATGAGGACGTCGAGCGCTTCGAGGTCCCACCCCTCAAGCGCGCCCTCGACCATGTCCGCCTCGAGGTGGCACGTCGTGCCGGTGGCGATCTGGCGGACCGGCGCGCCGGTGCGGGCGAGGCGCGTCGCGTCGTTCTCCGTCGCGAGGTCGCCCACGATGACGGCCGCCTTCAGGTCGAGGTCGGCCAGCGTGCGCTCGAGGAGCGACGTCTTCCCCGAGCCGGGGCTCGAGACGAGGTTGACGACGAGCACGCCCGCCTCGC
>JBCCQJ010000171.1:0-9720 GCA_039024395.1 Bacteroidota bacterium | reverse complement strand
CGCTGGGCAGGGCCGTTACGTTCTCATTCTGCGGCTCTGCTCCACCTACAGAGTCATCCCCGCGAACGCGGGGATCCATGCAACGGTGGCCAGAATTGGCGCCGTATGGATTCCCGCCTGCGCGGGAATGACTGAATTTTGGGGATTGGCGGCAGCACTTAACGGCCCTGCCCCCGCTGGGGGGAGGAGACCACAAATCATCGAGGCGACAAGCCCGGAGGCGGTGCGTCCGGACGGCTCCTGCGCGCCCCGGTGCCCCGCCTGACCGCGAGGGAAACTCATGGTCTGACGCCGCGCAGACCCCGAGGCGGGAGACTCAGGCCGCGGTCCGCCGTCGGCGGTCTGCCGTCCGCCGTCGTCCCCGCGTCCTCCCCCGAATCCGCACCGCCGCGCCGGACCGCCGCCTCGGGGCCGGGGTAGCTTCCGATCCTCTCCGAATGCCGATCGCATGACCCGCCCGCAGACCGCCAACGAGATCCGCCAGTCGTTCCTCGACTTCTTCCGCGAGAAGGAGCACGAGGTCGTGCCGAGCGCGCCGCTCGTGCCCCAGGACGACCCCACGCTCCTGTTCATCAACGCGGGCATGAACCCGTTCAAGGACGTCTTCCTGGGCACCGGCAGCCGCCCGTACGTCCGCGCCGTCGACACCCAGAAGTGCCTCCGCGTGAGCGGCAAGCACAACGACCTCGACGAGGTGGGCCTCGATACGTATCACCACACGTTCTTCGAGATGCTCGGCAACTGGAGCTTCGGGGACTACTTCAAGAAGGAGGCGATCTCTTGGGCGTGGGAGCTGCTCGTCGACCGCTGGGGGCTCGACCCGGACCGCCTCTACGTGACCGTCCACGAGGGCGACGAGGCGCTCGGGCTCGACGCTGACACCGAGGCGGCCGACCTCTGGACCTCCGAGACGTCCGTCCCGCCGGCCCACATCCTCTACCAGTCGTCGGCGGACAACTTCTGGATGATGGGCGACACCGGCCCCTGCGGCCCGTGCTCCGAGATCCACGTCGACCTCCGCGATGACCACGAGCGGGCCACCGTGCCGGGCCAGGAGCTGGTCAACAAGGACGACCCGCGCGTGATGGAGATCTGGAACCTGGTCTTCATCCAGTACAACGCGGAGAGGGGAGGGGTTGGGGATGAGGGATTGGGGATTGGGGACGACGCATCGGACGTGGAGCCAACCCCCAACCCCCAAAACCCAACCCCCATTCGACTGAAGCCGCTGGCGGCGAAGCACATCGACACGGGGATGGGGTTCGAGCGGATCGCGGCCGTGCTCCAGGGGAAGGCGTCCACCTACGACACCGACCTGTTCGCCGGCCTCCTCGGGGCGCTCGGCGAGCGGGCCGGGCTGAAGGGCTACGACGACTACACCGAGGCGGACGCCGACGACCGGGCGGTCCGGATCGCGATGCGCGTGATCGTGGACCACGTGCGCACGCTGGCCTTCGCGATTGCGGACGGGGCGCAGCCGGGCAACACGGGACGCGGGTACGTGATCCGGCGGATCCTGCGGCGGGCCGTCCGCTACGGCTACCAGGGGCTCGGCCTCCGTGAGCCGTTCCTGGCCGACCTGATCCCGGCGCTCGTCGACGAGATGGGCGAAGCCTTCCCCGAGGTGGCCGAGCAGCAGGAGACGATCCAGCGCATCATCACGGGCGAAGAGGAGGCGTTCCTGCGGACGTTGGAGAGCGGTATTGACTCTTTTGACCGTGTTGTGGAGACGCTGGACAAGGCAGCTCTGCCTGATTCAAGCAGTCTGGCTCTGAGTTCCGACTCGAAGTCTCTAGACATCTTCAGGAATGCGTTCGACTTGAAAGGGCCGGTCAACATGAACTCTCTCTGGTCAGATCTGAGAGAGCACGGGCAATCGAAGTCCTTCCCTGGCGAAATCACGTTCCTCCTCCACGACACGTACGGCTTCCCCTCGGACCTCACCGCCGTCATGGCGCGCGAACGCGGGCTGACGGTCGACGAGGCCCGTTTCGACGAGCTGATGGCCGAGCAGCGCGAGCGCGCCCGCGCCACCTCGGGGTTCGCCGTCGACCACTCCGAGGTGGACCTCTGGGACGCCACCGCCGACACCCCCGAGGCGGTGGAGTTCGTCGGGTACGACCGCCTCGAGGTCGAGGGCGCCCGCATCGTCAAGACGCGGACGGTCGGCGAGGGCGACGAGGCGCGGCACGAGCTGGTCCTCGACCGGACTCCGTTCTACGCCGAGTCCGGCGGGCAGGTCGGCGACACGGGCACGCTCACGGCCGGCGACCAGGAGATCGCGGTGCTAGACACCGTCAAGGACGCCGAGGGCACGATCATCCACGTCGTCGACCGCCTCCCCGCGGACCGCGACGCGAGCGTGGCCGCCTCGGTGGACACCGAGCGCCGCGAGCGGATCATGCGCCACCACACGGCGACGCACCTGCTCCACGCCGCCCTCCGCGAGACGCTCGGCGACCACGTCCAGCAGAAGGGCTCGCTCGTCGCGCCCGACCGCCTCCGGTTCGATGTCTCGCACTTCGAGCGCGTCACGCCCGAGGAGCAGCGGGCCATCGAGGCGCGCGTCAACGCGTTCGTGCTCCGCAACGTCGCGAAGCAGGAGGACCGCGACGTGCCGCTCGCCGAGGCCAAGGAGCGCGGCGCGATGGCGCTCTTCGGCGAGACGTACGGCGAGCGCGTCCGCGTGATCGAGTTCACGGCCGCCGACGGCGACCTGCCCGCCTCGGTGGAGCTGTGCGGCGGCACGCACGTCGAGGCGACCGGCGCCGTCGGGCTGTTCCGGATCGTCTCCGAGGGGTCGGTCGCCTCCGGCATCCGCCGCATCGAGGCGGTCGCCGGCGAGGCGGCCCTCGACTGGCTGCGCGCCGAGCTGGACGAGCTGGAGGCGGCCCGCGGTCGCTTCAAGCAGATCCCGGACGGCCTCGGGTCCGCCATCGAGGCGCTCCAGGACGAGCAGAAGGCGCTGTCGAAGGAGCTGGACGGCCTCCGCGCCCAGCAGGCCGCTGCCGGGCTCGACCAGATGCTGATCGACGCCGCCGAGGTCGACGGCGTGCGCGTGGCGACGGGCGCCATCCCGGGCGCCGACATGGACGTGCTGCGCGACCTCGCCGAGACCGCGCGCGGCCGGATGACGGCCGGCGGAGGCGCCGGCGTCGCCGTCTTCGGCGCGGCCGACCCCGAGGCGGGCAAGGCTTACCTCGCCGCCTCGGTGACCGACGACCTCGTCGAGCGGGGCGTGCAGGCTGGGAAACTGGTCGGCGCCCTCGCGAAGCACGTCGGCGGCGGCGGCGGCGGGCGGCCCACGCTCGCCACGGCCGGCGGCAAGAACCCGGACGGCCTCGAGGATGCCCTCGCGGCGGCCCCCGAGGCGGTGCAGGGGCTCCTCGGGTGAGCCGGTCGGCCCGCGACGCCGTCGCCTTCCACGTCGCGTTCGCGGTCGTGGCGGTCGCGGTGCTGTTCGTCCCGCCGGGCGCCGGCCCCGAGGCGGTGGCCGCCTCGGGGGGCGTGCCGCTGGGGTGGCGCCTGCTGGCGCTGGTGGTTCTCTACAACGTGGCGCTGCCGCTCGTCGGCCGGGCGCGCGGCCACGCCGAGTGGGCGTCGCTGTGGCTGGCAATGGCGCTCATCAGCGTCTGGCAGGTCGTCCCCGACGCTTTCCTCGTCGAGGTCCTCGGCACCCTCCGCTTCCCCGACACCGGCGGCCCCCGCCTCGGGGGCGTGCCACTGGCGATGGCCGGCATGTGGACGATTCCGCTCTGGATCGCCGTCTTCGCCAGCCGTCAGGTCGCCGGCGCCGACGTGCTGCGGGGCGCCCTCCTGGCCGCGGCCTTCGCGGGTGTGATTCTCGTCAGCTCCGAGGCGACGCTGTGGGCGCTCCCCATCTGGGAGGCCGTCGGCGTGAGGTCGCTCGGGCCGGTGGCGCTCTACGTGATCGTCCCCGAGGTGGTGCTCGGAGCAACGGCCTACCTCGCCTACGTGCTCACGCGCGAGCGGCCGCTGATCCTGCGGATGCTGGCGGGCTCGGCGGTGGCGCTGATCTACCTCGGTGGCCTCGCGGCGTCCTACCTCGTCGTCGACGGCCGGCCGGTGTAGAGGTCGACCCTCTGCTCGGGTCCGAGCGTTCCGGGAGTTTTCATCGGGCACCTCCGAAGCCCGTCCCCGAGGCGGTGTAGTTTGGCCGCCCCCGTGGAGAGGTGCCGGAGTGGTCGAACGGGGCGGTCTCGAAAACCGTTGTAGGCGCAAGTCTACCGAGGGTTCGAATCCCTCCCTCTCCGCCGCGCCCCGCCGAGTCCGCCTCGGTGGGGCGCCGTCGTTTCCGGCCGGCTACCGGAGCGGGTAGAACGTCGCGCCGAGCGAGAGCCGGCCCTCGCCGTAGCCCAGGTCGTCGGGGTCGGTGTCGACCGAGAACCGCCCGAGCTGGACCTCATTGAAGCCGCCGCCGCCGAAGCGGAGCCCGGCGTCGAGGGCCACCGCCGGGCTCACGAAGTAGGCGACCCCGCCGCCGACGGTGACGCCGCCGCCTCGGAATTCGAGGTTGAAGTCGTCGTTCCGGGCCTCGACCCCCCGCAGCGCCACGTCGAGGTAGGGCTGAAGGCGTCGGCTCGGGAGCAGGTTGACGCGCGCACCGATCTCGCCGCCGCCCCAGTCGTAGGGCTGGTCGATCACGCCGTTCGTGGCACCCTCGACGCGCGACCCGGCGAGGCCGAGGTAGAGCGTCACGACGCGCGAGACGCCGTAGCCGGCGCGGAGCGACAGGCCGGTGCCGTCGTCGCGCTGGTCGAAGTCGTCCTCGTTGAAGAACAGCGACTGGGCGTCGGCCGAGACCTGGAGGAACAGGCCGTCCGTGGTCGCGCGCTGCGCCGAGGCGGGCGCGGCGATGAGGGCGAACGCCGCTGCGAGAAAGAGAAAACGCATGGATCGGAGACGTGGAGGACGCCGCCTCGGAGGCCCCGAGGCGAACCAGGGTATCGGCGGCAGGGACTAGTCCGTAACCGTGACCGTCTGGTGCGGTGCCTGGTAGGTCTCCTTGACCGACCCGCCCACGCTCGGCGCCTCGTCGGCGTCGCGGGTCCGCTCGCGCGTGAGCACCAGCGTCACCTCGCCCGGCTGCACGTTCTGGAGCTGCGTCCGCGTCAGGATGATGGACGTGGCCCCCTCGGTGCGCTGCGCGAAGACGGCCAGCTCGGTCTCCGTCCCGATCCGGAACAGCGTCACGCCCACCTGCTCGTCCTCGCCCACGGCCGGGCCGGTCCACGTCAGCTCGTACGGGTCGTCGTTGTCGAGCGGGTCGAGGGTCGCAGGAAAGCCGATCGGGCGCAGGGCCGCCTCGTTGACGAACGTGTTTCCGTCGGCGTCGGTGTAGCGGAACGTGCCGCCCAGATTCTCGCCTGCGCTCTCGGTCTCGTAGAAGAGCAGGTTCACAATCGACTCGACGACCCCGAGGCGGTCGCCGTCGAAGGTCACCTCGGCGCCGCCGTCGAGGCGGAGCTGCGTGCCGTTCGGGCCGCCGAAGTTGAACTGGGTCCGGGCCCGCGTGACGCCCTCCTCGCCGAGGTAGGCCAGCTCGTATTCGGTGAAGATGCGGTCCTGGTTGACGTCGGTGGAGGGCTGGGCCATGTCGCACCCGACGAGCAGGGCGGCGAGGGCGAGGGCGGGGAGGGTGCGCATGGGGACGTGTGTGGTGGATCTGGAGGACGACGCGCGGGCCGGCCTCGGGGTTACAGAGCACACACCGTGCCGCCTCGGGGACGGTTGTGCCTGTCCGACAAGTTTCCCTCCCTTCGGCTCCGCTCAGGACAGGCCTGGACAGGAGGGGATAGGGGTGGTGGACCGAGCCGAGCACACGGCCTCGGGGTCTGTCGCCGATCCGTCGCCGAGGCGGTCGATGTGTCGCCCCCCTCCCAACCTCCCCCCGCTGGGGGGAGGAGACTCTCGGACACCGAGGCGGTCGGCCTCGAGGCGGTGCCGTCTGAACCGAGCGCTCAGGCGGTGGTCTCCCGCCTTCGCGGGGGCGGGCTCTGTCCGCGGTCCCGCCCCGAGGCGGTCGGCCCTCCATTCCTCCGAGAGCCCCGAAGGGCGCTCTAGGCCCCGAACGCCTTCCGGAACCGCTCGTCCGCCCGGCCCACCATAGGCTTCCCGTGGCCGAACACCGCCGCGTCGAAGTCGAGGCCCCCGAGGCGGCGGAGCGTCTCGCGGCCCACGTCGAGGTCTTCGTAGATGATCGAGAGCGTGAGCACGGGCAGGTTCGAGCAGGCGTCGGCCGCGATCAGCACGCCGCCCTGCTCGGGCCAGAGGAGCGCGATCTGGCCGGCGCTGTGTCCGGGCGCGTGGACGGCCGTGAGGCCACCGGGCAGCACATCGCCGTCGGCCACCTCGCGGGCGACCTCGGCCGGCGTGTACCGCCTCGGGGTGGGGCGGATGAAGACCCGCTCCAGCGCCCAGTTCAGGATCCCCGAGGCGGGGCGGTACGGCCGGAACCCGCTCCCGACGCGCACCTCAGCGGCGTCCAGGGGGTGCATGTACGCTTCGGCGCCCGTTGCGTCGAGGAGGGCGGCGAGGGCGCCGGCGTGGTCCGGATGGTGGTGCGTGACAACGATGTGGCGGACCGCCTCGGGGGCGTGGCGGCGCGCGGCGAGGGCACGGAGGATCGCCGCCTCGGAGCCCGGGGTGCCGGTGTCGATCAGGATGGGGCCGTCGGCCGATTCCAGCAGATAGGCGTTCGCGACGCCCAGCTCGATGCGCCAGAGGCCAGGGACGACGGGGGAGGGGGCGGACACACGAAGAGGCGGGGGACGGACGTGCTACTTTCCTCGCACTCATCCTGTTCGCCCTTCATGCGCCGACTGCTTCTCGCCCTCCTCGGGGTCGCCTTTGCCCTCCCCGCCGCCGCACAGCCGGCCGTCTTCGACGCCGACACGGTCCGCGCCCAGCGGCTCGACAACGGCAAGATGTGGCTCTTCGAGGACCCGCCCACCGAGTACCTCGCCGACACCTACGGCTTCGAGCCCGACGCGGCGTGGTTCGAGCGCGCGCGGCTCGCCTCGCTCCGGCTGCCCGGCTGCTCGGCGTCGTTCGTGTCGCCCAACGGGCTCGTCCTCACCAACCACCATTGCGTGCAGCGCAACATCGTCGCCATCGACCGCGGCGGCGAGGGACTCCTCGACAGCGGATTCATTGCGACCACCCTCGACGAGGAGCGCGTGGTGCCAGGCCTCTACATCGACCAACTCGTCGCCATCGACGACGTGACAGGTGAGATGGCGGCGGCCGTCGAGGGCGCCGAGACCGACGCCGAGCGCGAGGCGGCGCTCCAGACCGCCGAGGCCGCCGTGACGGTCCGCCTCCTCGGGGCGCGCGGCATCGCTGTGCCCGACCCCGAGGCGGACGACTTCGTGGTGCAGGTCGTCGGGCTCTACAACGGCGGCCGGTACTCGGCGTACACCTTCCGGCGCTACCGCGACGTGCGCATGGTGATGGCGCCTGAGAAGGCGCTCGGCTTCTTCGGCGGCGACCCCGACAACTTCACCTACCCGCGCTACGCCGCCGACTTCGCCTTCCTCCGCGTCTACGGCGACGACGGCCAGCCGCTTGCCACCGAGCACTACTTCCCGCTCTCGGCCGAGGGCGTCCGCGAAGGATCACTCGTGTTCGTGATCGGCAACCCGGGGCGGACCTCGCGCGGGCTGACGGTGGCCGAGCTGGAGTTCCTGCGCGACGCCGGGCTTCCGGGCACGGCCCGCTTCATCGAGACCCGCGAGCAGGCGCTCCGGGCGTACCTCGCGACGGGCCAGGACCCGAACCCGGACCAGGTGCGGAGCCAGATCTTCGGCCTCAGCAACGCGCGCAAGGCGTACGGCGGCCGGCTCCGCGGCCTCCGCGACGACTACATCCTGGCCCGCCGCGCGGCGGCCGAGCGCGACTTCCGCGCCGCCAGCCCCAAGGCGGCGGCGCTCATCGACCGGCAGGCGGAGGTCCAGAACCAGAAGAGCGCCCTCGCGGCGGCCTACCGCGCCTTCCCGACCCTCTTCAACCGCAACTACGGCTCGGCGCTGATGCTGCGCGCCCGCGCGCTGGCGACGGGCGACGCCGAGGCGCTCGCCTCCGTGCCTGAGCGCCCCGAGGTGCTCGAGCGGGCCTACCTCGCCGCCGAGGTCGATGCCCTCCGTGCCTACTACCGCGACCAGGGCGAGGCCCTCCCCGAGGCGATCGACGGGCCCTCGGCCGCCGTGGCCGACCGCCTCCTCGCTACGTCCATCGCGGCCCGGCCCGACGCCGACCCGGCCGAGGCCGACGCCGACCCGGCGGTGGCGCTCGTGCGCGGGCTGCTGCCGCAGATCCAGGCGTTCCAGTCGGCCGCCTCGGGGCTGGCGGCGCAGGAGCGCGACCTCGCCCGCCAGCTCGGCCAGGCGCGCTACGCCGCCTTCGGCAACGCCGTCCCGCCGGATGCCACGTTCTCGCTTCGCTTCACCGACGGCGTCGTGCGCGGCTACCCGTACAACGGTACCCTGGCGCCTCCCATGACGACGCTCTTCGGGCTCTTCGACCGCCACCACAGCTTCTGCGCGTCGGGCGCGAGCGACCCATGCGAGTGGGACCTGCCGCAGCGCTGGCTCGACGCCCAGGGCGACCTCGACCTGTCGACGCCGGTCAACTTCACGTCGACCTCCGACACCATCGGCGGCAACTCGGGCTCGCCGACGGTCAACCGCGACGGCGAGCTGGTGGGCCTCAACTTCGACCGCACCATCGAGGGGCTGGTCCGCGACTACATCTACGCCCCCGAGCGCGGCCGCAACGTGATGGTCGACACCCGCCTCGTGGTCGAGGCGCTCGACGCCGTCTACGGGCTCGACGGGCTCGTGGCCGAGATCCGCGAGGGGACGATGCCGGAGTAGGGCTCTCGGCTACCGGCTATGGGCTTTCGGCGAGATGCCACCTAAAGTCTCCGCCTCGGTGGTGCGGCCCCGAGGCGGGATCGGGTCGGACAAACACCCACCGTTCAGCCTTGCACTGCCCCCGAGGCGGGGGCACCTTCCGACAGCCGACAGCCGACAGCCGACAGCCGACAGCCGACAGCCGACAGCCTACCGCCCTGACAGCGGCGCGAAGCGCTGCGACGGGTACCGCGCCGCGTCGGGCTCGACGATCACGATGGCGCCGTAGCCCGAGCGGGCGTGGCAGTTGTTGCAGCCGTCGATCATCTGCGCGTAGGCGGCCTCGTAGACGCTCGGGTCGGCCGCCTCGGTGGCGGCGACGAGCGCCTCGGCGCGGTCGAGCGCCATCGTGGACGCGATCTCGCTGATGTCGACCCCGCCGAGCACGTACCCGCCGTCGACCACGAGGACGGCGTTGTCGCGGATCTTGTCGGCGTAGAAGGCGGCCAGGTTCCAGTTGCCGGCCTCGGCGGCGAGGTCGGTCTTCTCGGCGTAGCGCTGGAAGAGGGCCATGTGCTCGAGCAACTCGCCCTCCGAGGCGCGGAGATCCGCGCGGGTCTGGGCCGTGCGGGCGTCGGGCGTCTGCGTCTGGGGCGCGAAGACGGCGAACAGCGCGGTCAGCACGGCGAAGGTGGCGACCAGCAGGGCGACGACGGACGTGGCGGAGGCGCGGTCCACGAGCACGGGGGAAATGGGAGACGCCAACGAGGCGGCCCGTGCAGGGCTCCCGGAAATTGCGGGGAATGGGGGGAATGGGGGGACTGGGGGGAATGGGGGGACTGGGGGG
>JBCCQJ010000170.1:0-9780 GCA_039024395.1 Bacteroidota bacterium | reverse complement strand
GGTGCAGCAAGCGGCCCTGGTCCTCTACACCCCGCAGGCACGCCGGCGGATTCGCCCGGTCCTGCTGCGCTACGAGGCGACCGGCGTCGAGCTGGCGCCCCTGCTGGCGTCGGAGTCGCTCGCACGGGCGCGCGACGTGCTGGGCGTCTGAGAAGCGGTTCGGATTCACGCTTCCGGGCTCCGAGCGGCTGCGACCCCGTCCGTTCGGCGTCGCCCTCGATCGCTCCCGCCCCATTCGGGCGGGGCTAGCTGACGCTACGACTGCTTCGGGCTCCAGGCCCGACCGGGATCTCGCTCGCTCTCGCCTGGCGAAACCGAAACCCAAACCGCTTCTGACAGCCCCGAGGCGGTCAGCCGAGGGTGGACCGCTCCCCGGAGGTCGGCCGCTCGCTCTCGACGGCGCCGTCCTGGGCACCGTTGGTTGCCGGAGGCGCGCCGTCGCCCCCCGCCTCGGGGCCCTCGTCCTGGTCGGGGTACTTGACGCGGAAGTGGTAGATGCCGCAGAGCAGGCCGTGGAACGTGTCCTTGATGCGCGCGAGGTCGGCGAAGGTCAGCGCCGACTCGTCGAGCTGCCCGTCGGCGACGCGCGAGGCGAAGATGCCGTCGAGGAGGCTCTGGAGCCGCCTCGGGGTCGGCTTGTCGAGGCTGCGGCTGGCCGCCTCCACCGAGTCGGCGAGCATGACGATGGCCTGCTCGTTCGTCTGGGGGCGCGGCCCGGGGTAGCGGTAGTCGGCCTCGTCGACGTGCTCCTCCCCATCCAGCTCCTGCGCCCGGCGGTAGAAGAACTCGATCAGGCCGGTGCCGTGGTGCGACGCGATGAAGTCGACGACCACCTCGGGGAGGCCCTGCTCGCGGCCGAGCTGCACGCCCTCCTTCACGTGCGCGGCGATCACGAGGGCACTCATCGACGGCTTCAGCTTCTCGTGCGGGTTTTCGCCCGGCTGCTGGTTCTCGATGAAGTACTCGGGCTTGAGCATCTTCCCGATGTCGTGGTAGAGCGCGCCGACACGCGCGCGGAGCGCGTTCGCGCCGATGGCGTCGGCCGCCGCCTCGGCAAGGTTGGCGACCTGGAGCGAGTGGTTGAACGTCCCGGGCGCGCGCAGCGACAGCTCCTTGAGGAGCGTCCGGTTGGTGTCCGACAGCTCCAGAAGGGTCATGTCCGTGGTTACGCCGAACGTCCGCTCGATGCCCCAGAGCAGCGGCGCGACCAGCAGGATGAGGCTGGCATTCACCGTCACACCGATCACCTCTGTCAGGAAGCGCGCTGTGATGGGGTCAGCGCGCAGGAGCGCGTACCCACTCAGGATCAACACGTAGGCGACGGCCACGAGTGCGGCCGAGGCGGC
This sequence comes from Bacteroidota bacterium, assembly GCA_039024395.1. Classification (GTDB taxonomy): domain Bacteria; phylum Bacteroidota; class Rhodothermia; order Rhodothermales; family Rubricoccaceae; genus Rubrivirga. The sequence continues at coordinate 8,434 of JBCCQJ010000170.1, read as the reverse complement.
GAGCTGGCTCCGGTTCTTGACGTCGCGCACCGAGAACACCGCCAGCACGCCCACCGTGAGCGTGGCGAAGGCGAACTGGAAGTCGTAGCCGAAGAGGAGCCCGCCGAGGGCCGCCAGCGTCATCGTGGCGAAGCTCCCGACGCGGCTGTCGAAGACGATCGTCAGCAGGATCGAGGCGAGGGCGACCGGCACGAAGTAGGCCGTCGCGTTGCTGAACGAGCCGGCGATCAGGTAGCCGAGGAGAACCGCCCCGAGGAGGAGGCACACCAGCAGCAGACGCCGCGTGTCGTAGAAGATGCCCGGCCTCAGGAGGTAGAGGTAGAGGAAGAACAGCAGCAGCGCCGCCAGCACCAGAACCAGGCGTCCCGCGATCGTCCGGAGCCACGAGGCGTCGCCGCTCCGATCCCGCTGCGCCAGGTCGAGCGACTGAAGCTGGTCGAAGCGCTCCTGGGTGATCTGGTCGCCGGCGCGGATCACCACCTGGCCCTGCTGCACGCGCCCGCGCGAGCGCTGCACCGAGGCCATCTCCTGCTCGCGCTCGTGCGCCGTCGTCTCGGCGTCGTACTGGAGGGCCGGCTCGTGGGTGCGGTCGAACAGGATCGCGCCCAGCGACACCGTATCCGGGCGGCCCGGGAAGGCGGCCAGGAACGCCCGGCGCGCCTCGCGGCCGAGCCGGTCCTCTCCCACCACGTCGCGCCGGTTGTAGATCGCCTCGGTGCGGACCGAGGGGTCGGGGTTGCGCACGCGAAGCTCATCGGTGTACACCGAGTCGATGGGTACGTCGAGCGCGACGACCCGGCGCGAGAAGCGCTCCACCTCCTCGAACAGCAGGTCGTCGATGGGCGGCCCCGCCGTGCGCCCCGTGGCGACCCCGTACGCGGATCCGAGGAGGATCTGCCACTGCCGCGCCGTGAGCCCAAACGAGAGGTCGGATCGCAGCGCCGCGTAGCGCGACGAGTCGTCCGACACCGACCGTCGGAGGGCCAGCAGATCCGCCTCGGGGACCTCGCCGCCGAGGCGGGCGGCCGCCTGCGCCTGCCCGAGGCGGGAGCGCGCCTCCTGCCAGTCGGCGTAGGCGACGAACGCCGAGTCGAGGCGGGCGTCGACCGAGTCGATGCGGGCGAGCGTGGTCGCCAGCGCGTCGGGACGCTCGATGAACACCGGCGCCACGCTGAGGCGCACCGAGTCGCGCCGCGCCTCGACGACCTCGTCGGGCAGGCGGATCGCGAAATCGAAGGGTGCGACGATGTCGTCGGCCGTCCACACCTCGCCGACGCGCGCCGACCCGTCGTAGACCGACACATTCGGGAAGGCCAGCATCGCGATCACAGCCAGCGAGGCCAGCAGCCCGACCCGTTCCCACAGGCCTCGGCGCGAGATGTACCGCTTGACGCTCTGCGCCGTCCGGGCGTCGCTGCCGAGCCCGGCCCGGCGCGAGTAGCGGCCGGGCTTGGGCGCGAGTCCGAGGCGGTCGAGGAGAGGCATGCGACTAGGACGCGCGAGCGGCTGGCGGGGCTCCCGAGCCGTTTCGGAGACTCGACAGCCCCCCAACGACCAGCGTAATCATCGTCCCGATCAGAGGGTACAGGGGCCACGCCACCGTGCGCAGGCCGCCGGCTGCGATCGCCTCCGGGGTCGGCTGCCAGTCGACGACCCAGGCCCCCGCCTCGGTGCCAAAGCGCAGGCCGAAGATGATCCAGACCATGACCGCGATCGTGACGACGAACGCCACCACGGCGTCGGCCTGCCGCGCGCGGCGGCTGACCAGCCCGAGCGCAAACGCCCCGAGGAGGCCGCCGTACGTGAAGCCGGCGATGCCGAGGCCCAGCTCCACGACGGGGTTGTCGAGCCCGGTGAACAGCATCGCGAAGCCGACGAAGACGCCCGCCCAGACGAGCGTCAGGATGCGGCTCAGGCGCAGGGCCGCCTCGGGGGCCGGCCGCCAGCCGCCGACGCGCTCGAGCAGGTCCATCAGCGTCGAGCCAGCCAAGGCGTTGAGGCTGGACGAGAGCGTGCTCATGGCGGCCGCGATGATGCCGGCGAAGAGCAGGCCCCGAAGCCCCTGCGGCATCTCGGTGAGGATGTAGAGGGGGAACAGCTCGTCGCCGCGGGTCAGGCCCAGGTCGGCGAGGCTGGCGGAGCCGTAGTGGACCCACAGCCCCACGCCGACGGCCAAGAACAGGGCAAACTGCGCGAACACGGCTGCGCCGCTCCAGACCATCGCCTTCTGGCCGTCGCCGAGGGAGCGGCACGCGAGGATGCGCTGCACGATGAGCTGGTCGGTCCCGTGCGAGGCCATCGCGAAGAACGCGCCCCCGAGGAGGGACACCGGCAAGGCGTAGGGCGACGTCAGCAGGACCCCGAGGCCGCCCTCGAGGCCGAGGTCGAACATCGTCAGCTTGCCCGCCTCCCACGCGGCGCCCCACGCCTCGGGGCGGGCGTCGGCCACCATCAGGCCGAGGGCGATCAGCGCCCCGCCGACGTAGATCGCCATCTGCACCACGTCCATCCACACGACGGCCTTGAGGCCTCCCACGTAGGTGTACGCCGCCGTCACGACGCCGATGGCGAGGATCACGACCGGGTAGCCCACCTCCAGCCCCGCCGCGCGCGCGATCACCTGGATCGGGATGGCGGTTGCGAAGAGGCGCACGCCGTCGGCCAGCAGGCGGGTCAGCAGAAACGTCACCGAGGCGAGGCCGCGCATCCCGTCGCCGAAGCGCTCACCCAGGAACCCGTACGCCGTCTCCAGCTCGCCTCGGAAGTAGCGGGGCAGGAGCACGTTCGCGACCACGACCCGTCCCATGATGTAGCCCATCGCGAGCTGGAGGAACGTCAGCGAGCCGAGGTACGACACGGCCGGCACACCGATCACGGTGAGCGTGCTCGTCTCGGTCGCGACGACCGACAGGCACACCGCCCACCACGGCAGGTCGCGCCCGCCGAGGAAGTAGTCCTGCGTGCTCTGCTGCCGCCCGCCCGCCCGCAGGCCGAAGGCGATGACCCCGATGCCGTAGACGACGAGGACGACGACGTCGAGAGCAGTCACGTGCGGAGCGGGAGCAGAGGCGGGCGGATCTGGGCCATCACGCGGCGCAGCGTGACGATCCGCGAGGGGATGTCGAGGGCGCCCTGGAGCATCAGGTCGTAGAGCAGCTCGTCGTCGGGCAGGTACGGGCCGATCCGCACCGAGGCGGGGGCCCCGCCGATGAGGTAGGCCGCCGAAAGATCGTCCGACGCGGCCAGGTTGAGGGCCACGCCCGGCGCCAGGTTCCAGACCGCCTCGACGGACGACGTGCTCGGCAGCCGCCGCCAGTCGTGCGTCGACGGCCCCAGCGTGTGCACGTGCCCCGCGAAGGCGTCGGGCGCGTAGGGGACGCGCTCGCCCATCACGACGGCGTAGATCCGCGACCGGTGGAGGTCGATGTCGAGCAGGAAGGCCCAGGCGGCGCGCTGCTGCGCCTCTTCGGGGCCGAGGGCCACCAGCACCGAGTCGGCGCGCGACACCTTCATGGGACGCGCGATGGCCGCCTCGACGACCGCCGACCGGGCGTTTCGCAGGCGGGCGTCCTCGAACATCAGGCGCCGAAGAGGTCCTGCTGCCCCTCGACCGCCTCCGCCTCGGGGAGGCCCGTCGCCTCGGGGGGGCTCGTCGCCTCGGAGTCGTCGGCGTTGGGAGGCTCGACGCCGAGCACGTCGTGGAGCGCCCGCCGGCCTTCGGCGACGTCGAGGAGGTCCGCCTCGGTGAGGACGGGCACCTCCAGCTCGCGGGCCTTGTCGAGCTTCGACCCGGCCGCCTCGCCCGCCACGAGGGCCGTCGTCTTCTTGGAGACGCTGCCGGTCACCTTGCCGCCGGCGGCCTCGACGAGGGTCTTGGCCTGCGGCCGGGTCAGCGTGGGGAGCGTGCCCGTGAGCACCACCACGGCCCCGGCGAACGGAGCCGCCTCGTCGGCCCCCGACGCCACGGGCTCCTCGTCGAGGCGGCGCAGATTGACGCCCGCCTCCTCGAGGCGGCGGACCGTCTCCTGGTTGGCCTCGTCCTCGAACCACGACACCACACTCTCGGCCACGATCGGCCCGATGCCGTCGATGGCCTCCAGCGACTCCTGGTCCGCCTCGGCGAGATCGGCGAGGGAGGCGTGGTGCGCGATGAGATCCCGCGCGACGGTCTCGCCCACGTGCCGGATCCCAAGTCCGAAAAGGAGCCGCGACAACCGTCGCGCCTTGGCCGCCTCGATGCCGGCGAGCAGGTTGTCGACCTTGCGGTCCTTGAAGCCGTCCAGGGCAAGGAGGGCGTCGCGGTCGAGCGCGAAGAGGTCCGGCAGGTCGTGCACCAGCCCCTCGTCGACAAGCACCACGGCGATCTTCTTGCCCAAGCCGTCGATGTCGAGCGCCTGGCGGCTCGCGACGTGCTCGACGGCCCGCTTGAGCTGCGCCGGGCACCCGCCGTCGACGTGGCGGAGGTCGACTTCCCCCTCGGGTCGCACGAGCGGACGGTCGCACTCGGGGCACGCCGTGAGCGGCTCGTAGACGACCTCGTCGCCCGTCCGCACGTCCACGATCGGCCCGACGACGGCCGGGATCACGTCGCCAGCGCGCTTGACGACGACGCGGTCCCCGAGGCGGATGTCGCGCGAGAGGATGTAGTCGGCGTTGTGGAGGGTCGCCTTGGACACCGTCACGCCGCCCACCTCGACCGGCTCCAGGACGGCCAGGGGCTTGATGACGCCCGTCCGCCCGACGTTGTGCTCGATGTCGACGAGCCGCGTCGTCGCCTCGCGCGCGGGGAACTTGAAGGCGACGGCCCACCTCGGGGCCGTGGCGACCTGCCCGAGGACGCTTTGGTAGTCGAGGCGGTCGACCTTCACCACGACGCCGTCGATCTCGTAGTCGAGGCGGTCGCGCTGGCCGGCCCACCGCTCGCAGAACGCAACGGCCTCGTCGATCCCCGCGACGCGCCTCCGGTCGGGGCTGACGGGGAACCCGAGCCCGCCGAGCCAATCGAGGACGCCGGACTGGGTCTCGGAGAGCGACGCCGCCTCGACAGGGCCGACGCCGTACGCCCAGAAGTCGAGTCCGCGCGACGCCGTGACGGTCGAGTCGAGCTGGCGCAGGCTGCCCACGGCGCCGTTGCGGGGGTTGGCAAGGGGCTTCTCCCCCGAGGCGGCCATCCGCTCGTTGAACGACTCGAAGGTACTGCGCGCCATGTAGATTTCGCCTCGAACCTCTATCGATGCTTGACCGTCGTCGAGGCGAAGCGGAATGGTCCGCACGGTGCGAACGTTCGTCGTCACGTCTTCGCCCACACGCCCGTTGCCCCGCGTTGCTGCGCGCACCAGCACGCCGTCGCGGTAGGTCAACGCGATGGCGAGGCCGTCGACCTTCAGCTCGAGCATCAGGGCCGGGGCCTCGCCCTCGTCGAGCACCCCGTCGAGGCCGCCCCGCACGCGGTCGTACCACGCCCGCAGGTCGTCGGCGTCGAAGGCGTTCCCGAGGGACAAGAGCGCAACCGGGTGCTCGACCTTCTCAAACCGGTCGAGAACGGCCCCGCCGACCCGGTGGGTGGGCGAGTCGGCCACCCTCGCTTCGGGGACGCGCTCCTCGATGGCGCGGAGGCCGTGGAAGAGGCGGTCGTACTGCGTGTCGCCGACCAGGCTCGTGCCGTCGGTGTAGTACGCCTCGGCAAGGCGGGTGATGACCGGCCGGAGGTCCTCGGCGAGGGAGCGGGCCGCCTCGGGGTCGACCGTCTCGGGGTCGACGGCATCGAGGCGGTCGAGCAGCGATCGCGAGGCGTCGACGACGTCCATGAGGCAGCTACGGGACGGAAGGGCCGGCAGCGGCCAGCGAGTCGAGGAGCGCCTGTCCAGTCTGTGCGCTGATGACCAGCCGCGACCCGCTCCGAGGCGTGAACCGCTGCCCCTGAAGCTCCAGGGTCGCCTCGTCGAATGCGAGCGCGGTGTCGGTGTCGTTGCCCTCGCCCCAGAAGACCAGCGCCGAATCGGCCGAGAACGTCTGCGAGGTGCCCTGGTCGATCCAGTGCGGCGTGCGATCGCCCGCGTCTTCGGTCACGCGGAACCACTGGAGGCCGTTGCCGCCGGCGGTCACGGTGACCTCGATGGGGAGCCGGAACTGCGCGCCCCCCGAGGCGGCACCCGCGCCGACCCCGGCCGAGTCGATCGCCGCCGTTTGCGCGTCGCCCACAGCGATCTCGTCGGACGCGTCCGTCTCGGGGCTGTCGGCGTCGCGGAACACCAGCAGCCACAACACCACGGCGAGGACCGTCGCCAGGACCGCGAACAGGCCCAGGATCGTCCCCCAGTTCTTGTCGAACGACCGCCGCGCCGTTGGCACGGACGGGCGCGACACGCGGACCTGGGCAAGCGTCTTGGGCGGTTCCGGTACCGGGCGTGCCACCTCGGGGGGCGGGCTTGTCGCGAGCGCCTCGACCGCAGGGATCGTCGCGGCTGCGGGCGGCGCCGAAGCGCCGGCCGGGGGGCCGTTCTCCGGGCGCACCGCTTCGGAGGCACCCGCCTCGGAGGCGGACGCCTCGGGGGGCGGTGCAGGGGCCGAGCGCGCGCTCGGGTCGTACTCGGGGTGCAGAGACCCCTCGTAGCGGCCCGCCTGGTGGGCCTCGTAGGCCGTCAGCACGCGCGTCACCGGAAGCGAGACGGCCTTCGCGTACGACGTCAGGAAAGCCTTCAGGTAGACCGGGTTGTAGGTCGGGTCGCCGACCAACTGGCCCGCCTCGAAGCGCTTGAGGACGTCGACCGGAATGCGCGTGTCGTGCTGGATCTCGTCCAGCGAGAGCCCCTTCGCATCGCGGACGGCGCGAAGGTCGGCTTCGAAGGTCGATCCGGAGGGCACGGGCGATGTGGTGGGGACGCGCGGAAAGGTACCGCCGTGCGCTGCACGGGGACGGCGCTTCCCGAGTTCCACCTCCCCCAAACGAGGGCCGCCCGGCTCCGTGGTGGAGCCGGGCGGCCGGTGTCGGGTAGGCGGGCTTTGAACCCACGACCCCCAAGCCCCCAGCTTGGTGCGCTACCTGGCTGCGCCACTACCCGAGAGGCTGCCGGCGCAAGGCCGGCGGGGAGCGAGAAACTAGGCGGCCGCTCAGAGCCGCTGCAACACGTCCGCCAAAAACGCACGCAGGTCCTGGAGCGTCTCGCGCGGCACCGAGGCGGAGGCCGCGCTCTCGCCTCGGGCCAGGGCCTGGCGCGCGCCCTCGATGGTGTACTTCTGGTCGCGGAGGAGGTGTTGGATCTGCTCCACCAGCTCGATGTCGCGCTCGGTGTAGGCCCGGTTGCCCGCCCGGTTCTTCTTCGGCCGGAGCTGCTCGAACTCGGTCTCCCAGTAGCGGAGGACGTGGGCCTTGAGACCGGTCAGCTCCGAGACCTCGCGGATGGAGTAGTAGAGCTTGCGGATGCCGGGCGTGCTCATGGTGCAGATTGCGTGCGGACGCTCCCCCGAGGCGGCTCGGCGCGCGGCGAGCGGTACGTTCGCGGCGTCCCCCCGCGCCCGTGTCCCGCTCCCCGTTCGCATCCGAGATCGGCCTGTTGGCGGTCGTCCTGATCTGGGGAGTCAACTTCGCGGTCATTAAGGTACCACTCGAGGTGGCAGAGCCCTTCGTGGTCAACCTTTTGCGCTTCGTCGTGTCGCTGGCCGTCCTCGGGGCGCTGCACGTGCGGCAGTCGCAGCATCGCGGCACCTCGCCGCTGGCGACGTTCGAGATCGGCCGGTGGCGCGTGGTCGGCATCGGGCTGCTCGGCATCGCGGTGTACCAAGTGGGGTTCATCCTGGGCGTCGACCGGGTGACGGCCGGGATGGGCGCGCTGCTGATCGCCTCGTCGCCGATGTGGACCGTCCTCACGGGGCACCTGATGGGCATCGACCGTCTGCGGCCGCTCGGCTGGGCCGGCATCCTGCTCGGCCTCCTCGGGGTCGCGCTCGTGACGCTCGGGCGCCCCGAGGCGGAGCTGGGCGGCGACGCCTCGGGGATCGGGCTGATGCTGCTGGCCGCGCTCGCCTGGGGGCTCTACACGACGCTCACGCGTCCCCTTCTCGACCGCGGCGCCTCGCCGGTCGGCCTCACGTTCTGGGGCATCGTGATCTCCTTCCCCGTCCTGGTCGCCCTGGCCCTCCCCCACCTCGCGGCGACCGACTGGGACCGCCTCGGGGCCTGGGAGTGGGCGTCGATCGTCTTCTCGGGCGGCCTGTCGACGGGCATCGCCTACGGCATTTGGAACGCGGCTGTGAAAGCGGTCGGGCCGTCGAAGACGGCGGCGTTCTCGAACCTGGTCCCGTTCGTCGGGCTGGGCGCGGGGGCCCTTCTCCTCAGCGAACCCATCCGCGCCCTTCAGGTCGTCGGCGGGCTGCTGATCGTGGCCGGCGTGGTCGTGACGCGGCGACTGGGGTGAGGGGCTGTCGGCTGTCGGCT
>JBCCQJ010000169.1:0-9829 GCA_039024395.1 Bacteroidota bacterium | reverse complement strand
TCGACGACACGGGCGCCGGGCTCCCCGCCTCGGAGCCCTCCGCGCACGGATGTGACCCCGCGTTCTTCGGCGTCGGCCTCTCGAACGTATCCGAGCGCATCCGCCAGCTCTACCCCGGCCGCGGCGGCGTCACCGTCGAGCCCCTCGACGAGGGCACCCGCGCCACCCTCACGCTCCCCCTCACCCGTCCCGTCCTCGCATGACCCCGCTCCGCGTCCTCCTCGTCGACGACGAGGCCCCCGCCCGCTCGCGCCTTCGCCGTCTGCTCGCCCCGCTCACCGAGGCGGACCGGATCGGCGAGATCGTCGAGGCCCAGGACGGCATCGAGGCGGTCGACCGCCTCGGGGAGGCGCCCGGCGCCTTCGACCTCGCGTTCCTGGACGTCCGGATGCCGGAGGTGGACGGGTTCGAGGTGCTCGAGCGCGTCCCCCCCGGTCATCGGCCCGACGTCGTCTTCACGACCGCCTACGACGAGTACGCGCTGCGGGCGTTCGAGGCCAACGCGACCGACTACCTCCTCAAGCCGATCAACGCCGAGCGCCTCGCCGAGGCTGTGGCCCGGGTCGAGGCACGGCGCGGGCAGGACCCGGAGGACCGCCTCGCCGACCTGCTCGACACCCTCGACGAGGCGACGACGCCCGAGGCGACGCCCGAGACGCAGGAGGGACCGCCCCTGGAACGGTTCACCGTGCAGGGCCGCGACCGCCTGATCGTGGTCGACGTAGCCGACGTGCTAGCGGCCGAGGTTCACGACAGCATCACGAGCCTCTACGTCCGCGCCCGAGGCGACGAGAGCGAGACGCGGCACATCGTGAGCTTCACCCTCGACGCCCTCGAGCAGCGCCTCGACGGCGCGGCGTTCATGCGCGTCCATCGGAGCGCGCTCATCAACCTCACGCGCGTGCGCGAGATGATCCCGTGGTTCTCAGGGCGCTACAAAGTCGTGCTCGATGGCGGCCACGAGGTGGTCGCGAGCCGGACGCGGAGCCGCGAGCTGAGGGACCGTCTCAGCCTGTAAGAGGAGGTGCGTGGTTCGTAGGTCGTGGGAGGGACGCTTTAGACCCGGCATGCTGCATCGGACCGATCCCCACGTCCACCGGCCCACGTCCCAGACGGGGACCGACCGCTCCTCTGCCCGTTCTCGCAGCGTTCAACACCGTCTGATGGAACGGCAGCGTTTCCGTTCGGCGTTGTATCCTGGCAGATCGCCGCACGCGGCGATGGCTCCATCTCCCTGCGTCCCCCCGTCGATGGCTGCCTGTCTCCGTCTCGCATTTTTGCTTGCAATAACGGCTTCGATGGTTGAGGCCCAGGTCGCCCCCGAGGCGGTCCGCGTCCGCCTCTCCACCGGCGCCGCCTCAGCCGCGACCGTTGCATCGGCTGGCGCCCCCCTCCGCGTCGACGGCCTCGGGACGGTCCGCGCGGCCGTCCGCCTCGGGGTCCGCGGCGGCGAGGTCGAGGCCGCCTCGGAAGGCCGAACGCACCGAGCGCCGACGCTCGTCATCGCCGGAGCCGGGGTGTCGGTCCGCGCCGGAGGCACCGAGCGGACCTACCTCGGCAGCCTATCAGTCCGTGCGGTTCGCGGGCGCCTGGAGATCGTCAACGTGGTGCCCGTCGAGGACTACGTCGCGAGCGTCGTCGCGAGCGAGTACCCGTTCACCGAGCCGGCGGGCATCGAGGCGCAGGCCGTCCTCGCGCGGACCTACGCCCTCCGCCGCACGGGCTCTCGCCGGACGTACGACGTCGACGACCACACCGGCTCGCAGGTCTACCGGGGCGAGGGCGTCGTGACCGAGCGCGCGCGCCGGGCCGCTCTCGCGACGGCCGGAGAGGTGCTCACCTACGGCGGCGACCTCGCCGAGGCCCCGTACTTCTCATCGTCGGGCGGCCACACGGCCAACAACGAGGCGGTCTGGCGCGGCGCGCCCCTCCCCTACCTCCGCGGCGTGCCCGACCCTACCGACGCCGACTCGCCGCACCACCGCTGGACGGCGTCCGTGCCGCGCGACGTGGTCCACCAGGCCCTCTCGCGCCATCTCGGCCGGCGCGTGACCCGCCTCGAGATCGGACAGCAGTCGCCAAACGGGCGCGTGGTGACGGTCCGCCTCGGGGGCGGCGGCACCGCCTCGGGCGGGGACGTCCGCACGGCCGTCAACGCGGTTCGCGGGGCGCGCACGATCCGCAGCACCCACTTCCGGATCCGCTCGGACGGCGGGCGCTACGTGTTCGAGGGCCGGGGCTTCGGGCACGGTGTGGGCATGAGCCAGTACGGCGCGCGCGGGCTCGCCCGACAGGGGCTGAGCCACCGCGCGATCCTGGCCCACTACTTCCGGGGGACCTCCATCGCCCGCCTCGGGGCGCCGCGCTACGCCACCGACCGGCCGGAGCCGGAGGTCGGCGAGCCCGCTCGGGCACGCACATGGCCGGTCCCCCGCCGGGTCGCCCGCGAAGCGGAGCGTGAGGCGGAACGCCGGGCGGCCACCGCCCCGAGGCGGCGCGCCTGGTAGCGGCTACGGGTCGACGGCAGCGCCCTCGCCGGCCTCGCCCGACCACCAGCCGCGTGCCATCCGTGGCGTCGTGAACGCCCAGCCGCCCGGTCCCTCGGACCCGAGGAGGATCAGGCCGCCGGTCGCGGGTGCGGCGCCCTCCCACTGGATCCGCTCCCGCATGTCGCGGAGCCGGGCCGCGGCCGCCTCGGCGGGCGCCAGGCCCGAGGCGAGTGCGTCGCACGCGCGGGTGCAGAGCTGGACGGTGGCGATGGCCTCGCCCCAGCCCGTCGCGGAGGCGGCCCCGAGGCGGTCGGCCCAGAAGCCCGCTCCGACGAGGGGCGAGTCGCCCACGCGGCCGGAGCGCCCGAACGGGACGCCCCCCGTCGAGGTGGCGCTCGCCAGCCGGCCGTCCGCGTCGCGAGCCACGCACCCGACGGTTCCGCGCGGGTGGTCGCCGGCGAACGCCTGGCTCGTGTGGTAGCCGTGCGCGCCGAGCAGCGCCGCGTGCCGTCGTCGCTCGCGATCCACGATCAGCGCTCCCGGGTCGATGGCCGGCTCGCCCACCTCGGCGGCAAACCGCTCGGCGCCCTCCCCCACGAGCAGCCGCGCCTGGCCGTCAGAGTCCACGAGGCGGCGGGCGGTGCGGACCGGGTTGGGCAGCGCGCGGACGCTCGCGACCGCGCCCCAGCGCAACGTCTCGCCCTCCATCACGCCGGCGTCGAGCTGCGGCAGCCCGTCGCGGTCGAGCACGGCGCCCCGGCCTGCGTCGAACGCCGGGTGATCTTCGAGCGCTGCCACCGCCTCGGTGACGACGTCGAGAGCCGGGCGCCCCGCGTCCAGCACCCGACGACCGACGCGGAGCGCCCGCCGGATCCCGTCGAGGTGGGCCTCGACCTCGTCGCCGGGGATGTCCCAAGCGCCCCCGTGGACGAGCAGGAGCGGCCCCGAGGCGGGAACGGTGCCGAGGACAACGTCAGAGGTGGGCACGGTGGACGGTGGACGGTGGACGGTGGACGGTGGACGGTGGACGGTGGACGGAAGGTGGCACCGCCTCGGGGACGGCGCAAGCCGGTAACCGAAGCACCCGTAGAGACGCCTCGCCGAGGCGTCTTGGGGCCGCGCACCCCGCCTCAGGGCTGACCGCTGCCCATCCCGAGGCGGCACGTCCCCGAGGCGGCACGTCCCCGAGGCGGCATCCGATGGGGGCGCACCGCCGGCATGTCCGTCTGCCCGTTCCCCGCCCCTCGTTCCCCGTCCCGCCTTAAACGAAGTACCCGAACGCGTTCTCGAAGTGCTCCACCTCCGCCTTGTCGCCGCGGAAGCGGACGGCGACGACGTCGAAGCGGACCGGCGACGGCATCAGCCTCCGCTCGTGTAGGTACGCCTCGGCGACGCGCTTGATGGCCTTCTGCTTCGCCTCGTCGACGGCCGCCTCGGGGGCGCCGAAGCCGTCGCCGCTGCGCGCCTTCACCTCGACGAAGACGATCATCCCGCCGTCGTCCTTGGGCGTGGGCTCGAACGTCACGATGTCGACCTCCTCGCGCCCGAAGCGGTAGTTGCGGTCCATCACCCGGTGGCCTTTCGCCTCGAGGTGGGCGGCCGCCACATCCTCGCCCCGGCGCCCGATGTCGGCCGTCGAGGCCACCTCAGGCCCCGTTGTCGCGGCCTCGGCGGAGCCGCGCGGCGAACTGCGTCACGCGGCGCACCTTCTCGGTGTTGCGGCCACGCACGAGCGGCAGCAGCGCGTTCGTGAAGCCGTCGAACACCTCCATGATCTCGACCAGCGCGTCGATGCGGTCGGCGAGGGATGCCTCGGAGGCGCTCAGGTCGCCGTCGCTGCGGAGCGTCGTCGCGACGCCGTCGAGCGCCCGCTGGACCGGCTTGATCTCGCGCCGCTGGCGTTCTTCGATGATGGTCGTCGTGATCGTCCACACGTCCGTCTCGGCGACGAAGAAGTCCTTCCGCGAGCCGAGCTGGTGCGTCTTGCGGACCAGGTTCCAGTCGACCAGCGCGCGGAGGTTCATGTTCGCGTTGCCCCGGCTGATCTGGAGGCGCGCCATGATCGTGTCCGTGTCGAGCGGCTCGTCGCTCGCGTAGAGCAGCGCGTGAATCTGCGCCATCGTCCGGTTGATGCCCCAGTGTGAGGCCATCTCGCCCCAGAGCAGCACGAACTCGTCGATGGCGCGCTGCGCGCGCTCCGACAGGGCAGTGTCGGTCGTCGAATCGGGGGCGTTGGCGTCCAACAGGAAGCAGGCGGGGTGCGGGAAGATACGGGACGCCTCGGGGACGGGTCGGTATCGCCCCAGACGGGGTTCCAGACGTAGTTTGGGGCCATTGCCCGGCCCACCGTGATCGTCACCCTCACCACCGACTTCGGCCTCCGCGACGGCTACGTGGCCGCCATGAAGGGGCGCATGCTCGCCGTCGCCCCCGGGGTGCGCCTCGTCGACGTGACCCATGAGATTCCGGCCCAGGACGTGATGGCGGCCGGGTTCGTGCTGCGGCAGGCGGCACCGTACTTCCCCGAGGGCACCGTCCACCTCGCCGTGGTCGACCCGGGCGTGGGCACGAGCCGGCGCAGCGTCGCCGCCGAGATCCGCCTCGGGGAGGCGCGGCACGTGTTCGTGGGGCCGGACAACGGCCTGCTGCCGCTGCTCCTCGGCGACGCCGAGCCCGAGGCGATTGCGGTCCTCGACCGTCCCGAGGCGTGGGCTACCGACGCGCCCAGCGCCACCTTCCACGGGCGCGACATCTTCGGCCCCGTCGCTGCCGCTCTCGCCGCCGGCGCCCGCCTCGGGGACGTCGGCACCGAGGCGGCCGACCTGACGACGCTGCACTGGCCTCTCCCTCGCCGTGACGAGGAGGGCATCGACGGGATGGTGATCCACATCGACCGGTTCGGCAACTGCGTCACCAACATCCGGCGCGCCGACGTCGAGGCGTTTGCCGGCGGGCGGGTGTTCAAGTGCTACGTCGGGTCGGCGGTGATCCAGCGCCACGTCGAGACCTACGGCCTCAGCGCGCCGGGCGACCCGCTCACGCTGTTCGGGAGCACGGGGTTCTTCGAGGTCGCCGTCAACGGCGGCAACGCGGCCCAGCTCCTCTCCGTCGAGCGGGGCGCGTCGGTCAACCTGCTCTTCGACAGCTCGCCTGCGGCGAAACCCTCCTTCCCTGCGCCCTCCCTCGTGGAGGGCACCGCATGAACGACTCCCCCGAGGCGGCCCCGGCTCGCGATGCCGCCGCGATGGACCGTGTCCAGACGCCCGTCCCCTCGGGTGCGCGCTCCGGGCGCGGATGGTGGCGGCCGCTCGCGTTCGTCGGCTTGATCGTGGCCGGCATCGTCCTCACGTGGTTCGCGTTCCGGGGCGAGGAAGAGGCGGGAAGTGACAACCTGCTGGTCCACCTCGTCGAGGCAGCCGATGTGTTTCAGCCGGATCTGTCCACGACGGAGGCTGCCCGCGCAGAAGGCTACATCCTCGAGGCGCTCGGGTGGGCCGTGTCGCCCCCCGACCTGCCGGCTCTCGCCCTCGTCGGCGTCGGCGTGGCGCCCATCGGGGCGCTGCCCGAGGGTGCCGACGACATCGAGATGCCGGACGTCGTGACGCCCGCCTATCGCTACGAGGGGCAGTCGGGCGAGACCGCGTTCGTGTTCGCCTACGACTACATCGTGCTCGACCAGGTCCGCACGGCCTTCGACCTCCCCGAGGCGACCTACGCCGTCCTCGCCGAGCCCACGCCCGTCGACGCGCGCCGCCTCGGGGACGCCTACCTCGTGACGTGGCGGCAGCGGGCGATCATCTACACCGCCGTCACGCGCAGCGAGGAGGTGTTCGAGCGCATCGGGCAGGCGGTTGCGACGTAGGCGGTGCGTGGCTGAGGGCGGGATGCTCGTCCTGGACGTCGTCTTCTCTCGATGGAATGGGGGGAATGGGAGGAGTGGAGGGAATGGGGGGACTCGCAGGTACCGAGCGTGAAGCGCGAGCCCCGAGGCGGGCAGTACGCGTCTTCTCTCCATTCCCTTCTTTCTCCCCATTCCTCCCATTCCCCTGCGCGCGGAGCGCGCTCTTCCCTCACACCGCCTCGGGGACGGCGGCTGTGGCGTCGAGCGTGATCCGGAACGTCGTGCCCACGCCGGGCTGCGTCTGGAGGACGGCCAGCGACCCGCCGTGGTAGCTCTCGACGATGCGCCGGGCGAGGCTGAGGCCGAGCCCCCACCCGCGCCGCTTGGTCGAGAAGCCGGGCCGGAAGACGTGCCGCGCCGTCGCCCGGTCCATGCCCTTGCCCGTGTCCTCGATCTCGACCACCCCCGAGGCGGCGTCGCGGAACGCCCGGACCTCGATCCGGTGCGGCCCCGGCGCGCCGTCCATCGCGTCGAGGGCGTTCTTGAGCAGGTTCTCGACGACCCACTCGAACAGCTCCGCGTTGAGCGGCACCGCGAGGTCGTCCTCGGCCACGACGGCGATCTCGACCGGCGCCGACGTCGGCACGCGGCGGCGGATGTAGTCGGTCACCGCCTCGAGGACCGGCCCGAGGCGCGTCGGCACGAGGTCGGGTCGCGAGCCGATCTTCTCGAACCGGTCGGCGACCCGGCGGAGGCGGTCCACGTCGTGCTCCAGCTCGTCGGCCACGGTGTCCGGCGCGACGCCGGCGTCCCCGAGGCGGATCAGCTCGATCCAGCCCATCATGGACGAGAGCGGCGTGCCGAGCTGGTGGGCGGCCTCCTTGGCCATGCCCACCCAGAGGCTCGACTGCTCGCTGCGGCGGACGTACGAGAACCCCAGGTAGCCGACCAGGATGAACAGCGCCACCACGGCGAGCTGGACGACAGGAAACAGCCGGATCAGCCGCGCGAGCGGGCTCTCGCCGTAGTGGACGAGCTGCCCGAACGCCTCCACCTCGATGGGCTCGTGGATGGCGTCCATCTCGCGCGCGAGGTCGAGCAGCACCTCCGCCTCGGTGTCGAGGTCGAGGTTGCGCACCCCGAAGACGGCCGTGAAGCCGGTGTCGGTGATGATGGCGGGGACGCTGAAGCGCGACGGCTCGATGATCTGGCTGAAGACGAAGTCGAGGCCGTCGGCGGGCGGGCCGTCGCGGAGCGAGTCGAGGGCGGCCCCGAGGGGGGCGCGCTCCGCCTCGGGGAGCGTCTGCGCGAGCGAGTCGAGGGTGGTCCACACGGCCGGGTCGCCGGCCTGCACCGAGGCGGCGCGGTACTGGAACTCGATGGCGCGCGCCCACAGCTCGACCGCCGAGGCGTCCTGGGCCTCCAGCCGCTCGGCCAGCCGCTGGGTGAACAGCAGCGACGCCACGCCGATGGCGACAGCGGCGGCGAAAAGGCCGAGCTTGATCTTGGTGCTGGTGCGGTACGCTTGCACGAGGGCAAGCTACCCGTGAGGTGTCACCGAGTAGCCTTCAGGAGAGCGGTCTGATGGCTTACGCAGTCACCGCACTCCGCCTTCGATCCTCGCGAGGATCGAGCCTGCACGGTGAACCACTTGATCGAACCCATCACGCTGATACCCTAGCGCTGCTGCATTCTGGAAAAACCCGACTGCCTCCTCATGTTTGCCAGATGCCTCAAACAGCACAGCGAGATTGTAGAGGGGGAGCGGGTACTCTGGGTCGACCCGGAGTGCTTCGCGGAGTGTCGTCTCGGCCGCGTCAAACCGGCCTGCTTCGAGATGAGCCACCCCGATGTTTGACAGCGCCATCGCCTCAGGATCATCCGTGTATATGACTCCTGCGAACCAGATCAGGCGCTTCAAGCCTGGTCGGCGTCGAACCTCACGCAGAAAGCGTTCGGAGTGTTGAATCGAGTCGTTGTAGCGGCCAGCTTCTACCAAGCGGCGCCCCTTGAACAGGTCGCGATAGAAATGGCCTTGAACGCGACCAGGAATCAGAAGGATGACAACGACAACTGCGACCGCACCATAGGACCAGTTCAGGCTGCTCAGGATGATTAATGCGAGCGCCCCGAGGACGACGAGCAACCCGACGTACAACAGCTTGAACCGAGTCGTGCGACTCATCGGGTCAGATCAGGCATTGGGGCAAAGAACTACGCCGCCACCAGCGTCTCCTCCCGCTTCGGCCCCGTCCCGATGACCGTGATCGGCACCCCGAGGCGGTCGGCCACGAACCCGAGGTAGTCGCGCGCCGCCTCGGGGAGGGCGTCCACCTCGCGGACGTCGGCGAGGTCGCCGGTGAAGCCGGGCAGCGTCTCGTAGACCGGCACCGCCTTCTCGAGCGTCCGCAGGTCGGTCGGGAAGCGCTCGGTCCGCTTGCCGTCGATCTCGTAGGCGGTGCACACCTTCAGCTCGTCCAGGCCGGCCATCACGTCGAGCTTGGTCACGGCCAGCTCGGTGAACCCGTTGAGGCGCGTCGTGTAGCCGAGCGCGACGAGGTCGAGCCAGCCGCACCGCCGCGGGCGGCCCGTCGTGGCGCCGAACTCCTGGCCCTCGGCGCGCAGCCGCTCGCCGGTCTCGTCGAGCAGCTCGGTCGGAAACGGCCCGTTGCCGACGCGCGTCGAGTAGGCCTTGACGATCCCGATGATGCGGTCGATCTGGGTCGGCGGCACGCCCAGCCCGGTGCAGGCGCCCCCCGAGGTGGGGTGCGACGAGGTCACGTACGGGTACGTCCCGTGGTCCACGTCCAGCAGCGAGCCCTGCGCGCCCTCGGCCAAGACGTGCTTGCCGTCGGCGAGGGCGTCGACGAGGTAGGCCGACGTGTCGGTGACGTAGGGGTCGATCTCGTGGTCGAACTCGACGTATTCGTCCACGATCGCGTCCACGTCGAGGCGGTCGCCGCCGTACACCGAGGCGAGGATCGCGTTCTTCTCCTCGATGGCCGCCGTGAGCTTCGTCCGCAGCCCGTCGCGGTCGAGGAGGTCGACGACGCGGATGCCGCTCCGCGCGAACTTGTCGACGTACGCCGGCCCGATGCCGCGCCCGGTCGTGCCGATCGCCTCGGCGTCGCGCCAGCGCTCGCGCGCCTGGTCGAGCGCCTTGTGGTACGGCATGATGAGGTGGGCGTTGTGGCTGATCTTGAGCCGCCCCTCGACCGAGTAGCCCAGCGCCTCGATCTGGCGGATCTCCTCCATCAGCGCCGCCGGGTCGATGACGACGCCGTTGCCGATCACGCACGTCACGTCGTCGTGGAAGATGCCCGACGGGATGAGGTGGAGCACGAACGTCTCGTCGCCCCACTTGATCGTGTGGCCGGCGTTGGCACCGCCCTGGTAGCGGGCGACCACGTCGACCTCTGGCGCGACGAGGTCGACGACTTTTCCTTTTCCTTCGTCGCCCCACTGGGCGCCGATGACGATCGTGACAGGCATAGCACGG
>JBCCQJ010000168.1:0-9901 GCA_039024395.1 Bacteroidota bacterium | reverse complement strand
GTGGTCCGCGGTCCGTCGCTCTCACACGTAACACACACATGAAGGACACTCGTCACCCGGGAGTCCTTCGTTGTGTCTTAACGCATCGTCACGAAACCGAGGAGGTCTGCCTCCGTAGTTGACGCGCTCGTTCAGAAGGTGACCGCCGGGTCACCTTGTGACCAAACGTCCACGTATGGAGCCTCTCGTCCTCTCGCCCCCCCCGCCCGCGGCCGACCTCAGCCGCCGCGAGCGCGAGCGCCTCGCGCGGCGGCAGGCCATGCTCGCAGCCGCCCTCGCCGTCTTCGCCGAGAAGGGCTACGAGACCGCGACCGTCGACGAGATCGCCGAGCGCGCCGAGTTCGGCAAGGGGACCATCTACAACTACTTCCCCGGCGGCAAGGACGAGCTCTACTTCGCCCTCTTCGAGGAGGTTGTGGGCAGCCTCCACGGCATCATCGAGCGCGAGGCGCCCGGCCCCGAGGCGGTCCAGACGCGCGACGACGTCCGCGACGGGTTCCGCCGCCTGATGGCCGGCCTCATCGAGCACTTCCAGGCCAACCGCGGCGTGCTGCTCCTGTTCATGAAGGACGGCCACCGGATGATGCTCCAGCCCGAGAAGATGGCGCACTTCGCCGGCCGCTTCGCCGAGATCATCGACGCGATGGCGCACCCCGTCGAGGCCGCGGTCGAGGCCGGCGCGCTCCGCCCGCTGCCTCCTCGCGCCGTCGCCCACATGATCATGGGCAACGTACGCGGCTACCTCATGGCCGAGATCGACGCCGACTGCGACCCGACCGGCTCCACCGAGCGCCCCGACTTCGGCACGCCCGAGCAGGCGGCCGACTTCATCACCACGATCCTGTTCGACGGGCTCCTCGCGCCCGGCGACGCCTCGCCATGACGCCCTTCCGCCTCGCCGCTCTCGCCCTTGCGGCCCTGCTGATCGCTCCCGCCTCGGGGGCGCAGGTCGCCCGCGACTCGGCCTTCGTGATCGTCCCCGGCGGCGAGACCTCGACCGCCCCGGCCACGCTGTCGCTCTCGCTCGACGAGGCGGTCGAGATCGCCCTCAGCCGTGCCTACAGCGTCCGACTGGCCGAGTTGGACGTGGCGAACGCGCGCGCGCAGGTCCGCGAGGCCTACGGCAGCCTCTATCCCCGCATCGAGGCGGCGTCGTCGGTCAGCCGCAACGTGGTCCAGGCCAACCCCTTTGCCGGCTCGTCGGCGGGCGACATCTTCAGCGGCCTCGGGGCCATCGGCTGGCTGGCCTTCAACGAGGACGCCCGGACCGACGACGACCCGACGACGCGGCCAATCACGTTCGGCGAGTACAACCAGCGCGTCACCGACGGGCAGGCGGCGGCCGGGTTCATGCCGAGCGAGGACGGCGGCAACCCGTTCGGGACCGACAACCAGTTCCAGAACACGGTCTCGCTCACGCAGCCGCTCTACAGCGGGGTCGCGTTCGCGGCCGTCCGCGGTGCGCGCGGCCTCGTCGACATCAACCGGGCGGCGGTCGAGCAGCAGATCGACGAGACGATCCACCAGACGCGGCAGGCGTTCTACGGGGCGCTCCTGGCGCAGGAGCAGGTGGCCGTCCAGCGGGCCTCGCTCGACCGCGCGCGGGAGACCTACGGCGACGCGGCGCTCCTGGTCAGCCAGGGCGTGCGGCCGGTGCTGGAGCGCCTCAACGCCGAGGTCGAGGTCGGCAACGCCGAGACGAGCGTCGTGACGGTCGAGGCCCAGGCCCAGTCGGCGCGCGACCGGCTCCTGCTCACGCTCGGCCTGCCGGTCGACGCCCCGATCCGCCTCGAAGGCCGGCTCGCGCCGCCCGCCGAGCCGCTCTTCACGACCGTCGGGCTGGCGGCCGCGTCCGCCTCGGCGCTCGACCAGCGCCCGGACGTGCAGCAGGCAGCCCTCGCCGTGCGTCTCAACGAGGTGCAGAAGGACATCACCGAGGCGGCGGCCTACCCCCGCCTGAACGCGTTCGTCAACGGCGGCTACAGCGGCAACGTCCCCGACGACCGCTCCTTCCTGACCAACCCCGACCCGGCCGACCCGTTCACGTTCGAGAGCGGCACGACGGGCTTCTTCTCCGACAGCTACTGGCAGCCGTCGCTGACGGTCGGGGTGAGCCTCAACTGGACGCTCTTCGACGGCTTCCAGACGCGCTACCGGGCGCAGCAGAACCAGATCGCCATCGACCGGGCCTCGATCCAGCTCGAGCAGGTGCGCAACGCCGCCCGCCTCGAGGTCGCCTCGGCCCTGCGGGAGCTCGAGAGCGCGCGCCGCCGCCTCGGGGCGCAGACGCGGACCGTCCAGACGGCCGAGACCGCCTTCCAGTTCGCGAGCGCCCGCCTCGAGGAGGGCGTCGCCAGCCAGGTCGACGTGCGCGTGGCGAGCCAGAACCTCGACCTCGCCCGCCTCAACTACCTCCAGGCCGCCTTCGACGCGCTCGTCGCCCGCTCCAGCTACGAGCGCGCGACGGGCACCATCGAGCCGACCGCCCTCGACACCGCCCCCGACGCCCCGACCGTCACGGCCTCCCGATGACGCGCCTCGCCCGCTCCCCCCAACGCGCCTCGTACAGACGCCCCGCCGGGGCGTCTCTACCGTCTCTACCGTCCCGCCTCGGTGGAGCCACTCCACTGTCCCCCTACGCCTCGCCTTCGGCCATGCGCCTCTTTTCCTTCGCCCTCCTCGGGGCCGCCCTCGGGCTGGCCGCCTGCAACGCCGCCCCGGACGACGGGGCCGATGCCGCCTCCGAGGCGGAGACGGCCGCCGACCGCGCCCGCCCCGTCGAGGTGGTCGTGGCCGACCCGACCCTCTTCGAGGACACGATCGAGCTGACCGGCACCGTCGACGCCCGCAACGATGCCCTCCTCTCGCCCGATGTACCGGGCACGCTGAGCTTCGTCGCCGAGGTGGGCACGTTCGTGCGCGCCGGGCAGACGATTGCGCAGGTCCGCGCGACGGCGCAGCAGGCCGGCGTGAGCCAGGCGCGCGCGACCGTCGCGACCAGCGAGGCCGGCATCGCGCAGGCCGAGGCGGCACTCCAGGCCGCCCGCGCCCAGCGGCAGGCGGCCCAGGCCCAGCTCGACCTCGCGCAGGACCAGTACCGCCGGCAGTTCCCGCTCTTCCGCGACTCGATCCTCTCGGCGCTCGAGTTCCGCGGCGTCGAGTCGCAGCTCGCGAACGCCCGCGCCGGCGTCGCCCAGGCCGACGCCGGGATCGCGCAGGCGCAGGGCCAGCTCCGCGCCGCCCGCGCCCAGGTGAGCGCAGCAGCGGCGGGCGTCCGGAGCGCCCAGACGGCGCTCGCCAACACACGCATCGTGGCCCCCTTCTCGGGCATTGTCGAGCAGCGGATCCAGGAGCCGGGCGAGCTGGCCAGCCCCGGCGCACCGGTCGTCCGCCTCGTGGGGAGCGGCAACGTGAAGGTGACCGCTGGCGTGCCCGAACGCTACGCGGGCGAGATCGAGCAGGGCACGCAGGTCCGCGTCGTGCCCAACGCCTACGCCGCCGAGGCCCGCGGCGGGCGCGTCACGTTCGCCGGCGCCGCCATCGACACCCGCAGCCGGACGTTCCCCATCGAGGTGTCCGTCGAGAACGCCGACCGCTCGCTCAAGCCGTCGATGGTGGTCCGCCTCGACGTCACGCGCGACGTGCTCGACGACGTGATCGTGCTGCCCACCGAGGCGGTCGTCCGCGACGAGCGGGGCACGAGCGTGTTCGTCGTCGCGCAGGACTCGTCGGGCGCCGTCGCCGCACGCCGCGTCGTCGACCTGGGCGCCAACGCCGGCGAGACGGTCGTCGTCCAGTCCGGCGTCGAGGCGGGCGACCGGGTCATCGTCTCCGGCGCCGGCGACCTCGCCGAGGGCGACCTTGTCCGCATCACCGAGACCCGACCGCTCGCCGCGCTCGCCGAAGAGTGATGCGTGATGCGTGAGGGTGCCCCCTGGCACGCCGCGCCATCCCCAGAGTCACGCATCACGGATCACGAAACAGACTCATGAAAATCACCGACCTCGCGATCTCCAACCGGACCGCCATCGCCGTCCTGACGGTCGCCCTCACAATCGGCGGGCTCGTCGCGTACTCGACCCTCCCGAAGGAGAGCGAGCCCCAGATCGAGTTCGCCACCATCGTCGTCACGACGATCTACCCCGGCGCCAGCCCGGCCGACGTCGAGGCCATCCTCACGCAGGAGATCGAGCGCGAGGTGGCGACCATCAACGGGATCGACGAGCTGACGTCGATCTCGACCGAGGGCGTCTCGACGGTCATCGCCGAGTTCTTCCCCGACAAGGAGATCACCGAGGCCAACCAGGAGGTCCGCGAGGCGGTCGACGTGGCCAAGGCCGAGTTCCCCGACGACGTCGAGGAGCCAATCGTGTCCGAGATCAGCTTCGACGACTTCCCGGTCGTCACCGTCAACCTGCTCACCGACGGCTCGCTGACGGCGCTCCGCGAGACGGCCGAGGACCTACTCGACGAGATCGAGTCGGTCCAGGGCGTCTCCGAGGTCGACCTCCTCGGGGGCCTCGAGCGCGAGGTGCAGGTCGACGTGGACCTGGCCGCCCTCCAGGGCTACAACCTGTCGATCAACGACCTCGTCGAGGCCGTCCAGACCGAGAACACAAACGTCCCAGGCGGCTCGGTCGACGTCGGCCCCGAGAACTACCTCGTCCGCGTCGACGGCGAGTTCGAGGACCCCAGCGAGGTGCTCGACTTCGTCATCGACGCCCCCGGCGGCGTGCCGGTCTACGTCCGCGACGTGGCCGACGTCCGGTTCGGCTACAAGGACCGCTCCTCGTACGCCCGCCTCGAGATCCTCCAGCGCGAGGTTGACGACGGCACGTTCGTGCCCGTCGACGACATCGAGAACCTGCAGGTGATCCGGCTGAGCGTCAAGAAGGCCTCGGGGAGCAACATCATCGAGGTGGTCGACGGCGTCGAGGGGGTCATCGACGGGTTCAGCTTCCCCACCGGGACGAGCTACGTGCTCACGGGCGACCAGTCGGAGCAGGTCGACATCCTGGTCCAGGACCTCGAGAACAACATCATCGCCGGCATCCTCTTCGTGATCGTCGTGCTGCTGTTCTTCCTCGGGGTGCGCAACGCGGCGCTCGTGGGCCTGGCGATCCCGCTCTCGATGTGCCTGAGCTTCCTCGTCTTCGCCGCGATGGGCCAGACGCTGAACTTCATCATCCTGTTCAGCCTCATCATCGCGCTCGGGATGCTCGTCGACAACGCCGTCGTGATCATCGAGAACATCTACCGGTTCCGCGAGGAGGGCTACGGCCGGTGGGAGGCGGCCCGCAAGGGGACCGCCGAGGTGGGCCTCGCCGTCGTGGCCGCCACGGCGACGACCGTCGCGGCCTTCGCTCCCATGCTCCTCTGGCCCGGCATCATCGGCGAGTTCATGAGCTACATGCCGCTCACGCTCATCGTAACGCTGTCGTCGTCGCTGTTCGTGGCCCTGATCATCAACCCGGTCGTGGCAGGCTACTTCGTCAAGACGGACAAGGAGACGGCCGCGGCCCGCGCCGAGACGCGCCAGCGGAGCCCGCGCGCGCGCTACGCGACGATCGCCCTGCTCGGGTTCGCGTTCGCCGTCGTCATGGTCGCCAACTGGAAGACGGCCGTGTTCTTCGCCGTCACCGTCCCGCTGCTCTACGTCCTCTACAAGCGCGTCCTAGAGCCGGCCCACGAGCGGTTCGCCGGGCAGACGGTCCCGCGCATGACGACGCGGTACCGGTCCTTCCTCGGCTGGATGCTCCAGCGCGACTACACCGTCCGGCGGGCCATGCTCCGCAACACGCTCGCGCTGGGGGCTTTCACGGCCGGCTTCCTGCTGCTGATCGGCGGCGCGGTCCTCAACGCCTTCGCTGCCCCGGCCGGCTTCCTGCTGATGGTGCCCGCCGGCGTGGCGCTGCTCGTGGGCGTCGTGGGGATCCTCTTCCACAGCCTCGAGTCGGCGTACCTGGGCGGCCGCGCGAGCGTGAAGGCCGGGCTGGTCTTCGCCGGCATCGTGCTGACGCTGATCGGGCTGCTCTCGCTCGGCGGCCGGATTACCTACGGCGAGGGCGGCGAGGGCGGCCTGCTGCTCGTCCTCGAGATGCTGCTGCTGCCGCTGCTGATCGTCGGGGCCGGCGTGCTCGGGATGGTCTTCGGCGGGCGCTCCGGGAAGACCACCTCGTTCGGGACGCCCTACGTGGTGCTGACCGACAACCGCGCGCGGCTGCTGACGGGGACGTTCGGCGTCCTCATCGGGGTGATCGCGCTGTTCGTCGTCGCGCCGACCGGCGTCGAGTTCTTCCCGACGACCGACCCCAACCAGATCAAGATCACGGCCGAGGCCCCGATCGGGACCACCATTGAGCGCTCGAACGAGGTGTCGGAGGACGTCTTCGAGCGCGTGCAGGGGCTCGTCGAGACCGATCCCGGCACGGCGGGCAACACCAAGAACGTCGCCACCTCGGTCGGCGTCGGCGGCGACGCCCTCTTCGGCGGCGGCTCGGCGAGCGCCGAGCGCAGCGAGGTCACGCTCAACATGGTCGACTACGGCGAGCGCGCCGAGCCCTCCTCGGTGACGCTCCGGCGGATCCGCGAGTCGCTGGCCGGCCTGCCCGGCATCGACCTGACGGTCGAGCAGGACGAGAACGGTCCGCCGGTCGAGGCCGCGGTCAGCATCGAGGTCTCGGGCGACGACTTCGAGACGATCCGCGACATCGCCGCCGACATCGAGACCCAGATCAAGCGGGCCGCCGAGGACGGCACCATTCCGGGGCTGGTCGACGTGCGCGACAACCTCAACGCCGGCCGGCCGGAGTACCGGGTCGAGATCGACCGCGAGCGGGCGGCGGCGTTCGGGCTGAGCACCCAGCAGGTGGCCTTCGCCGTGCGCGGGGCCGTCAACGGGATCGAGGCCTCGAAGTACCGCGACGGCAAGGACGAGTACGACGTGACGGTCCGGCTGCGCGAGGAAGACCGGGCCTCGCTGCGCGACCTCGAGAGCCTGACGGTCCTCTACGAGGGGCGCCAGATCCCGCTCGTGTCTGTGGCACGGATCGTGCCCGGCAGCGGCCTCGGCAGCGTCACCCGGATCGACCAGGAGCGCGTGGTGACCGTGCTCGGCGACGCCGCGCCCGGCTTCAACGAGAACGCCGTGCTCGGCGAGGTGCAGGCCTTCCTCGAGCCCACCGTCGCCGACCTCCCGCCGGGCTACACGGTGTCGTACACCGGCGCCCAGGAGGAGCAGGACGAGAGCTTCGGATTCCTCACGACGGCGCTCCTGATGGGGCTGGCGCTCATCACGATCATCTTGATCGCGCAGTTCAACTCGGTCTCGAACCCGCTCATCATCATGATCGCGGTCGGGCTGAGCCTGATCGGCGTGATGCTCGGGCTGATCCTGACGCGGACGCCCTTCGGGCTGATGACCTTCATCGGGCTCATCTCGCTGGCCGGCATCGTGGTCAACAACGCGATCGTGCTGGTCGACTACATCGAGCAGCTCCGCGCCCGCGGCGAGGACAAGCAGGAGGCCATCATCGACGGCGGCGCGACGCGTCTGCGGCCGGTGCTGCTGACGGCGTTCACGACGGTCATCGGGCTGATCCCGCTCACGTTCGGCATCAACATCGACTTCGTGGGCATGATCACCGACCTCGACCCCTCGTTCTCGTTCGGCTCGGAGAACACGCAGTTCTGGGGGCCGATGGGTACGGCGATCATCTCGGGCCTGACGTTCGCGACGTTCCTGACGCTCGTCATCGTGCCAGTGATGTACTCGACGTTCGACAGCCTGGCGCTGCGCCTCTCGCGCTCGCGCGCCCCCGAGGCGGCGTCGGGTCCGGCCGCCTCGACGCCGATCGAGCTCGACGGCGACGGCTCGGCCGACGGCCAGCCCGTCCCCGCCCCGGTCCCCGCGTCGTAGCGTCATGGTCGAGATCCTGGACGCACCCGACGGCGTCGTGGCGGTCCGCATCGACGGGCCGGCGGCGGAGAGCGACGCGAACGCCGACGCGGTCCGCGCCGCGCTCGACAGGGCGGCCGACGCGCGCGGCCTGTTCGTGGAGGTGGGCTGGATCTGGGGCGACACGCGCGAGGAGTTCGCGGCCCTCATCCGCGAGCGGTTCGCCCGCCTCGGGGCGCGGGGCGACGTCGAGCGCGTGGCGTTCGTGAGCGGGTCCTACCCGCGCCGGTCGCTCCTCCGCGACGCGGCTGAGCCGCTCGACGACGTCGAGGTGCTCGTCTTCCCGGCCGCCGCGCGGTCGGCCGCCCTCGACTGGGTGGCCGGCGCCGAAGACACCGTCGAGCCATCCCCCGAGGCGGACCGGCACCCCGAGGCGGGTCGCCTCTCTGACGCCGACCGCGCCCCCGAGGCGGAGTAGCCATGTTTCGTCTCCTCTCCGACACGCCGCCGCACGTCGTCGCCTTCGAGATCGACGGCACGACCACGAAGCCCGACATCGAGCTGCTCTACCGCGCAGTCGAGCGGGCGATGGGCGGCGGCAACGTGCACCTCTACGGCGAGATCGGTGGCCTGGGCGGGCTCACGCTGGACGCCCTCGGCGCCAACCTGGGTCGCGGGCTCGGCCTGCTGACCTCGCTCGGACAGATCGACCGCTACGCCGTCGTGACCGACGTGCCCTGGATCGCGTCCGCAGCGCGCATCCAGGGCTCGCTCCTGCCCGGCCTGACGGTCCGCGCGTGGCCCCGCGCCGACGCCGAGGCGGCGCTCGCGTGGGCTTCCGAGCCGCTGGATTAGATGTCGGAGCCGCCAGATCCTGGCGCCGAGATCGCCCGAAGGACGCTCCGCATCGCGCCCTTCCTGATCGGTGCGTGGACGGCGGCGGCACTGCTCTCGGCGGCCGCCTCGGGGCTGGCCTGGACCGATCCGCCCGCGCCGGCCGCGAGGGTCGACGGGGCTGAGGCCCTCGACTCCTGGTGGGGGCTCCTGCTCCGGTCTGCCATCAGCGGGACCCTCATCGGCGTCGTCTCGGCCTGGCTCGAGACAGCGGTGCTGCCCGGGTGGGGCCGGCGGTTCCCGCTCGGCGTCTCGCTCGCGCTCCGGACGCTCGCCTACGCGCTCGTCGTTTCGGGCGCCGTGCTTGGAATCCTCTTCTCGACCGCGTACTGGGGCGTCGGGCTAACGCCAGCGGCCCTCCTTGCCAACCCCGCGTTCCAGGCGTTCCGCGAGACGGGCGTGCTGGCGCGGTTCACGGTTGCGCTCGTCGGGTCGAGCTTTGTCATCAACCTGGCCCTCCAACTCCGGCGGGTGCTCGGTCCGGAGACGCTCAAGGCGCTGTTCCTGGGTACCTACCGGCGCCCGCGGCGCGAGGAGCGGGCGTTCGTGTTCCTCGACCTCGCCGACTCGACGACGTGGGCCGAGCGCCTCGGCCCGCTCGCGTTCACCGACTTCAAGAACGACTTCTTCGGCGACGTGGCCGAGCCCGTCCTGGCGACGGGCGGCCGGATTGTGCAGTACGTCGGCGACGAGGTGATGGTGTCGTGGCCGATCACCCGTGCCGAGGCCGACGCGGCGCCGCTGCGGTTCTTCTTCCTCGTCGAGGCCCGCATCGACGCCCGCGCCGACCGGTACCGCGCCCGCTACGGCGACGTGCCGAGCTTCAAGGCGGGCGCGCACGGCGGGGAGGTGGTGACAGCCGAGGTGGGCGACCTCAAGCGCGACATCGTCCACTCGGGCGACGTGGTCAACACGGCCGCGCGCATCGAGGCGGAGTGCCGGCCGCGTGGGCACCGCCTTCTAGTGTCTCAATCCCTCCTGGACCGGATGCCGGCGCTCCCCGAGGCAACGGTGACCCGCCTCGGGGCGGCGCCGCTGCGGGGCAAGGCCGCGCCGGTTGAGATCGCGGCCGTCGCGCGCCCCGAGGCGGGCGCCGCGGAGGCCCCCCCC
>JBCCQJ010000167.1:0-10050 GCA_039024395.1 Bacteroidota bacterium | reverse complement strand
CGAGGGCGTCGGCGCGGTCGTCGGGTCGAAGCGGTCGCCCTTGTAGCGGACCGCCACCGTCAGCCGGCCGCGGCCGGGCGTCCCGCGGACCGTGATCCGCCCCGAGGCGGCGTCCTCCATCCCGTGCTCGATGGCGTTGGCGACCGTCTCGTCGACGGCCAGCTGGAGCCGCCGCGCGGGCGACTCGTCGAGGCCCGCCGCCTCGGCCCACGCGGCGACCTCCCGGCGCACGCGTGCCAGCTCGCTCGTCGTGCCGCGCACGCGGATCGTATGGGAGCGGAGGCTCACGACGCCGCCT
The DNA here is from genome assembly GCA_039024395.1 of Bacteroidota bacterium. Lineage (GTDB taxonomy): Bacteria > Bacteroidota > Rhodothermia > Rhodothermales > Rubricoccaceae > Rubrivirga. Next base: position 9,752 of record JBCCQJ010000167.1, on the reverse strand, counting down.
CGGGGGCCGCGGCCGGGGGATCCGCCTTGGAGCCGGAGAAGGCCGCGACGGCGCCCTCGACGGTGTCCGCCATGTCGAAGACGGTCGGGAAGCCGAGCAGGTCGAACACCTCGAAGACGCGCTCGGGGAGGGCCGCGATCTTGAGGTCGCCGCCGCCCTCGCGCGCCGGTTCCACGAACGCCATGAACACGCCCAGGCCGGCCGACGAGACGTAGTCGAGCCCGGAGCCGTCGGCCACGAGGCGGGCGTCGCCGCCGTCGAGGCACGCCTGGAGCGCCGCCTCGAAGTCGGGCGCCGTGTGGGCGTCCAGCTCGCCGCGGAGCGTGAGCACGCGGACGTGCGCGTCGGGCGGCCCCTCGAGGCGGTCGAATCGGACGGAGAAGTGGCTCATAGGAGAGTGGGCCGTGGGTCGTGGGGCGTGGGGGAGATGCCCCCTGCGTCCCACGCCCTACGCACTGGCGAAGGCGGGTCGTTCGGTGAGGGGGGGGCCGTCGGTGAGGTCGGCGACGGGCACCGTCTCGCCGCGGCCGGTCCAGCGGACGACCACGAACGTGGTGTCGTCCTCGGCCTCGTCGGAGCCGGCCCAGCTCCGGTGCTCGGCCAGCAGGAGGTCGCGGAGGTCGAGCGCGTCGACGTGGGCGTGGCGGGCGACGAAGTCGAGGAGGCGGTCGTAGCCGTACTCCTCGCCGTTGGCGTCGCGTGCCTCGACGAGGCCGTCGGTGTAGAGCACGACCGTGTCGCCGGGCGCGAGCGCGACGGTCTGCTCGCGGAGGGTCTGGCGGAAGAGCGTCCCGGTGCGGTCGAGGCCGATCGCGAGGCCGTCGCCGCGGAGCAGCCACCGCCCGCCGTCGCGGCGGCTCCGGTCGCGCACCAAGACGGCCGGCGTGTGGCCGGCGCGCGCGACGGCCAGCGTGCCCGCCTCGGCGTCGAGGACGGCGTACGAGGCCGAGACGAAGTCGCCGCGCCCGAGCGAGGCCGAGAGCGCGTCGTTGGCCTGGGCCAGGAACTCGCCCGGCGCCCGCGTGAGGCGGCTGCCGGCCTGGAAGATGCCCTTCATCTCGGCCATGTAGAACGCCGCCGCGGCCCCCTTGCCCGAGACGTCGGCCACGAGCAGCCCCACGCAGTCGTCCCCGAGGCGGACCGCGTCGTAGTAGTCGCCGCCGACCTCGCGCGCTGGCCGCTCGGCGGCCGCGATCTGGACGCCCTCCACCTCGGGGAGAGACTGGGGGAGGAGGCGCTGTTGGACCTCGCGCGCCAGCGCCAGCTCTCTCGCGAGGCGCTCGCGCTCGAGGGCGTCGGCGAAGAGGTCGGCGTGGGATAGCGACAGCCCGGCCTGCCCGGCGAACGTGTCGAGCGCCGCGAGATCGTCGGCCTCGAAGGCGTCGGCGAGGCGGCGGGCGATGAAGAGCGCGCCTCGCGTGAGCCCGCCCGCCTCGGTGTCCTGCGCGAGCGGGAGCACGACGAGGCTGCCCACGCCGTCGCCGGGCCGCGTGCGCACCCGGTGGTCGGCCGCCGCGTGGGCCAGCACGAGCGGCCCGTCGGCGTCGGTCGCCGCGCGGGCCAGGGCCGCAGCGTCGGTGGCCGCGGCGGCCGCCTCGGTGCCGATCCCCTCGGCCGCCACGACCGTCGGCGTCAGCACGCCCCGAGGCGGGTCGGTGAGGGCCACCCAGGCGGCGTCGCCGAAGCCCGCCTCGACGGGGCCGCGCGCGATGGCCGCGGCCAGCGCCGAGCGGTCGAGGAGCCGCCCCGAGAGGTCGGCCAGGGAGCGGAGCGCGCGGCGCTCGCCCACGCGCTGGTCCTGGACGTCGGCGCCGGGCAGGCCGAACAGGAGCCACAGCCCGCCCGCGAAGGCGTAGAGCCCGCCGAACGCCGTCGTGAGCAGGACCACCACCCCGAGGGGACGGCTCAGGGCGGCCGTGTACGGCACCGAGGCGACCTCGCCCGTGCCGTCGCCGACCGGCAGCAGCGCCGGGCCGGCGATGCGGATGTAGATCAGCGCCCCGAGCGTGACCGCGACGCCGAGGGCCAGGAACGCGGCCGTCATCCGCTCGCGGAACGTGAGCGCGCTCACCCACGACTGCCGCGCCGAGAGGCCGGTGCCCACGAGCACGGCGCCCACCAGGAACGGCAGCATCGCGTTGGGTCCGTACTCGTCGAGCGGCCGCCCGGCGAACGTCAGCGCGGCGGCCAGCCCCAGCACCAGCAGCAGGCCCCAGGCGGTCACGATGGCTCGCCGCCGCCGGTAGAGCACCAGCGGCCGCAGGCTGACCAGGATCGCGAGCGACAGCAGCGTGTCGATCAGGCCCACCGCCGAGGCGACGACCGCCGTCTCGAGGTCGGCCGGGAGCGCCGTCTTGGGGTCGATCGCGCCCTCGTGGAGCCACCCCGTGACCGCCTCGGCGGCCAGCACCCCGAGGCCGATCAGGAAGGGCGTCCACAGGAGCCGGTGCGGCGCGGTGCTCCCGGAGCGCGGCGTAATCAGCGCCACGTACCCGACGGCGACGGCCAGCACCACGATCACGTCCATCCCCATCGCCAGACCAAGTGGCGGCGGCTCGCCCGCAGCGGCCTCGGCCGAGCGGACGATGGCGACGCTCACCAGACCCACGAGCGCCGCCGCCCCGAGCCCCAGGCGCCAGGGTCGGGTCAGGGCGGGGACGCGGAGCGCGCGGCGCGGGGCGGTGACAGCAGGCAGCGGACGGACGGCCGGGAGAAATCGTCTTCGGGCACGAACGGCCCGGGGTTGCGAATATATCCGGGCGACGCGGGGCGCCCGGCAACTCTGCGACCGGTCCCCCGTAGCGCCCCCGCATCCTCCTCGCCGCCGTGCGCACCGCCGTCTCTCGCCTCCTGCTCGTCGCGCTCGTCGGCGTCGGCATCGCCGCCGCCGTCCGCCTCGGGGGCGGCGCCTCGGGCGTCATCGCCTTCGACGGCGTCAAGGCCGAGGAGCTCCGCCACCGCGCCCTCGACCTCGACGCGCCGGGCCGCTTCGCCATCGACGCGGCCGGGTCGTTCGAGGAGGTCGCCACCGAGGCGTCGGACACGACGATGGCCGCGACCGCCTGGATCGTCCGCCGCGCCGACGACGCGGTCGTGTGGCGGATGCGCCCGCCGCGCCCCGAGCGGGGGACGCTGGTCTCGGTGCGCGACACGGTCACGCTCGGCGCCGGCATCTACGACGTCTACTTCGCCTCGTTCGGCGATCCCCTCGTGCGCGCGCCCGGCCCGCGCGACGGGTCGCTCCGCGAGCGGCTCCGGTCGGCGCTCAGCCGCGGCGGCCGGGCGTGGCTGGGCGACTCCGGCCGGTGGCGCTTCATCCTGAGCGGCCTCGACGCGCCGGCTCGCGCGGCCGTGACGCGCTCCGACGAGGGCCGCCTCCACACCTCCTCCGAGGTGGACTCGGCGCTCGTCTGGGCGGCCTACGAGGTTCGGAGCCGGCAGCGGCGGCAGCGGCTTGTCCAGGTCACCGACTCCGTCCGCGTCCGCGTCCGCGTATTCACGGAGGTGACGGACGGCGTCGTGGCCGACCCTGCGTCGATCGTCCGCCTCGGGGACGGCGACACCCTGTGGACGGTCCGCCCCGAGGCGGGCGTCTGGGCGGGCGGCTCGCTCAAGAACCGGCGCCTCACCGAGGAGGTGGCCCTCGCGCCCGGCCTCTACCGGCTCGCCTACGAGGCCGACCGGTCGCACGCCTACCGCGACTGGGAGGCCAACCCGCCGTTCCTGCCGTGGGCGTGGGGCATGGAGATCCGCTCGCTCGGGCCGCCCGGGGCCGTGGTGCCCATCGACCCGGCCGCCCTCGACCTGCCGCGCATCACCGGGTTCAACTGCGTCGGGCCGGACGAGGAGCGCGAGGACATGTTCATCGTGCAGGAGGCGGCCGACGTGCTGGTCGTGGCCGTCGGCGAGGTGACCGGCGGCAGCCGCTATGACTACGGCGGCCTCGACCGCCTCGACGAGCACGACTGGGACGAGGTGTGGGAGATGGAGCGGCGGGGCCTCGACCGGGCCGGCGGCGCGGACAAGAACCGCCGGGACGTCGAGGCGCTCTCGCTGGAGCCGGGCACCTACCGCCTCCGCTACGAGACCGACGGCTCGCACGACTGCGTGAGCGGCTACAACAACGGCGGCGGCCCCGACGAGCCGTTCTGGGGCGCCGCCCTCTACGCCCTCGACCCGTCGTTCGATCTCGACGCGGTGATCCGCGTGGCGGCGCCCACCCCCGGCGCGCGCTACGAGCCGCCGGGGCCGTCGCTGGCCCGGATCGACTCGGTGGGCAACAACGAGAACCGGCGGACGACGTTCGTGCTCGACGAGCCGGGCGAGGTGTTCGTGGTCGCGGCCGGCGAGATCTCCGAGTCGTCGCGCTACGACTACGCGACGCTCCGCGACGACGCCGGGCGCGTCGTGTGGGAGATGACCCGGAGAAACACCGCCCACGCGGGCGGCAGCTTGCGGAACCGCCGGTTCGAGGGGCGCCTGGCGCTCCCGGCCGGGCGCTACACCGTCGAGTACCAGACGGACGGGAGCGTGGCCTTCGGAGACTACGCCACCGACGGCCCCACCGACCCGACGCTCTGGGGCGTCCGCGTGTACCTCGTCGAGAAGATCCCGGAGGCGGACGCCGTCCCCGACGCGCCGTCTGCACCGCCCGAGCCGCCCTCGTTACCGGCCCCCGAGGCGGAGACCGTCACGACCTGATGCCGACGACGTTCGCGCACGCGGTCGCCGGGGCCGCCCTCGGCGCCGGGCGCCCAGGGGTCAAGACGATCCTGCTGACCGCCGTCTGCGCCGTCCACCCCGACGCCGACATCGTCGCGTTCGCGTTCGGCATCCCTTACGAGCACCCGCTCGGGCACCGCGGGCTGACGCACTCGCTCGCGTTCGCTGTCGTCGTGGGCGCCGCGATGACGGCCCTGTTCTACCGGCGCGACTCCGACCGCCTCGGGGTGTTCGCGCTCCTGACGCTCGCGACGGCCTCGAACGGACTCCTGGACATGCTCACCGACGGCGGGCTCGGCGTCGGGCTCTGGCTCCCGTTCGTCGACGAGCGCCTGTTCTTCCCCGTCCGCCCGATCGCCGTCTCGCCGCTCGGGACCGGCGTCTTCAGCGCGCGTGGGCTCGCGGTGATCGCCAACGAGGCGGTCTGGGTCGGCGTGCCGGCCGTCGTCCTTGCGGCCGTGCTCTACGGCGTGCGCCGGCACCGGGCGCGGCGGCGAGCGTAGGCCGCCCATGCCCGACACCCTCCGCCTCGCGCTCCGTGTGCCCGACGACGGCGCCCGCGAGGCGCTCGTGGCCGACCTCGCCGACCTCGGCTTCGACGCCTTCGAGGAGGATGCCGAGCACGTCGTGGCGTACGCCCCGGCCCCGAGGTGGGACGACCCTGCGCGCGCGGCCGTCGCCCGATGGCTCGACCGGCACCGCCTCGGGGAGGAGGACCTGAATGAGGACATCATCCCGGACCAGGACTGGAACGCCACCTGGGAGGCCAGCCTCGCACCTGTCGAGGCGGGGCCGTTCGTGATCGCGCCCTCGTGGGCCGACCTCGCGCCCGCGCAAGCGGACCGCCTCGTGCTCCGCATCGACCCCAAGATGGCCTTCGGGACGGGCTACCACGAAAGCACGCGCCTCGTGCTCCGCCTCCTCCCCGAGGCGGTGCCGCGGGGCGCCCGCGTGCTCGACGTCGGCACGGGTACCGGCGTGCTCGCCCTCGCCGCGCTCCGCCTCGGGGCCGCCGAGACGGTCGGCGTGGACGTCGACCCGTGGAGCGTGGCCAACAGCGAGGAGAACGCGCAGCGAAACGGGCTGGCCGACCGCTTCGCGATCCGCGAGGGCTCGCTCGACGTGGCGCCGCCCGGCCCGTACGGCCTCGTCCTGGCCAACATCATCCGGTCGGTCCTGGAGCCGATGCTGCCCGAGCTGGCTCGCCTCGTGGCGCCCGGCGGCGCGGTCGTGCTCGCGGGCCTGCTCCAGTCCGAGCGCGAGCGGATGCTGGAGGCCGCCGCGGCCTCGGGGCTGGCGCTCGCCGCCGAGGCGACCGAAAACGACTGGTGGGCGTGTACCCTCCGGGAAGGGAAAAGGGGAAAGTGAAAAGGGAAAATGCGAGGCCTTTCGGGTTGATGTCTTCCCCGAGGTGGGCCAGCTTTCTCCCTTCTCCCTTCTCCCTTCTCCCTTCTCCCTTGCCATGACTCTCTGCGCCATCGACGTCGGCACGAACACCGTCCAGAGCCTCGTCGCCGAGGTGGAGGGCGGCGCGGTCGTCCGCGTGCTGGCCGACGAGGAGCGGTTCGCGCGGCTCGGCCAGGGCGTCGACGCGAGCGGGCGGCTCCACCCGGACGCGATGGACCGCGTGGTCGACCGCCTCGGGGCGGCCCAGGCGACGGCTGACCGCCTCGGGGCGGAGCGCGTCGTGATCGGGGCGACGAGCGCGAGCCGGGATGCAGCGAACGTCGGGGAACTGGTCGCGCGCGTCCGCCACGAGCTGGGGCTCGACTACACCGTGATCTCGGGCGTCGACGAGGCGGCCCTGAGCTTCCGCGGGGCGCTCGCCGCGCTGCCCGGCACCGAGGCGGCCGTCGTGGTCGACATCGGGGGCGGCTCGACCGAGATCGTGCGCGGCACCGCCTCGGAGGGCGTCGCGTGGCGGACGAGCCTCGACGTGGGGAGCGTGCGCCTGACCGAGCGCCACTTTTCCGTGCGTCCGCCCCCGGAGTCGGACCTCGTCGCCGCCGAGGCGGACGTTGCGGCGCTGATGGCGACCGTCCCCGACGACCTCGCGGCGGGCCTCCCGCTCGTCGCGACGGGCAGCGTGGCGCGGCTGTTCGCTCGTCTCTCGGGCGCCGAGGGCGAGGCCCCCAAGGTCTCACGGAACACCGTGACCGCGTGGCGGGAGCGGCTGGCCGGGCTCGCCCCCGAGGCGGCGCTCGCGATCGCGCCCGACGTGATGGCCGGGCGCGAGGACGTGGCCGCGGCGGCGGTCCTGATCCTGGACGTGGTGATGCGGGAGCTGGGGGCCGAGGCGTACGTCGCCACGCCGGGCGGCCTGCGCTACGGGCTCGCCCTGGCGGCGGCCGACGCGTAGACCCAGACCCCGCCTCGGCGGGCGTCCGTGGGCGAGTGCGTTAGTGAGCGAGTGCGTCAGTGAGCGAGTGCGTCCGTGCGTCGGTGGCCAGTGGGGCGGTGGACGGAATGCGGCCGCCTCGGAGCCAGCGACGCTCGTTTCTGAGGCGGACTTTCCACTTTCCACTTTCCACTTTCCACTTTCCACTTTCCACTTTCCACTTTCCACTTTCCACTTTCCACTTTCCACTTTCCACTCCTCCCGAACCGTACGCGATGACGCAGGCGCGGCCCCCGAGGCGGATCCGCCCTGCCCGCCTCGGTGCGGACTCCGCAAAGCCGGAACCCCGAGGCGGGGACGGGGTGACCTGGGGACGCTGATCGCCGCCTCGATGTCTGACTCGCCTCCCCGCCCAAACGCGCCCCGCAGCGTGCAGGGCGTGACCAACTTCATCGCCGTCGCCAGCGGCAAGGGCGGTGTGGGCAAGAGCACCGTCGCCGCCAACCTCGCCGCGGCCCTCGCGCAGAGTGGCGCGACGGTGGGGCTGCTCGACGCCGACGTGTACGGCCCGAGCGTGCCGCTCATGTTCGGCGTGCCGCCCGACGAGAAGCCGCGCGTCAACGAGCAGCGCGACATCGTGCCGCTGCTGCGCTACGGCGTCAAGCTGCTGTCGATGGGGTTCCTCGTCGACGACGCGAACGCGGTCATCTGGCGCGGCCCGATGGTGTCGAGCGCCATCCGCCAGTTCCTCAACCAGGCCGCCTGGGGCGAGCTGGACCACCTCGTGATCGACCTCCCGCCAGGCACGGGCGACATCCAGCTTACGCTTGTCCAGACGGTTCCCCTGACCGGCGCCGTCGTCGTCTCGACGCCCCAGCCGGTCGCTCTCGCCGACGCCCGCAAGGCGGTCGCCATGTTCGGCAACGTCCACGTGCCGGTCCTCGGCGTGGTCGAGAACATGGCCTACTTCACGCCGCCGGACCTCCCCGAGCGCAAGTACTATCTCTTCGGAGAGGCCGGCGCGCAGAAGCTGGCGGCCGAGCTGAATGTGCCGGTCTTGGGCGAGATCCCCATCGAGCAGGCCGCGCGCGAGGCGGGCGACACCGGCACGCCGATCGTCCTCCGCGAGCCCGAGAGCGCGTCTGCGAGGGCGTTCACGGCGATGGCCGAGCGCGTCGTCACCGAGGTGGAGCGCCGCAACGCCGACGCGCCGCCGACGCAGTCCATCGAAATCCTCTACAAGTGAGTCGGGCGTGGGACCTTGGCGCCGTCGGCCTGCGTCCCATGAACCTCCCCAGTGTTATCATCGGAGCTCACCCCCCGCGGACATGTCCGACGCCTCCGTCATCGACCCCGCCGACCCCAAGCTCCTGCAGCGAATCGAGAGCACCCTCGACTCCATCCGGCCCTACATGATGGCCGATGGGGGCAGCGTGCGCCTTCGGAACGTGACCGACGACCTCGTCGTCGAGCTGGAGCTTCTGGGTGCGTGCGGCACCTGCCCGATGAGCATGATGACGCTCCGGGCCGGGATCGAGCAGGCGATCCGGCGCGCCGTCCCCGAGGTGACGCGCGTCGAAGCCGTCGCCCCGGCCGCCTCGGCCTGAGTCGCCCGCTCCTCGTCGACGGTCCGCGCTGAAGCCCACACGATGCCACTTGAGACCGCCGACGCCTCCGCTGACGAGAGGCGCCGACTCCACCACATCACGCGGATCGACATCGAGCCGAGCGAGGAGCACCCGCGACGCCACCCCACGCACGGCTGGCAGGTCCGCGCCCGGCGCGACGGCAAGCGGCTCTCGAAGTTCTTCGCCGACGCCAAGCACGGCGGCCGCGACGGCGCGCTCGAGGCGGCCTTCGTGTACCGCGACCGGCTCCTGGCGTCGCTGCCCACCGAGCCCACCAAGCCGCGCAAGGCGTGGAGCAACACGGGTGTCGTGGGCCTCTCGGTGCGCGAGAAGGAGGACGGCGGCCGCTCGAAGCTCTACGTCCAGCTCAACTGGATCACCGCCTCGGGGAAGCGCCGCGCGGCGTCGTACTCGGTCGAGAAGTGGGGGCTGCGGCGGGCCCTCTGGAACGGCTGCCTGAAGCTCTACCGCGAGCGCTCCGAGGCGGGCTACCCGGTCGAAGAGCCGCACGTGATGTTCGCCCGGTCGCAGGAGCCGTTCGCCAGCCAGATCCGGGCGGAGATTGAGGCCGAGGCGGCCGAGCGGCAGGCCGCCGCACGCGCCCAGGCGGAGGCGCACGAGAAAGCCGAGCGTGCCCGCGTCCGCGCCGCCAGCCCCGAGGGGGATCAGGCCCACGAGGAGGCCACCCTCCGCCACCTCGAAGACGCCCTCTTCGGCTGACCGCCGCCTCGGGGCGAGGCAGGACGACGGACGACCGACCGCGGACTGCCGCCTCGGGGAGGCGGGACGACGGACCGCGGACGACAGACCGCCGCCTGAGCGGTCGATTCAGACGGTACCGCCTCGAGGCCGACCGCCTCGGTGTCAAGGAGTCTCCTCCCCCCAGCGGGCAGGGCCGTTACGTGCTAACACCAATCCCCCACATTCAGTCAGTCCCGCGCAGGAGGGACCGCGAAGCGACGGCGCAGCCAATCCATACGGCGCCGATTCTGAGCACCCTCGCATGGATCCCCGCGTTCGCGGGGATGACTTTGTGGGAGGGAAGGAGCCGCGAGAGAAGAACT
>JBCCQJ010000166.1:0-10056 GCA_039024395.1 Bacteroidota bacterium | reverse complement strand
GCCGGCGGCGGCCTCCTGTCCGGGCGACCCGTGCCGCACGTCGACCTCTGCATCGTGGCAGACCGGTGGGGCGAGCCCCTCGGTCCGTACGCCGAGGCGGACTGGGACGCACTCCGCCTCGGGGCCGGCGCGGTGGGTGAGATCGTGGTGGCGGGCGATCATGTGGTACCGGGCTACCTGAACGGGCAGGGCGACGCCGAGACGAAGATCGACGTGGACGGGCGCCGCTGGCACCGCACCGGCGACGCGGGCCGCCTCGATGCCGACGGGCGGCTGTGGCTGCTCGGGCGGTGCGCGGCCGCCTCGGTGCGCGACGGCGAGCCCGTGTACCCGCTTCAGGTGGAGGCCGCGCTGCGCGCGCGGGGCGTCCGAGGCGCGTTCCTCGAGGTGGACCGCCGCCGCCTCGTGGCCGTTGAGCAGGGTGACCCCGAGGCGGTGCGCGAGGCCGTCGCGTGGGCGGACCTCGACGAGGTCGTGCGGGTGGAGGCGATCCCCGTCGACCGGCGCCACAACGCGAAGGTGGACCGCGGGGCGCTTCGGGCGCTCCTGGCACCGCGGCGCGGGTAAGCGCGTTCGTTCGTAGATACCCGCACCGGTCCGCCTGCCCTGCCATGCTGTTTCGCGCCCTCGCCCGCCGTCGCCACGCCCGCCGCCTCGCCGCCGTGACGCTCGATGCCGCCCGCGCCCGCGCGGCCCGGGGCGCTGCGATCCTCGACGCCGAAGACCCGGGCTGGGCGAATCGCGTGGATGCCGAGTCGCTCCGCCTCGGGGACGGCCAGGCGTGCGTGCTGGGGCAGCTCCACGGCGAGTACCGACGCGGGCTGGGGCGGGCGCGCGTGCTCGATCTGTCCAGCGCCCCGAGCCGGTTCGTGTCGCCGGTCGACCTCGGGTTCCAGGCCGTCGGCGACCTCGGCAAGGCGGCCGAAGACCTCGACTACGCGCTCCTGACCCGGGCGTGGCGCGACATCGTCCGCGCCCGACGCGCGCCAACCGCGGTGCCAACGCCGGACGCACGCCCCGAGGCGGTCCGGTAGCGACGGCCTGCAATCCTGCCAGGCTAGAGTCAGTGGAACAGTGGTTCAGTGCGTCAGTGGGTCAGGAATGCCTTTTTCCTGATCGTCGCGACGTGTTTCGGCGAGACGGGTGTACCGCACCTCAGCGCAGTCCACTCTAGGGCGTGTGGACATTCGCGAGGTCAGGCGCGAACGAGGTCATGATTCTGGCTTCGCAAGAAGCGCGAGTGCGGATCTCGGATTCGCAGCGGGGCCGTAGCCCCGGACGACGAGTGCGACGCGGCGAGGGCGGAATCTGGACCGTCCGCGCCGATCTGGGTGATTGTCCACACGCCCTAGTCTTCAAGGTCGAGCCCCATCCAGTCGACCTCCAGCCGGAACGGTCCCGCCTCGCCGTCGAAGATGTAGAGCCCGACGGTCTGCGCAAGGGCCGGGTTGAACACGCGGCCGGCAACGGGCTCGCCACGCGCGGTCGCCGAGAACGACGCGACGGGGAGTCTGACGACCGTCCACTCGGTTGGCGCTTCGAAGGCCGCGCGGTAGGCCACCGGGAAGAACCCCTCCCGTTCGCCGGTCTGGACGTCGACCTCGTAGCGGCGGCCGTCGCCGCGGACGCGCAGGACGACCGCCTCGACCCGTGCCCACCCGTCCGTCGGGGTGCGGATCGACGAGAATCCCCCGCCGGTCACGTTCGTGGACCCTGAGAAGACGAGGCGGCCGTCGCGGAACGACGGCCCTCCCGTCGAGCGGCCTCCCATCACATCGTCGTTGACGGTTCTCCACTGCGCGTCGGCACGGGACTCGGAGACGTCGAAAAGGACGGTGTCGGGCGGCGCCTGCGCGAGGGCCAGGGTCGGCAGAGCAATCAGGGCGAGAAGGGTGCGCATGTGCATAGGGGAATATGCCGTCCGGCCCCGCGGATCCGAGTCCGCGGGGCCGAGTGGCTAGGGGTCAGGCGTCTGCCGGTGCGGCGTTGAACGAGCCCGATACCGAGAGGCCGTCCTCGAACGTGAGGTCGAACGTGCCGCTGACGCGGTCGCCGTCGACGTCGATTTCGACGGCGCCTGCGTTGGCGCGGGCGGCAGCACTCCCGCCGCGCCCGCTTGCTCCGTCGGCGTCGTAGAGCACGACGAAGTCGAAGGGCGCATCCAGGTTGCGACTCGTCTCGATGCCGTAGGCCCCCGAGGCGAGCCCGTCACCGGGCGCGACGGTGCCCAGGAGGATCTCCTCGCCGCTGTCGGCGCGCAGTTCGATGCTGGAGAACGTGTAGGAGGTGCCGTCGTCGGTCTCGGCGACGACGTAGCTGCCGAAGGTGCCGTCGAAGGCGGCGTCTTCGGCGCTCAGGCTGGCCGAGGCCACGCCGCCGAGTGTGACCTCGCTGTCAGGCGAGGCGACGACGGCCTCGAAGGCGCCGGGGCCGAGGTCGGGGGCGCTGGGGGATGTCGCGTCGCAGGCGACCAGCGTGAGCGCCAGGGTGCCGGTGAGGAGGGACGGGAGGAAGCATCGCATGGGTTTGGGGGATGGGGTGGACGATGCGGGCGGGCCTGCCGGGGCAAACCCTCCCTGCTTGCACGCCTGGTACTCCAATCGCCCGCACGATGACTACCGCCTCAGAACGAAAGTCGGAGACGAACGCTCGGCTCGATGCCGGGCAAGGCGCGCGTCCGCACGGCGAAGGCGCCGGTCGCCTGCTGGACGAGCGACCAGTCCAGCGGAGGCCGCTGGTTCGTCACGTTGGCTACGTCGAGCGCGGCCTCAACGCCGAGGCCGCCGAGCGAGCCTGCGTAGGCCAGCCCCACGTCGAGGCGCAGGGTGGCCGGGAGGCGGTCGTCCTCGGGGCGGTCGAGGCGGACGGGTCCCACCGAGGTCCGCCCGCTGAAGGTGGGGAGGACGTCGTAGTAGGCGCGGCGGAAGGCCCACGTCCGGCCGGCGGTCGCCAGGGCGCGCGCGCGGAGCACGAGGCCGGCGCCGCGCACACCCCGGATCGCCACGCCGAGCGAGGCATCGAGGCGGAGAGGCTCGTCCCAGGGGGTCGGCACCCATCGCCCGTCGAACCGCCCCTCGACACGCTGCCGCGAGCGGCCGACCGCGCCGCCGACGCTCCACGCGGCCCGTGCCCCAGTGCGCTCGACCCGGGCGCCAACGCCGAGGGCGAGCGCGCGCCCGTCCTGGAGAATCTCCGCGATGGCGCCCGTGGGCGCGAGGCCAGGGGTCAGGAGCGCGCCGTAGTCGAGGACCGACAGGCGCGGCGTCGAGCGCACGTAGCCCTCGACCCGCACGGCGGTGCCGCTCGCGGACTGCCAGAGGCCTTCGCTGGCGACGTGGAGCGCGACCGGCGGCGCGTCCTCGGCCGGCAGCCACAGCGCGACCTCGGGCACGATCGCGCTCGGCCCGAAGGTGGCAAACTCGTGCCGCGTCACGAACTGCCGGTACACGCCGGCGGCCAGCCGCGCCGAGACGCCGCGCAGCGAGAGCCCACCGAGGCGGTCGCCCGCGAGCGCGTCGAACCGGACGCTCGCGCGGGGCTCGGCCGCGACGAGGCCCGTTGCCGGGATCGAGGTCAGCCGGAGGCCGGGCTCGACGGTCCACCGCCCGGCCCACAGCCGGCGGTCGGCGACGAACGCCGCCACCCGCCCCAACGTCCCGACCGCCTCGACGGAGCGGACCGGCTCCGTCGCCAACGTCAGCCGGTACCGGCCGCCAACGACCTCGACCCCCACCTCGGTCGTGCGACCTGGACCGTGCCTTCGCTCGGCCGTGGCCGAGAGCGTAGCCTCGGCGATCCGGTTGGCGTCCGTCGCGAGTGGCGCCGCGTCCAGCGCGGCCGCGAGACGCGTGCCGGCCTCCTCAATCGACTCGGCGGACGCCAGCGCGGCGGTGGCCGAGGCGCGTAGCGGATCGAGGGCGTACGCGCTCGCCGACAGCGCCGAGCGGAGCGTCCATCGTGCAGAAACGACGGCGTCGTAGCGGAGTGACGCGGCGGTATTGGCCCAGCGGGTCCGGTCCCGCACCAAGAGGACCGTCGGCGGACGGCCGCGGCCGTTGCTGCCGGCGGCCAGCAGGTCGGTCTCGACCACGCTCTCTCCGCGGTACGCCGACACGCGGACCGTGCGGAGATCGTCGATCGCGATGCGGGAGGCAACATGGAGGTCCGAGAATCGGAGGTCCGACCCGGCCTGGTTGGTCTCGAACCGGAGCCCACGCGTGTCGAAAAGACGCGCCGACAGCACCGGGTCGACGGCGTTCCACTCCTGGACAGCGGCGTCGAGGGCGGGAGTCCGCGCGACGTCCCACAGGCTCCGCCGTGCCGAGACGGTCGTGACGGCGAGCGCGCCCCCGCGCTGCGCCCGGTGCCGGACGCGGAGCCCTGCCGTGAGCGGGTCCAGGGCGAGGGTCGCGTCGAGGGCCCGACCGCCGCTCGGGGGTGTCGTCGCGTGTTCGACCTCGACGATGCCGGCCAGTGCGGACCCGTGTGCGACCCCGAAGCCGGCCTTCCGGATCGTCGCTCGCCCGACAGCGAGCGGGCTCAGCGCGCCCACCAGCGTCCCGAACGCGACCGGCTCGTACACCGTCGCGCCGTCGAGCCGGAGCGGGTGGTCGCCGTCGTCGGCGCCCTGGATCGAGAGGCCGTCCAGGACCGAGCGGCCGGCGATGCCGAGCGCTCCAGGGCCCGGCGTCGTGGCGTCGGCGGTGCGCCGCGGCGGGCGCGTTGGGAGCGGTGCCCCGGTGAGCGGCGCGGCGCTCGCCCCCCTCGGTGCGTCCCCCGGCGGACGAGCGGAGGCGACCGTGGCCTCGGCGCCGAGCCGGTCCGACGGGAGCGGTGCTTGCAACCCCTCCACCACGACCGGGCGAGCACGGACCGCCTCGGGGCGGAGCGCGACCCGCGCGCGGGCCTCACCGCCAGGCCCCACCGTGGCCTCGATCTGCGCCGTGGCGTAGCCGACGAAGCTGACCGCCAGCGTGTACGTCCCGGGCCGAAGCTGCCCGACGGCGAATGCCCCGATGGCGTCCGCCGCCGTCCCTCCCGACGCGCCGACCAACCGGACGTAGGCGCCAGGCAGCGGCGCCTGTGTCTCGGCGTCGACCACCGATCCGACAATCCCACCGAGTGCCGCCGCCTCGACGGCCGAGACCGTCACGACGTACGTCCCCGACGACCGCTGGACGACGTCGAGCCCCGCGGCGGCGGCGACGCAGCGGAGCAAGAGGGCGGCGTCTGTCCCGTCGCACCAGACGGGGGTGTCGAGCCGGGGCAGCGTGGGGTCGAAGACGACGCCCACACGGGCCACCTGCGCGATCTCGGCCAGCGCGGCCCTCGCGGGGACACCCCGCAGGACGATCCGGCCGTCGCCCGGCTGCGCGTGAACCGGCGGCACGTGTACCGCGGCAGCGACCATCCCCACAAGAACGAGCACGCGCATGGATCGACGCTACAGGCTCGAGGTGGCCGCCCGTGCCGGCTCGACGCGGTAGCCGCCCCGGACCGGAATGAACCGGACCTCCCATACGGCCCCGAGGTCACCGAGGAGGTCTGGAAGCTCCGGCAGGGTGGGATAGAACGCCGTCGTGGGCGCGGTGCGCGGGACGCCGGGGGCCAGCGAGAACGCGACGGCGTATCGCCGGGCGACCTCCGCCACGACGGCAGACAGAGGCTCCGCGTCGAAGGCCAGGCCGCCTCGCTGCCAGACGGTCTGGCGCGCCACGTCGGCCGCCTCGCGGACCAGGCCCGCCTCGGTGGTTGCCGCGGCCTCTCCGGCCGCGAGCGTCACCGCGTCGGTCTCCGACGCGACGCGCACGGCCCCGTGCGCGAGCACCACGCGCGTGCGGTCGCCGTACGACCGCACGTTGAACGCCGTCCCGAGCACCTCGACGCGTGCGTCGGCCGTCTCGACGGCGAATGGCGCGCCGGCGGCGACGTCGAAGAAGGCCTCGCCTTCCAAGCGCGCGACCCTCGGGCGGCCGTCTCCGCGAACCGGACGGAAGCGCAGGCGCGATCCGCTGTTTAGCGTCACCTCGGTCCCATCGGCGAACCGCTCGGTGAGGGTCTCGCCCGGACCCGCCTCCCACGTCACCGGTCGAAGCAAGACGAGTGCAGCCACGGCCGCAGCGGCCGTGAGCGTGCCGGCGAGGATCCCGCGCCGCAGGCGCCGCCTCACCGGTGGCCGGGCCGGCGCCCGCCGCGGTGTTTTCGCGTCCGTGGTGCGCGCGCGGACGCGCCGCCACGCGGCGTCGGTATCGACCGCGACGGGGCGGTCGAGCACCTCGAGCGGCGCCCAGAGCGCTGCGAGCGCATCGCGGTCGTCCTCGTTGTCGAGCAACGCGTGGAGGTCGGGCGGGAGCGGACGGTTCATGGCGGGTCACGGGAGAGCCCCAGCGCCGAGCCCCGTGCGGAGGGCCCGCAGCGCGCGGACAAGATGGTTGTTGACGGTCCGAGCCGAGACGCCCATCACGTCGGCCACCTCGGCGTGGGTGAGGCCGTCGAGACGGGTGAGCAGGAGCGCCTCGCGCTGCCGGTCGGGGAGCTCGGCGACGAGCGCGTCGAGCCGACGGGCCAGCGTGCGGCCCTCGGCGACGTCGTCCGGAGTCGGCTCTGGGCCAGGGGGAGGCAGCGCTGCGAGGCGCTCTGCGTGCCGCCGGTCGTCGCGGAACTGGTTCAGCGCCAGGTTCCGGACGGTGCGGTAGAGCCATGCCCGGACGGACCGGCTCGGGTCGATGGACGACCGGCGCTCCCACAGCCGGACGAACGCCTCCTGCGCGAGATCGTCCGCGTCGGCGAGCCCGAGGCCGAGGCCGGTTGCGAACCGTACGAGCGGCGCGTGCATCGCCAGGAACAGGGCCTCGAACGCGCTCGCGTCGCCGTTGCGGACGCCCTCAGACCACGAGGCGAGATGATCGGGGCTCGGGATGCGGATCGCGATGACAGCGGAGGCAGAGACCTAAGTACCCCAACCGTGCGCACGATGACTACCTGCAGTCCACCCCGAGGCGGCCTATCGGGCGATGATGGGCTGAACTCCAACGCACCGAACCGGTCACACATCGAGGCCGGAGCATCGAAAGGCCCCTCGCCCTAAGGCCGCGGGCGAGCCGGATCAGTCGGGCTCTGCCAGGGAGATCCGCAATGGGACTCGGTCGTGGACGACGCTTCGTTCGGGTTCTTTGAGTCCCGAGTAGGGGAGGCCGAACTCGGTCCGGGCCACCTTGTCTCGCTCGGCCGTAAAGGCGTCTTTGATGGTGTCGAGCGCTTCGAGGTAGCGTCTGTAGCTGACCCCGCGTTCGGTGTCGAATGCAACGACCCCATCGGGATGAGTGCGGATGTGCTCCCGTATCGCCGTCGAGATCGCTGTCGAGTCGGCCGTGACGCCATTCACCGAGGCGGCCCCTGTCGCATGGACTTCGATGGCCAGCGTGGGACCCGCCACCGGCTGCAGGTCTTCGGTAGGCAGTTGCATGTAGATCCCTTCCTGCGCACTCGCCACAGCGAAAAGGTGGACCAGAACGAGCCCGAGGATCCTCATGGTCCTACCGCCTCGGTGGGTGGGGCCTCCGCCTCGGGGGCGAGGGTGATCGGCTCGCCGCAGAGCTTGCAGAAGCGGGCGTCGGCGTCGTGCTCGACCATCCCGCAGCGCGGGCACTGTGCGAGCTGCCGCGCGACGGCTGCCTCGGCGGCCACCGAGGCGCCGCGGGTGGCCTGCTCGCGCGTCATCTCGGCCGTCACGATGCCCGTCGGCACCGCGATGATGCCGTAGCCCATGATGATGATGACCGTCGCCAGCCCCTTGCCGAGGGCCGTCACGGGGTAGATGTCGCCGTAGCCCACCGTCGCCAGCGTCACCACGGCCCAGTAGACGCTCTGCGGGATCGACGTGAAGCCGTTCTCGCCGTTCTCGATCAGGTACATCGCCGAGCCCATCACGGTCACGATCGTAAGCACCGCGAAGACGAACACCAGGATCTTGCGCCGGCTCGCCGCGAGCGCCCGCCCGAGCTGGTCCGCCTCGTCGAGGTAGCTGGCCAGCTTGAGGACGCGGAAGATGCGCAGCGTCCGCAGGATGCGGACCGACAGCAGCACCTGCGCGCCGGGCACGAGCAGGCTGATGTAGGTCGGGAGCACCGAGAGCAGGTCGACGACCCCGAAGAAGCTCCGCGCGTAGCGCAGGGGCTGCCGCACCACCCACAGCCGGACCACGTACTCGACGGTGAAGACGCCCGTGAAGAACCACTCGGCGGCGATGAGCTGGCGGGCGTACGCTGCGCGGATCGACTCCACGCTGTCGAGCATCACCACGCCCACGCTCGCCACGATGGCGACGATGAGGACGAGGTCGAACGCGCGCCCGGCCCCCGGGTCGCTGCGGAAGATGATCTCGAAGAGCCGCCGCCGAAGCGGGCTGCCGGCGACGGGCTGGAACTCCTGGGGCATAGGCGCAAGCTAGAGCACCCTTCGGATGGGTACACGGTACGGGGTACGGCCTGAAGAGCCCTCAGCGTTCGCGTCCCCCGTACCCGCATGTACCGTCGCTTTATAGCACCCTTCGGGTTGGTACAGGGTACCGGGTACGAGGTACGGTTCGAGTCGATCTCGGCGCTCGTGTACCCCGTACCTGGTACCCCGTACCGTCGCTCTAGTCGCGCGCGCCGCTCTGCCGGCCCACCGCCTCGGTGAGGATCGCCTCGAAGCGGTCCGTGATCGCCTCGATGTCGAACGCCCGCTCGGCGTAGGCGCGGCCCGCCGCACCGAGGCGGTCGCGGCGCTCGGCGTCGCCGAGGAGGCCGAGCACGCCCTCGACGAACGCCTGCGCGTCGCCCGGCGCGGCCACGACGCCGGCGCCCTCGCGGTCGACGATCCGGGCGGCCAGGTTCTCGGGCGGCACCGACAGCACGACCGGGCGCGCGGCGCAGAGGTAGCTCAGCACCTTCGACGGCACCGAGAACACGCCCGCCTCGGGCTCGAGCACGGCCGTGAGCACCGAGGCGGTGCCGAGCACGTCGGGGAAGGCGTCGAACGGCTGAAAGGGCAGGACGGTGAGCGCCCCGAGGCGGCCCTGGCGCTGCTGGGCGCGCAGCCAGTCGGCGCCGGCGCCCTCGCTCACGACGACGACGCGCGCTGCGGGGGCCTGCGCCCCGATCGCCTCGGCGAGGCGGGCCAGAAGGGCGGGGTCGTGCTTCATGCCGAGCGTGCCCGCGTAGAGCGCGACCGGCCGGCCGGCGAGGCCCTGCGCGCGGCTCCACGCGTTGTCCTGCGGGCGGACGGGCAGGTCGGCGAGGGGCGCCCAGTTCTCGACCACGTGGACCCGCTCGTCGGGCATGCGCCACTGCCGCAGGAGCGGCCGGAAGTCGTCAGTGATCGCAACGACGGCGTCGGCGCGGCGGAGGAGGGCGCCTTCGCGGGCCTCGTACCCGCGTCCGACGAGCGTGCCCACGACCGGCAGGCGCCGCGACAGCACGGCCCGCGCCCCGACCGAGAGGGCGTCCTGGAGCCAGTTCACGAACGCGGCGCCGGCCTCCGCGGCGGCGTCCTGG
The DNA here is from genome assembly GCA_039024395.1 of Bacteroidota bacterium. Lineage (GTDB taxonomy): Bacteria > Bacteroidota > Rhodothermia > Rhodothermales > Rubricoccaceae > Rubrivirga. Next base: position 520 of record JBCCQJ010000166.1, on the reverse strand, counting down.
ATTGCGCCGAGCGCGTCGAGCGGCGTGTTGGCGCACAGCACGGCGTCGGGCCCGATCGCCTCGATGCGGGCGGCGGCGTCGCGCCCGTAGGCCGCCTCGGCGCGGCGGCGCGCGACAAGCCCGGCCACCGACCGCGCCCGCTTGTCGACCGGCGGCGTGCGGATCGGGTCGGGCGTGAACGTCGGGGCGTCCGCCTCGGTGCGGGCGAGGCGGCCCTGCGGCGTCAGGTTCGACGACGAGTAGCCGTGCCAGACCGCGTGCCCGCGCGCCGCGAGCGCCCGCGACAGCTCGACCTGAAACGGGTGGCCGGCGTAGTCGTGGACGTAGAGGCGCATGGCGGAAAACAAAAAACGCCCCCGAGGTGGGGACGCTTGAGGTGGCGTGGGAGAGACTTGAACTCTCGACCTCACGATTATGAGTCGTGCGCTCTAACCAGCTGAGCTACCACGCCGGGCACCGCCTCGGAGGCGGACGCCCAGGATAACGACCGGGCAGGGGCGGCACCAATCCAAGGTTCTGG
>JBCCQJ010000165.1:0-10092 GCA_039024395.1 Bacteroidota bacterium | reverse complement strand
CTCGGCCGAGTTGGACGCACGGACGCAGGTCGGGCGGATTTCCACGAGCGGCTTCGACCTGCCCCGCTCGCGCGAGCGGCTGAGCGTTCGCGTCGGCGACCGCATCGAGACCACGCTGGGGCGTGGCGGCGCCCCGCTCCGGCTCGTGACGACGAACGGCGGCGTGTCGATCCAACAGGGCCGCTAAAAAAACCGCACACCTCCGTAACCCACCGGGCGGACTCCTCGTCAGGGAGCTGCACGTCCCCCCCCGCACCTCCTGGCCTCCATGCGCCTGTCCGCCGCACCGCCCCTGCTCGCCGCGACCGCGCTCGCCGCGCTCCTGCTCGCCGCGCCCGCGCTCGCCGCCCAGACCGGCCTTGCAGACCGGCCCGTCGAGGCCCCAGCGATCGACCTCGACGCGCCCCCGGCGCTCGGGGCTCATGCCATCGAGGCGGGCGCGATCCGCCTCGATGGCGTCCTCGACGAGGCCGCGTGGGCGCAGGCCGAGGTCGCGACCGGGTTCGTCCAGAACCGCCCCAACCCCGGCGAGCCGGCGTCGGAGCCGACCGAGGCGCGGGTGCTCTACGACGGCCGCGCGCTCTACGTCGGGATGCGGATGCACGACTCGGAGCCCGACGCCATCGACGTGCAGCTCGGCCGGCGCGACAGCTACCTCGACACCGACTGGGCGGTCGTCGCCATCGACTCGTACGATGACGACCGGACGGGCTTCCTCTTCCGGATCAACCCGGCCGGCGTGCTGGGCGACATTCTCCTGTTCGACGACGTCAACGAGGACGGCTCGTGGAACGCGGTCTGGGACGCCCGGGCGTCGCGCGACGACGGCGGCTGGACGGCCGAGTTCCGGATCCCGCTCTCGCAGCTCCGGTTCGCCTCGTCTGAAGGCGCGCAGAGCTGGGGGATCGAGTTTGGCCGCGAGCACCTCCGGACGAACGAGCAGTCGTTCTGGGCCCCGCTCCTCCCCGACGTCGACGGCGTCGTCAGCCGCTTCGGCGCGCTGAACGACCTTCGCGGCCTCCAGAGCCCGCGCCGGCTCGAGCTCCAGCCCTACCTGGCCTCCTCGCTCACGCGGGCACCCGGAGACGACCTCGACCCGTTCTTTGCCGAGAACGACCTCGACCCACGCATCGGGCTCGACCTGAAGTACGGCGTGACCTCGGACGTCACCCTCACGGCGACGGTCAACCCCGACTTTGGGCAGGTCGAGGCCGACCCGGCGCAGGTCAACCTCGGCGGCTTCGAGCTGTTCTTCGAGGAGCGCCGGCCGTTCTTCGTCGAAGGCACCGACGTGTTCTCGATGCAGCCGCGCCGGTTCTTCTCGATGAACCGCCCAGACCTGCTCTACACGCGCCGCATTGGCCGGGCCCCGCAGCGGACAGACTTCGTGCCGAGCGCAATGCACGAGGCGGCGGGCGACAACGGAGCCGTCTACACCGACGCGCCGCAGCAGTCGACCATCCTGGGCGCGGCGAAGCTGTCAGGCCGGGTCGGCCGGTTCTCCGTCGGCGTGCTCGACGCCGTGACGGGGCCGGAGTACGGGTTCTTCCAGGTGTTCGACGAGGCCGGCACGCGCGTCGGCGACGACCGCGCCCTCATTGAGCCGACGACGAACTACGCGGCCGCACGGGTCCGCGGGACATTCGGGAGCACGATCGTCGGCGCGCTGGGGACGTCGGTGCTCCGGAGCACGTCGAACGAGGCCATTGCCGAGCTCCTCCCCACCCAGGCGACCGTGCTCGGCATCGACCTCGAGCACGCCGTGGGTGACCTTCTCGTGACCGGCCAGCTCGCCGGGAGTCACGTCTCCGGCTCGGCCGACGCCGTCTCCAGGCTCCAGACGGCGTTCCCTCGCCTGCTTCAGCGGCCCGATGCCAGCCACCTCACGTTCGACCCGGAGCGGACGTCGCTCTCGGGCGCGACCGGCGAGATCAACCTGCTCAAGCCGAGCGGGCGGTGGTCCGGCAGCTTCCATGCCGCATTCACGTCGCCGGGGTTCGACGCCAACGAGCTCGGGTTCCAGAGCCGAGCCGACCAGATCGGCGTGGGCGGCGTGGTCGTGCACCAGCAGAATGAGGCCCAGGGCCCGTTCCAGAGCTGGAGCGCGAACGTGTTCTCGGGCGCCCGGTTCAACACCGGCGGCGACCACGAGGTGACGTTCGTCGGCGGGAACGCGAACGGCCGGTTCAAGAACTTCTGGGGGGTGAACGTCAACGGCGAGGTCTACTCGGGCGGCCTGAGCGACCGGCTCACGCGCGGCGGCCCGCTCGCGGCGCGAGCGCGCGGCTTCGGGATCAACGCCAACGCGTGGAGCGACGACCGGAAGGCCGTCTCGGGCTGGGTGTGGTCGGGGATGAACCTCGACGCGACGGGCGACCGGTTCAACGGAGTCGAGGCCGGCGTTCAGATCCGTCCGAGCCCATCGGTCAGCCTCTCGCTCGGCCCCGAACTCTACCTCCAGTCCGACCCTCGCCAGTACGTCGGCTCGTTCGACGCGCCCCGCCTCGACGCCACGTTCGGGCAGCGGTACGTCTTCGGCCAGATCCGCCAGACCACGCTCGCGCTGGGTACCCGCCTCAACTGGACGTTCTCGCCGACGCTCTCGCTCCAGACGTACGTGCGGCCGTTCGTCTCGCGCGGCCGCTACGGCGATTTCTCCCAGATGACGGCACCGCGCCAGCTCGACTTCCCCCGTTTCGCCGACGCCGAGGTGGCCGTCGCCGACGACGGCGAGGTGACGATCACGCCCGCCGACGGTGGAGACCCGTTCTCGTTCTCGCCCGACTTCACCGTCCGCGCCCTCCAGGGCAACGCGGTCCTGCGGTGGGAGTACCGGCCGGGGTCGGCGCTTTTCCTGGTGTGGCAACAGCAGCGCAACGGCTTCGAGCCGGACGGGGCGTTCCGCGTCGGCCGCGACCTCGGCGGCCTCTTCACCGACGCGCCGACCAATGTCTTCCTCGTCAAGTTCAGTTACTGGCTGGGCTGACGATACCGAGTGGGCTCGGCAGGCATTGTGTGTGTTGCCTGCGGATGTCCGTCCCCGACCGCCCCGCTGGACTCGTCCGGTGGGGCGGTCGAGCGTGGGGCCGCCGCCTCGGGGTCGCGCGGCACCGAGGCGGTCGTGCCGCCGGGGCGTCGATACACACCAGAGCCGACGGCAGGTTGATGTGAGAATGGCACGCCGCTCCAGGAGCCCGTCAGCAGTCGTTCTTCCGCTCCTCGGCGCGCGCAGCGCGCTCCTCCATTCCTTAGGGCGACCCGAAGGGCGCTCTAGATCCGCGTCTGGTCGCGGACCGTCCGCTCGGACTCGACGGCGCCGGTGTGGGCCGTCGAGACGGGCTCGAACAGCACCACCGAGGCGGTCGGCTCCGCCACGGGTCGATGCCCGACGCCGGCCGGCACCACGAACAGATCGCCGGGCTCCAGCGTGACCGCCTCGGGGAGGTCCGGGTGGCGCAGCTCGATGCGGAGCCGGCCCTCGACCACCCAGAAGAGTTCGTCCTCGGCGTCGTGGGCGTGCCAGAGGAAGTCGCCCTCCAGCTTAGCCACCTTCACGAGCTGGCCGTTCAGCTCGGCGACCACGTAGGGCGTCCAGGTCTCCGAGACCTGCGAGAATTTGTCGGCGAGGCGGACGACGTCGGGCATGGCGCATGCGGTGGCTGGGCTGTGCCTACGCCACCCTCCGAGGCGGAGACTATCCTCGCGCGCCGGCCTTCGCGCGTGCCGAGCCGGACCGCTCGCTGCCCTGCGGCTCCCGGTCGACGGCGAGGCGGCGCGGGCCGCGGGGCACCTTGGGAGGTGCGGTCACACCGGGAGGCGGGTCCTCCCCTCCAGCGTCCGGCGGGGGCGCCAGGCCGCGACACACGATGCCGATGCAGATGGCGAGGGGAAGCATCCCGAAAAAGAGGAACACAGCAACACTGACCATGACGATTCAGGCAAGTTCGGACCTGAACAGTACGGCGGTGAGGCGCTGTGTCCAAACCGATTCTCACATCCGTTCCCCCAAGATGGCCTCAGGGGGGCCCGAGCCAGCCTCAGACCTCGTTCGCCCGGGCATAGCCGGCGAACCGGTACACGACCGGGCCACCGCCTCGGAGCCCGGTCCACTCGTAGCGCGCCACGCGAAACCCATCGACGTCGACGACGACCTCGATCGCGCCGTCTTCCGACGTGGCCTGGGCCACAGGGACGAGGTGAATCTGGTCGTCGAGCGGACCGTCGCGGAACTCGACGAGCCGGAGCGGGCGGGCGGCCATCAGGTCTGGAGCACGCCGACGCGGAACGGCGCGATCTCGGGGTTGTGGTCGGCCATCTCGAGGCCCGTCGCCAACCAGGCGCGCGTCTCGCGCGGGTCGACGATGGCGTCGACCCAGAGGCGGGCGGCGGCGTAGACCGGCGACGTCTGCTCGGCGTAGCGCGTCTCGATCTCGGCGAGGCGCGCCGCACGATCGTCGTCGGTCAACTCGAGGCCTTGCTTGGCGAGCTTGCGCTCCTCGATCGAGAGCAGCGTCTTGGCCGCCTGGCTGCCGCCCATGACCGCGATCTGGGCCGTCGGCCAGGCCAGCATCAGGCGCGGGTCGTAAGCCCGGCCGTTGAGCGCGTAGTTGGCCGCCCCGAACGAGTTGCCCACGACGACGGTAAACGTAGGGACGACCGAGTTGGCGACGGCGTTGACCAGCTTCGCGCCGTCCTTGATGATCCCGCCCTGCTCGGCGCGCGTGCCCACCATGAAGCCGGTCGCGTCCTGGAAGAAGATGAGCGGGATGCGCTTCTGGTTGCACTGCATCACGAAGCGCGCCGCCTTGTCGGCCGCGTCGCCGTAGATGACGCCCCCGATCTGCATCTCGTCCGGCTTGCCCTGGGGGCTCCTCGCGCGCACCACCTGTCGCTGGCTCGCCACGATGCCCACGCTCCAGCCGTCGAGGCGGGCGTAGCCGCAGACGAGCGTCTGGCCGTATCCGGCCTTCACCTCGGTCCACGAGTCCGCGTCGACGATCCGGGCGAGAAGCTCCCGCGTGTCGTACGGCTGCTGGCGGCTCTCGGGGAAGACGCCCAGCACCGCCTCGGGGTCGAACGCCGGCGGCACCGAGGCGGCGCGCGTGAAGCCGGCCCGCGGCTGCGGCCCGAGGCCGGCGACGAGGTCGCGGATCGTGGCCAGCGCCGTCGGGTCGTCGGGCATCTTGTACTCGCAGACGCCCGAGATGTCGGTCTGCGTGGTTGCCCCGCCCAGCGTCTCGGCGTCGGTCACCTCGCCGATCGCGGCCTGGACGAGGAACGGGCCGGCCAGGAACACCGAGCCCGTGCCGTCGACGATCAGGCTCTCGTCGGACATGATGGGCAGGTAGGCCCCGCCGGCGACGCAGCTCCCCATGATGGCCGCGATCTGCGGCACGCCGAGCGCGCTCAGCTTCGCGTTGTTGCGGAAGATGCGCCCGAAGTGGTCGCGGTCGGGGAAGATCTCGTCCTGCATCGGCAGGAAGACGCCGGCCGAGTCGACGAGGTAGAGGATCGGGATGCGGTTTTCGAGGGCGATCTCCTGGGCGCGGAGGTTCTTCTTGGCCGTGATCGGAAACCAGGCGCCCGCCTTCACGGTGGCGTCGTTGGCGACGATCATGCACAGCCGGCCCGAGACGCGGCCGAGCCCCATGACGGTGCCGCCAGCCGGGCAGCCGCCCTCATCCTCGTACATCCCGCGCCCGACGAAGAGCCCGATCTCGCGGAAGTCGGCGCCGTCGTCGAGGAGCGCGTCGATGCGCTCGCGGGCGGTCAGCTTGCCGCGCGCGTGCATCCGCGCAACCGCCTTCTCGCCGCCCCCCCGACGAATCTCGGCGGCCTGCTGCTCCAGGGCATCCAGCAGCCGGCGGTGGTGGGCGACGCGCGCGTCGAAGGCCTCGCGGAGCGCCCCCGCCTCGGGGACGGCGGTGCCGAGCGGGAACGGACGGGCGGGTTCGGGAGCGACCTCGGACATGGGCGTGGGAAGGGCTTCCGGAAGCTACCTCTGCCCTCTCGCCGCCTCAGTGCGGAGCCGGCGAAGCCAGCCCCGGGCGAAGCCGCCCCACGAAAAACGGCGCGCCCCGAGGTGGAGCGCGCCGCCGCGTTCGGTGCAAGCCCGGCTTACAGGAAGGCCGACATCTTGCGCATGATGAGCTGCCGGTCCTCGCCCGTCGCCGAGTGGATGAGGTTGACCATCTGGCCGAAGTCGCCGCGCGCCTTCTTCATCTCGCTCTCGTCGAGGTCGCCCCACGTCGAGAGGATCTGCGCCTTCATGCGCTCCCAGTTGTCGTTCATGCGCTGCTTGCCCATTGTGGTTGTGGCTGTGTCCGGCCGGACGGTGAATGCTGGCGTTGTGGAAACCTACGGGGGAATCCGGAGACGGACAAACGAAGGGGCTGCGCGGAATCGTGCCGAGGGGGGCTCTCGGCTATGGGCTCTCGGCTACGAGTCGTCAGGACCGATGGTGCCATGCGGTGCGCCGCGAGGCAGACGACAGGGAACTTATTCGCGTGCGCCCCGACAGCCGACAGCCGACAGCCGACAGCCGACAGCCGACAGCCGACAGCCGACAGCCGACAGCCGACAGCCGACAGCCGACAGCCGACAGCCTCTACGCTGCGCCCCAGGACTGCACGAACGCGAGCAGCTTGCGCTTGCCGATCGGCAGCAGCGTCTCCTCGACGGGCAGGTCGAGGTCGGCGCGGAGGCAGAACGTGGCCGGCGCCGGCAGGTCGGGCGCCGCCTCGGCGAGCGTGCGCTTCCACACCTGCGGCGGCGCGAGCGGGTCGAGGGCGACCGGCACCGAGGCGGTCCGCAGGCTGCGGTACTGGCCGTCGGCGCCGGTGAGCGCGGACACCTGGTAGCGGAGCGCGCGCGGCCCCGCCTCGGCGTCGAGGAGCAGGAACCCTTCAGCGTGGTAGCGGGGCACGAGTCCGACGGGCGTGAACGCGGCGTGCTCGGCCGCGAAGTCGTAGAGCGCCTGTCCCTCCTCGATGGCGCCCACGAGGCGGGGCATCGCCCACCGGGCAAGCTCGAGGCCGACGGGCGCCTCGGGGCCGCCCTCGTGCACGAGCCGACCCGCCTCCCAGTCGACGTCGACGGCGCGGCCCGTGGGTCGCTGCTCGACGCGGCCGGCGCCGTCGAGGATGTCGCGGAGGCCTCGGTGCAGGTCCACGAGGCGGCCGAGCGTCGGGTAGACGCAGTTCTGGGCGAACCGCCGGCGGGCCTCCTGGAGGCCCGCGAGGACGCGGTAGCGCGCCGCCTCGGGGTCGGCGGCGCGCGCGAAGAGGTCGAGCGTGAGCAGGGACATGGCGGATCCGGGGAGGCGTTCACAGAATCTCTACAAAGACCAGGCCAGCGTCTACGGGAAATCCGCGTCCCCCACGCACCGCGTCCCCCGGGCGGCACACATAGCTTCCCGCCCTCCTCTTCACGCCCGCGCCGAACCTGATCGGCGACGCGCGGCGTTGCAGATCTTCCGATCCCGATTCCACTCTCTCTTTTCCCTCTGATGGACAAACTCGTCATCCAGGGGGGGCGGCCCCTCCGCGGCTCCCTCCACGTCGGTGGTTCGAAGAACACCGCCCTTCCTCTGATGGCCGCCGCCGTCCTGGCCGACGGCGTCTCGACGATCCACAACATCCCCGTGCTCAAGGACGTCGCCACGTTCTCGAACGTGATCCGCGTGACGGGCTGCACGGTGACCTGGGACCCCGACGACGACCCGGACACGCCCGAGACGATCACCATCGACGCCTCGTCGATCCACCACTTCGAGGCGCCGTACGACCTCGTCAAGCAGATGCGGGCCTCGTTCTACATGCTCGGCGCGCTTCTGGGCCGGGGGGGGAAGGCGCGCGTCTCGCTGCCCGGCGGCTGCGCCTGGGGGCCGCGCCCGGTCGACCTCCACCTCAAGGGGATGCAGGCCCTCGGCGCGGAGATCCGCGAGGAGGGCGGCTACGTGATCGCTGAGGCCCCGGGCGGCCGGCTCCGCGGCGGGCACATGCGCTTCGAGCCGGTCAGCGTGGGCGCGACGATCAACGTGCTGCTCGCCGCCGTGACGGCGGAGGGCGAGACAGTTCTGGAAAACACCGCCGCCGAGCCCGACGTGGTCGTCTTCGGCGAGATGCTCCAGGCGATGGGCGCCCAGATCGAGGGCCTCGGCACCGACACGATCCGCGTGCAGGGCGTCGAGCGGCTCAACCCGGTCGAGTTCACGAACTGCCCCGACCGGATCGAGCTGGGCACATACATGATCGCGGCCGCGATGGCGACGCCAGCCGGCGAGGCGTTCCGCATCACCGGCGCGCGGCCCGAGCACCTTGGGCCCGACTTTACCGAGCGGTTCCGCGAGACCGGCGTGCCGTTCCGGTTCGACGGCGACGAGGTCGAGGTCGAGGGCGTGGAATCGATCCGGCCGGTGTCCATCGAGACGGCGCCCTACCCCGGCTTCGCGACCGACCTCCAGGCCCAGTGGACGGTGATGATGACCCAGGCCGACGGCCCGTCGACCGTTCGCGACACGGTCTACACCGACCGGTTCAAGCACATCCCCGAGCTGCGCCGTCTCGGGGCCGAGGTTCGGGTCGAGGGCGACACCGTGCACATCGGAGGCGGGAGCCGCCTCGGGGGCGCGACGGTCATGAGCACCGACCTCCGCGCGAGCGTCTCGCTCGTGCTGGCGGGCATGGTGGCCGAGGGCGAGACGAACGTGCTTCGGGTGTACCACCTCGACCGGGGCTACGAGCGCCTGGAGGGCAAGCTCCAGCGCGCCGGCATCGAGATCGAGCGGGCCGTCTACGACGAGGCGGCGGCGGAGGGCGTCCCTGCGTAAGAGGCGGTTTGGATTCCTGCGTTCGGGCTCCTGGCCCGGCTGAGGTCTCGCTCGCTCTCGCCCGTCGACACCAAAACCCAAACCGTCTCCGACGCGTAGCGAGCGGCGCCTATATTCCGGCGTCCCCCCGGCCGCCTCGCGGCCCGGCCGGTCCCCGGCCGTTCCCAGAGCCTCCCACACGACGCCCCCCGCCATGGGCAAGGTCATCGCGGTCGCGAATCAGAAAGGCGGGGTCGGGAAGACCACGACGGCGGTCAACCTGGCCGCCTCGCTGGCCGCCGCCGACCACCCGACGCTCCTCCTCGACACCGACCCCCAGGCGAACGGGACGTCGTCGCTGGGCATCGAGCCGCGGACCGTCGCGTCGTCGGTCTACGACGTGCTGACGGGCGGCGTCTCGGTCGAGGACGCGCTGCTGCACACCGAGATGGCGTGCCTCGACGTGATCCCGTCGCACATCAACCTGGTGGGCGCGGAGATCGAGATGATCGACCTCTTCGAGCGCGAGCGCGTGCTCAAGAAGGCGCTCGAGCGCGCGCGGCGGCGCTACCACTTCGTCGTCATCGACTGCCCGCCGAGCCTGGGCCTCTTGACGCTCAACGCGCTCACGGCGGCCGACTCGGTGCTGATCCCGGTCCAGACCGAGTACTTCGCGCTCGAAGGCCTGGGGCAGCTCCTCAACACGATCAAGATCGTCCGCCAGCACCTCAACCCGGACCTCGAGATCGAGGGCGTGCTGCTGACGATGTTCGACAGCCGGCTGCGGCTGAGCAACCAGGTCGCCGCCGAGGTGCGGCGCTACTTCGGCGACCGCGTGTTCGAGGCCGTCGTGCAGCGCAACGTGCGGATCTCGGAGGCCCCGAGCTTCGGCAAGCCGGTGCTGCTCTACGACGCCATCTCGTCGGGCTCGCGCAACTACATGGCGCTCGCCGCCGAGGTGGTCCGCAACAACCTGCGCTACCTCGAGCCGCCGGCCCCCGAGGCGGCCGACGGCGCGGCCATCGCCGACACGCCGCACCTGAACGTGCCCGCCTCGGGGCCGAGCGTTGCGCCGCCGAGCGTTGCGCCGCCGCCTGTCGCGCCCACGCCGCCTGCGCGCCCCGCCCCGCCTCCGGCGGCCTCGGTGCCGGGCGAGTCGGGCGACGGCGGCGAGGCCGTGCGCGGAGGCGGCGTTGGCGCGACGGGCGGAGGCGCAACGCTCCGCGGCGCAACGCTCGGCCCCGAGGCGGGCACGTTCAGGTGCGGCGTGTCGGCGATCGCTG
>JBCCQJ010000164.1:0-10106 GCA_039024395.1 Bacteroidota bacterium | reverse complement strand
CGAGGGTCCGAACGGGACGGAGAATTTCATTCTGGAGTGACGCGCTTGGAGCGCGCCTCTTGGAGTCGGCTTGAGCCGAAACCCCGGCTTTGAGCCGGAATCCAACCTATGGGCTTTCAGCCCATAGTCGTTCAGTCCTCCACGCCCCGAAGGGGCGCGTGTCCCCGGCGTCGGGGAGGGCGAAACCGCCGCGGTCCAGTACCTTCGGGCCGCACGTTCCCCGCGCCGATGCGTTTCGTCCTCCTCCTTCTCACCCTCGCTACGACCGCCGCCTCGGCGCAGACCTACTCCGGCCGCCTCGCGCCGGGCGACGTCACGCTCGGCAGCGGCGAGTTCCGCGACGAGTTCTCCGTCGAGGCCGGCGCCGGCGAGACCGTCGAGGCGGTCGTCACGTCCGACGACTTCGACACCTACGTTATCCTGATCTCGCCGTCGGGCGCGCAGGAGGAGAACGACGACTGCACCGACGGCGAGACCACCCGCTCGTGCGCGACGCTCGTCAACGACCAGGCCGGGACGGTCCGCGTGCTCGTGACCAGCTACGCCGTCGGCGAGACGGGCGCGTACGCGCTCTCAATCTCGACCGCCTCGGGGCCGGCCCCGCAAAGGCCCTCCGGCGGCGCGGCCGACGCCGAGGCGGGTTCGCTCGGGCCGGGCGACGCGACGCTGACGTCGGGCGAGTTCTTCGACCGAATGCCGCTCCGCCTCGGGGCCGGCGAGCGGATCGCCATTGGGCTCACGTCGAGCGACTTCGATCCCTACCTGATCCTCAAGAGCCCCGACGGCACGCAGGAGGAGAACGACGACTGCGACGGCGACGTCACGCGCTCGTGCCTCGAGGCCGTCGCCTCCGAGGCAGGCGAGTGGGAGATCCTGGTGACCAGCTACCGGCCGGGCGAGACCGGCGCCTACGCGCTCGCCGTCGACCGCGGCGGGGCGGCGCCCAGCGGCAGCCGCGTCGAGGCGGGCGCCCTCGCACCGGGCGACACCCCCCTCACGTCTGGCGAGTTCACCGACCGCTACACCGTCACCGGGACAGGAGGCCCCGTCGTCGTCGACCTGACGTCGACCGAGTTCGACCCGTACCTGATCGTCGAGGCGCCGGGCGGCGAGCAGTTCGACAACGACGACCACGAGGGCTCGCTCACGCGGTCGCTCCTCGTCGTCGACACCGAGGCGGGGGCCAGCTACGACGTCGTCGTGACGAGCTACGCCGTCGGCGAGACGGGCCGCTACCGGCTCTCGATCCAGGCCGACGGCGGCGGGGCGGCCTCCGACGGCGTCCGCCGCGAGCGGGGCACGCTCGCCTCGGGCGACGACCGCCTCGACGGCGGCGAGTACGTCGACAAGTTCACGTTCACCGGCGTCCCCGGCCAGCGCCTCCAGGCCGATCTCACGAGCGACGTCTTCGACACGTACCTGGTCGTCGACCCGCCTCGGGGCGAGGCCATCCAGGACGACGACGGCGGGGGGCGGACGGGCCACTCGCGCGTCGAGATGGACCTCACCGAGCCGGGCACCTACACGGTCTACGTGACCAGCTACGCGGCCGACGAGACCGGCGCCTACGAGCTGGCGCTCGACCTCAGCGAGTCGTTCGGCCGTCCGGCCGAGCCCGCCGCGGGGGAGCGCGACATCTACAGCCAGCGGACGAGCGCGCTCACGCTTGCCGAGACGCTCTCGGGCACGCTCGACGGCTCCGACCAGCGCCTCCAGTCGGGCGAGTTCATGGAGGTCCACACCTTCGACGGCGACGCCGGCGAGCCGGTCCGCATCGAGATGACCAGCGCCGAGGTGGACACCTACCTCATCGTCGAGTCGCCGTCGGGCGAGCGGATCGAGAACGACGACTTCGAGGGCGACCAGACGCGCTCGGTCGTCGAGTTCGCCATGCGCGAGGCGGGCCGCTACCGCGTCATCGCGACCACATACCGGCCCGGCGAGACAGGCGCCTACACCGTCCGCGTGTCGCAGGCCGACGCCCTCCGCCCCGACCCGCCGGCCTACGACCGGATCGTGGGCCTCTTCGTCGGCATCAGCGACTACACCCGCATGGGACCGCTCCGGTGGACGGCGCAGGACGCCGTGGAGGCGCGCGACGCGATGGTCCGCGCCGGCATGGCGCCCGGCGACGGGATCCTGCTCACCGACGCCGACGCGACGGTCGCCAACGTCCGCTCGGCGATCGACCGGCTGGCCGCCTCGGGGAATGACCGGACGCTGTTCGTGTTCTTCTTCTCGGGCCACGGCGGGCAGTACGCCCGCACCGGCTTCCAGCGCGAGGACCCCGACGGGCTCGACGAGTCGCTCGAGATGTACGACGCCGAGATCCTCGACGACGAGCTGGACGCCCTCTTCGCCCGGATCCCGTCGTCGCGGCAGCTCATCGTGCTCGACGCGTGCTTCTCGGGCGGGTTCGCGAAGGACGTCATCAGCCGGCCCGGCCGGATGGGGCTCTTCTCGTCCGAGGAGGACGTGGTCTCGTCGGTTGCCGTCAAGTTCGAGGCCGGCGGCTACCTCTCGCGCTTCTTCTCGGATGCCATCGCCGGCCGGCAGGCCGACGAGGACGCCAACGGCGGCGTGACGGCGCTCGAGCTGAGCCACTACCTCTACAACCGCTTCGTGGGCGACATCGACGCCAACGGCCGCGCCCTCCTCGTCGCCCGCGACACGCGGCCGGAGCACCAGAAGCTGGTCGTCGACCGCGGCAGCGTGGGCCTCTACGACACGCTGTTCCTCTTCGGCCCGTAACCCACCTCGGAGTCGCGCGTACCTGGCTCGTCATCCGCCCGTCGTGTCATGGCCGAGATCATCGCCATCCTCTCCATCTTCGTCTTCTTCCCGTCGATCATCGTCGGGGCCATCGTCAAGACGAAGCAGGCCAAGTACCGGGCGATGGAGTCCGGCGGCGGGGAGATGCGCCTGAGCGACCTCCGGCGGATGATCGAGGAGGCGGTCGAAGAGGCCGTGGAGGACGCCGTCGAAGATGCGGTCGAGGACGCCGTGAAGCCGCTCTACAAGCGGATCGACGAGCTGGAAGACCGCCTCGCCGGCCCCGAGGCGGAGGGCCGCATCGACCCGGCCGTCCTCGCCGACGCCCTCGACGACCCCGAGGCGGACGACGACGTGGCCGCCGCGCGCCGCCGGACCCGCTCGTAGTGCCGTCGGTCCGGCCCGAGCACGACGACGCGTTCTGGGCCGACCTCGCCGCGCGCCCGTGGCGGCGCGTCCGCTGGCGGAAAGCCCGCTCGCCCGACGCGCCGCCCGAGGGCGCCCGCTGCGTCGCCTTCGACACGCCGATCCACCGCGCCGGCTCCTACTACGTGCGCCCCGCCTACACCGACGGCGCGGTCTGGCTGAGCCAGCAGGGCTACGACGCGATGGTCCGCCACGCCCGCGGCGTCCGCCCGACGCGCAAGACGACCCCGAGGCGGGACGGCCGACCGCCGACCGCAGACGGCTGACCGCCTCGGGGCTGACGTACTGCGGACGCCAAACCACGGGCCACTGCGCCGTCCTCCGAGGCGGCCGGTACACAGTCCCCCCTCCCTTCGACTCCGCTCAGGACAGGCCTGGACAGGAGAGGCCGGGGGTGGTGGACCGACGCGGGTACACCGCCTCGGGGACGCGAGAAACGCCCACTGTTGAGATCTCCCCCTCCCAGCGGGTCGCACGTGCGACTGGGTGTGCAGGGGAGGGCGATCCGACGACACGCACCGCCTCGGGGTCAGAGTTTGTCCGGATCTGAGCCGCCTCGGGGACGGAAGCCGACCGACACCGAGGCGGTCGGTTTGTCGCCCCCCTCCCGGCCTCCCCCCGCTGGGGGGAGGGGACTTGTTTCACCGAGGTGGCCGGCTTCGAAGCGGTGTCGTCCGGGCCGATCGCTCAGGCGGCGGTCCGCGGTCTGTCGTCCGGGGTCCCGCCTCGCCCCGAGGCGGCCGTCCTACTCGCCGCCGGTGCCGAAGGGGAGCGGCAGGCGCTCGCCGCGGCGGCGCGGCACCTCGGCGCGGTAGAGCAGGTCGCCGTCCTCGTCGAAGGCCTTCACGATCATCAGGTCGCGCGTCATCGAGGCGGCCATGAACCCGGCCTCCTTCACGGCGAACAACGTGTTCGGGGTCTGAATCACCTCGCGCAGCAGGGAGCCGGCGCCGGAAACGAAGTAGTCGACCGGCGAGCCCTCCGGGCGGTGGTGCTGGAGGTTGTGGTCGTGCCCGGCGAAGTGGGCCTGCACGCCGTAGCGCTCGAAGATCGGGACGAGCCGCTCGATCAGCCGCTGGTTGTCGGAGTAGCGCACCGAGCCGACGTAGATCGGGTGGTGGCCGACGACGATCTTCCACTCGGCATCCGACTCGCGGAGCGTCGTCTCGATCCAGTCGAGCTGCGCCCCGGGGGCCCACACGCCGGTGTCGCTGAAGCGCGCCTCGTAGGCCGGCGGGTACGCGATCGGCGACGAGTCGATGAACACGAACAGGACGCGCGTCGAGTCGGCGCCGAAGATCATCTCCTCGGCGAAGTACTGCGCCGGCATGTACCAGCGGTCGCTGAGGGCGGTGTATTCGATCTGCGCCGGCACGTTGCCCTGCCAGTCGTGGTTGCCGAGCGTGACGTACCACCGGCTCTGGAGCGACGGCGCGGTGTAGATCCGCTCGTAGGACCGCTCCCACTTGACGTCGTCGACCGAGGTGACGCCGGACGTGTAGAAGTTGTCGCCAGTTGAGATGGTGAACCGGCTCTGGATCGCCTCGCCCACCCGGCCCATGCCGGCCGCGACCTCGGCCTGGTTGAAGAACCCGTTTCGCCCCCAGTCGCCGAGGATAAGGTAGTTGAACGCCGAGGTGTCGAGCGGCGCCGGCAGCTCCGCCTCGGGGGTGCGGAAGTCGACCTCCGGGACGCGCTGCCCGACGGGCATCGGCGAGCCGCACGCCGCAAGAAGGCTCGCGACGACGAGCACGACGAGGAGCGGGACGAGGCGCGGGGGGGGCATGACGTGGCGGTCGAAGGAGGAAAGAAACGCTTCGCCTCCCCCTGCCGGTGCCGCCACGGGCTAAGGAATCACCTTAAATCCGTCTCCCACGCCGACCGCGAAGCGCGCCGCCTCGCCGTCCCACGCCACCTCGAGGTCCCGCCCCGAGGCGGTCACGCGGGCCGGCGCGGCGCCGAGGCCGTGGACCACGACGTCCCAGCCCTCCCACTCGGGCGTGTACGACCCCTCGACGGACACCTCGAGGCGGACCGCCTCGGGGGTGGTGTCCAGGGTGAGCGTGCCGTCCCAGAACGCGCCGTCCTCGAAGTCCCACCCGTCGCCGGCGTCGTCGTAGAGGCGGCTCTCGTGGCGTCCAGGGGCGGGGTAGACGTGGAGCGTGAGGCGACGCACGGGCTCGCCGGTGTGCTGACGCACCGGCGCGAGGGGCAGGACGGAGCCGCCGCGGACGTAAAGCGGGACGTGGTCGAGTGGCGTCTCGCACCAGACCGTCTGGCGGCCCTCGAAGCGCGCGCCGGTCTTCAGGTCGTACCAGCCGCCCTCCCATGCCGGCAGGTACGCCTCGCGCTCCGTCTGGCCGGCCTCCACCACCGGGTGCGCGAGCAGCGCGTCGCCGACGTAGAACCCGAGCGGGTCGGTCCGGCGGATCGTCTCGTCCTCGGGATGAACCAGTGGCAGCGCGCGCAGCATCGGGCGCCCCGAGGCGGCCGCCTCGCGCATGGCCGTGTAGAGGACCGGCAGGAGGCGGTAGCGCAGCTCGATCGCCTCGCGGCAGACGCGCTCCACCTCGGGGCCGAAGAGCCACGGCTCCTGGCGCGGCGTGTCGACGGCCGAGTGGTTGCGGAAGAGTGGCGTGAGCGCGCCCACCTGCGTCCACCGCGCGACCAGCTCGCCCGTCGGCGTGCCCACGAAGCCGCCCACGTCGGACCCGGTGAAGCCCTGCCCCGAGGCGCCGAGCGACAGGCAGGTCTGAATGGCCAGCTTGAGGTGGTCCCACGTGGCCGTGTTGTCGCCCGTCCAGGACGACCCGAACCGCTGGGCGCCGGCGAACGACGCCCGGGTGATGGTGAACGGCCGCGCCTCGGGGCGGAGGCGCTTCAGGCCCTCGTAGGTCGCGCGCAGCATCTGCATCCCGTACACGTTGTGGGCCTCGCGGTGGTCGCCCCCGCGGCCCTCGAAGGCGTGCCGCACCTCGTCCGGCAGCGTGCCGACGTCGGTCTCGGCCTCCATCGAGCCCTCGACGTGGGCGACCGCGAACAGGGCCGGCTCGTTCATGTCGTTCCACACGCCGTCGACACCCGCTGCGAGGAGCCCCTCGTGGAGGTCGCCCCACCAGTCGCGCACGTCGGCGCGGGTGTAATCGGGGAAGGCGCAGCGGCCGGGCCACACCTCGCCGTGAGCCTCCTCCCCGGGCTCGCCGTCGGAGCCGGGGTAGCGGACGTAGGCGTCGCGCGCCTGCCCGTCGCGGTAGATCGCGTAGTCGGGGTCGTCGGCCTTGACGCCGGGGTCGACGATGACGACGCTGCGGAACCCCTCCGCCTCGAGGTCGGTCAGGAGTTTCGGCGGGTCGGGGAAGGCGTCGAGGTCCCAGGTGAACACCCGGTACCCGTCCATGTAGTGGATGTCGAAGTAGAGCGTGTCGCACGGGATCTGCCGCGCGCGGAACGCGCGAGCCACCTCCCGGATCTCGCCCTCGTTGAGGTACGAGTACCGGCACTGGTGGTAGCCGAGCGCCCACTTCGGGAACATCGGGTGCCGGCCAGTGAGCGCCGAGAACCGCTCGGTCACCCCCAGCGGCGTCGCCGCGGCGAGGACGTACACGTCGAGGTGGCCGCCGTTGGCGACGTAGCGGGCCGCCTCGGGGTCCTTCGCGCCGAGGTCGAGCCAGCTCCGGAACGAGTTGTCGTAGAACAGGCCCACCGGCCGCTCGGTGCCCTGCTGGAGGACGAACGGGACCGACTTGTAGAGCGGGTCCGAGCCGCGCCCGTACTTGAAGGCGTCGGTGTTCCACATCTCGTACTCGCGTCCGCGGCGGTCGAGCGCCTGCTCCTTGTCGCCGAGCCCGAACAGCCGGTCGTCGGCCCCGAGGCGGTGCGTGAGCGCGACGTGCTGGTCGGTCCACGACGCCGCCGCGCGGTCGACGAGCACGCACCCGTCCGCGTCGGCGACCGTCAGCGCCCCCGAGGCGGTCTCGATGCGGACTGCGAGGGCGCCGGTGCGGAGCGTCACCGCCTCGGGGCCGTCATGGCGCGCCCAGATGCTCGGGCCGTCCCACGACGCCTCGGGGTCGAGGGCGTAGGACATCCACTCCCGGACGTCCGCCTCGGGGAGGGCGAGGCGAAGGCGCACGACGTCGTCGGCGAGGGCGTCGAGGCGGAGCCGGGCGCCGGTCTCGAACGTGATGACGGCGACGCCGGGGTCGGTGACCTCAACGGAGGCGACCGCACCGGGCGTCGAGAAGCCGTGAGCGTCGACCGCTGGGGCGGACGCGACGAGGGGGGACGACATGAGTGGTAGAACTAGCGGATGGAGAGCGACGCGACGTCGGTCCGCGTGCGGACCCTGAGCCACGCGCCGTCGAGGACTGCGCCCGTCTCGGCGCCCTCGAACTCCTCCGGGGTGTTGTGCATCGGAAGCGTGACGCCGTCGGCCACGATCGCGGACGGCGCGTCGTCGAGACCGGCGAGCGGGACACGCCACTCGAACTGGAGGTAGGGGAGGCCTCGCGTGCCCTCGCGAGAGACGGTCGCGCAAAGCCCGCCGCCCGCCGCCTCGAGCGCGACCCCGAGGCGGAGGACGTCGCCGCCCTCGTGGGCGTAGCTGATCCCGTCGTCGAAGTAGAACGACGAGGTGCCGGCGCCGGGGAACGTCCAGAACGTGAGCGTGTCGAGGCCGCCGGCCTGCGTGCTCGGCCGGGGCGGGTCGAGCGCGACCACGCCGCCGGCGCGGCCGTACATCGGCATCGTGTCGAGCGGCGCCGGCACCGACCGCGTCTCGCCGCCCCCGATGTGGTCGCCGGTCCAGACGTCGAACCAGCCGCCGGGCACGTCGGGGAAGTAGACCTCGCGCGTGCGGGCGCCGTCGGTGACGACGGGGCAGGCCATGAGCGCCTCGCCGAGGTACATCTGGTCGTCGCAGCCGCGGTGCGTGCGGGCGTCGTCCGGGTGCTCCAGCACGAGCGCCTTCATGGGCGGCACCGCCGTGCGCGTGCACGCCTCGAAGGCCGAGTAGATCGTTGGCAGAAGGCGATAGCGGAGCTTGATGTACTCGCGGCTGATGGCCTCCGTCTCCTCGCCGAAGCTCCACGGCTCCTGCGCCTCGGTCTCCTCGTGCGAGTAGTGCGTCCGCATGAACGGATACAGCACGCCGGCCTGCACCCAGCGGGCGTACAGCTCCGGCGACGGTTGCCCGGCGAAGCCGCCGATGTCGGGGCCGCAGTAGGCGAGGCCCGAGAGCGAGAGGCTCTGGCAGATGCGGAGCGAGAGCAGCAGGTGCTCCCACGTCGAGACGTTGTCGCCGGTCCAGGCGGCGGCGTAGCGCTGCGAGCCCGCGAAGCAGGCGCGGGTGAGCAGGAACGGTCGCTCGTCCGGGCGCACGTCGCGGAGACCGTCGTACGTCGCCTGCGCCATCAGGAGGCCGTACACGTTGTGCGCCTCGAGGTGGTCGGTCGAGCCCGTGCCGCGGTCGCCGTAGTCGAAGCGAACATCGTCGGGGAAGTCGCGCCCCCCGAGGATGGCCGGCTCGTTCATGTCGTTCCAGAAGCCCGTCACGCCGGTGTCGAGGTAGCGGCTGTGCAGGTGGCCCCACCACGGCCGCGCCTCGGGGTTCGAGAAGTCCGGCCAGTGGACGTCGCCGGGCCACACGGTGTCGGTGAAGTCGGTCCCGTCCGGGTTTTGGCAGAACAGCCGCCGCGTCTTGCCCTCCTGGTAGGCGACGTAGTCGGGGTCGATCTTCACGCCGGGGTCCACAATCACGACCGACCGGACCCCCAGCTCGTGCAGGTCTGCGTGGAGCGGCTCGGCGTCGGCGAAGGTGTCGGGGTTCCAGGTGAACACCCGGTAGCCGTCCATGTGGCCGATGTCGAGGTGGATGCAGTCGAGCGGGATGTCGCGGCGGCGGAACTCGTGGGCCACGTAGCGCGCGTAGCCCGAGTCGTGGTAGTTCCACCGGCTCTGGTGGTAGCCGAGCGACCACAGCGCCGGCATCGGCGTGTGGCCCGTGAGGTCGCAGAACCGGCGGAGCGGCGTCTTCAGGTCCGGCCCGGCGAAGACGTAGTAGCGCAGCTCGCCGTCGGTCGCCCCGAACCACCAGTCCTCGGCCGCGCTCGCCCCGAGGTCGAAATTCGAACGGTACGTGTTGTCGAGGAAGACGCCCGCTCCCGTCCAGGCATCGCCCGCCTCGGCGAGCGTGAGCGTGAACGGGATCGACTTGTAGATCGGGTCCTGCTCGGGGGCGTAGGCGTAGGTGTCGGCGTTCCAGAACGTGAGCTGCTGGCCCCGGCGGTCGAGCTCGAACGTCTTGTCGCCGAACCCGAAGAAGCGCGCCTCGGGGGCGAGGGCCTTCCAGCACCGCACCTCGGTGCGGCCGTCGTCGGTGAGGGCGTAGCCCGCGCCGGCCGAGTCCTGGAGGAACGGTTGCCCGTCTGGCGTCTCGAACGAGAGCCGGCAGGGGCTCTTCTGGACCCGCAGCGTCATCGCCGGCGTCGCCACCGCCCACTGCGGGCCGAGGTCCTCAAGGCCGATGCCGATGCCGCCGACCTCCGCCTCGGGGTCGAGGGCGTACGAGAAGGGCGTGTCGTCCGGCCCGGCGCCGTGCCCCGAGGCGGCGAAGTCGCCGTCGAAGGCGACGCGGACGCGCGCCACGCCGTCGGCCAGAAACGACACCGCCACCTTCGCCTCGCCCGCCGTGACGACGAGCGTCGAGCCGACGATCTCTGCCGAGGTGGCGTCCCCGAGGAGGGTGAACCGCTCGTCCGGGAGGACGGCGTGGGAGCGGACGGGGGCGGCCGGGGCGCCGGCGTAAAGACTCATGTGTGGAAGCGCTTAACCAACCCGGGAAGGATAGCCAGGCCCGCCTCGGGGCGGCAAGGGTGGGAATGGGGGGAATGGGGGGAATGGGGGGAATG
>JBCCQJ010000163.1:0-10113 GCA_039024395.1 Bacteroidota bacterium | reverse complement strand
GCCACCTCCGGAAGTACAATGGCGTCCCGAAGCATCATTTCGAGCTGTTTCTGAAGGAATGCGAGTGGCGGTTCAACTACGGGCCGCCGTCGGAGCAACTGAGAACCCTCCGCCGCTGGACGCTTAGCTAGGCCAGCCCCTCAACGAAAGCCCGGGGTTCGGCACCGCCGTCGCGATCAGCGGGGACCGGATCGCCGTAGGGGCACCCGGCGAACAGGACGACGCCGACACCGAACGTGCGCCCGGCGCGGTGTACATCTTCGAGCGCCAGACGGATGGGGCGTGGGCCGAGGTCGACAAGGTTCGCGACCCGGATCCGGTGCGGTTCGGCCTCTTCGGGAGCGCTGTGGCGCTGGATGGCGACCGAATGCTGGTCGCCGCCGAACGAAGCGAAGACCCCGCGACGGACTACGAAGGGGGAACGGTGTACGTCTTCGACCGGCAGCCAGACGGCACCTGGGTCGCGTCGGCGACGCTTCAGCGCCCCGAGACGGAGGGGCGCGTCGGCTTCGGAGATGCCGTGGCGCTGGACGGCGACCGCGCCCTCATCGGTGCCGGTGGCACGAGGTCGTCGCCCGTCAACCGCAACGGGCGAGCCTACGTCTACGACCGGACAGGGTCCACCTGGACGGAGGTCGCCAAGCTAGAGTCCCCCGATGGGACCGTGGCGAACAACAACAAGCAGTTTGGCGAGGCCGTCGCCCTGGACGGGGACGTGGCGCTCGTCGGCGCCTCGGGGCAGGGCGTGACCTACCCGGGCCTCGGCTCGTTCGCCTCGGGGGCTGCCTACCTCTTCGAGCGGGACGGCAGCGGCGGCTGGCCGCTTCGCCAGAGGCTCACGCCCGACGACCTCGACCGCAGCGATCTGTCGTCGGAGCAGATCGAGTTCGGATTCAGCGTCGCGCTGGATGACGGGATCGCCGTGATCGGGGCGAAGGACGATGATCTGGATGGCGCGATCCAGTCGGGCTCAGCGTACGTCTTCGAGGACGACGGCGGGACGTGGTCGCGGACGGCCAAGCTGCGAGGCGGCGGGCGCGAGTCCACGAACTTCGGGTTCAGCATGTCCATGTCGGATGGCTCCGTCGTCACGGGCGAGATCCGCGGCGGCGACCCGGACACGGAGCCGGGCGTCGCCCACATCCACGTGCTCATAGCGCCGCCGCCGCCGCCGCTCTCACTCACCGTCCGCGAGAGCATCGGGGTCACCGACGCCCCTGGCCTGGTGCAGGCGCTGATGCTGATGGTGCAGGAGCGGATCGGCGTCTCGGACGGCCCCACCGTCGCCCGCGCCGATGGCTCTGCAGCCTCTGGCACCTTCCCGATCCGCCTCGACAGTGCCCGCGTCGCCTTCGTCGGCCCGGTAGGACTCGGCATCGCGTTCAACAGCGTCACCGCCCCTGGCGGCGTGAGCGTCCTGTTCGAGGCGCTCGCGCCGGAGGGCGCGGAGGGCATCCCCGAGGGCGTCACGCTCGCGCCCTACCGCTGGCGCCTCGCGGCGACCGACGGGCTGGCGTTCGACAGCGCGCGCGTCGCCTTCGCCCCCGAGGCGCTGCCCCTCCTCGACGTGACCGACCCCGAGGCGGTCACCGTCTACCGCCGCCCCGAGGCGGGCACCGGCCCGTTCGCGCCGCTCCGTACCGAGGTCGACGCCGAGAGCGGTGCCATCG
The DNA here is from genome assembly GCA_039024395.1 of Bacteroidota bacterium. Lineage (GTDB taxonomy): Bacteria > Bacteroidota > Rhodothermia > Rhodothermales > Rubricoccaceae > Rubrivirga. The sequence continues at coordinate 8,443 of JBCCQJ010000163.1, read as the reverse complement.
TGGGGACCGGCCTCGAGGGCTTCAGCGAGTTCGCGCTCGCCGGGACCGGCTTCACGGTCGGCACCGAGCCCGAGGCGGAGGTCCCGCTCGTCTTCGGCCTCTCGGCCCCCGCGCCCAACCCGGCTCGGGGCCGCACCCGCTTCCTCCTCTCGCTGCCCGAGGCGGGGCCGGTGCAGGTGGACCTCCTTGACCTGCTCGGCCGGCGCGTGGCGACGCTCGTGGAGGGCGAGCTGCCGGCGGGACAGACGGCCGTCGAGATCCGCGCCGACCGCCTCGCGACCGGGTCGTACGTGGTCGTGCTGCGGGCCGGCGGCCAGCTCGCGACGTCGCGCCTGACGGTCGTTCGCTAGCGATGCCGCCTCGGGGCCGGGCCGCGCCGCCTCGGGGCCGGGTTCGCCCTCAGAGGCGGCCCCACGGGCTCTAGAGCCCCCTTCGGGTTGGTACGAGGTACCAGGTACTTGGTACGGCTCTCCCCTGTCGCTTCGCGTCCGTACCCTGTACCGAGAACCCTGTACCTACCGGAGATTTGCTCTAGGGGCCGACGCGCCAACGCCCGACGAGGTCGCGTGCGGCCGGCGCCCAGGTGGGGAACGAAAACGCGAAGCCCTCCGCCAGCAGCCGCCCCGGGGTCACGCGCCGGCTCTTCAAGACCAGCTCGGTCTCGGTCCGCAGCACGGCGGCGCCAACTTCCAGCATCCACCGCGTTGCCGGCAGCCCGACGCGCGTGCCCCACGCCACGCGGAGGGCACGCATGAACGCCGCGTTCGGGAGCGGGTGGGGCGCCGAGAGGTTGACGGCGCCCGCGACGTGCTCGTGCGCAATCAGCCACTGCACGGCGCGCACGAAGTCGGCGTCGTGGATCCACGAGACGTACTGCCGGCCGCTGCCGGACGTCCCGCCGAGGCCGCGGCGGACGAGCCCCAGCAAGACGTCGAAGACGCCGCCGCGGTCGGGGCTCATCACCATCGCCGAGCGCATCTGGACCAGGCGCACGCCAGGCGGGACGGTCTCCTCGGCCGTCCGCTCCCACGCCCGCGCCACGTCGATGCTGAACCGCCACGTGTCCGGCGCGTCCGGCTCGTCGCCTCCGATCCGACCGGTCGCCTCGTCGTTGGGCGCATCGAGGCGGTGGGCGTAGATCGTGGCCGTGCTCGACTGGAGCCACAGGCGTGGCGGGCGGGCGACGCGCGCGAGCGCCTCGCCCAGGACCCGCGTCGAGTCGACGCGCGAGTCCAGGATGGCCGCGCGGTTGGCCGGCGTGTAGCGGCAGTCGACGCTGCGGCCGGCGAGGTTGACGAGCACGTCGGCGCCATCCAGCTCGCGCGCCCAGTCGCCGAGCGTCTGGCCGTCCCAGCCGACGGTCCGCCACGGGGCTGAGGCCGGGCGCCGGCTGAGGACGACCACCTCGTGGCCGTCGGCGTGGAACGCCCGCGCGAGGAGGGTCCCGATCTGGCCCGATCCGCCGGGCAAGACGATGGTCATAGGCCCGGCATCGGGGACGTGAACGGTCAGGCCGGTTCGAGCGCGTCGGCCATGAAGTCGCGCAGGACGTAGTGGAGGATGCCGCCGTGGCGGTAGTACTCGACCTCGACCGGCGTGTTGAGCGCCACCGTGACGTCGAACGCCACCGCCGAGCCGTCGGCCCGGGTGGCCGTCACCGTGAGCGTGTCCATCGGGCGGACGTCGTCGCTCACGGGGATGTCGAACGCCTCGGTGCCGTCGAGGCCGTGCGTCGCCAGGTCCTCGCCGGGCTTGAACAGGAGCGGCAGCACGCCCATCCCGACGAGGTTGGAGCGGTGGATGCGCTCGAACGACTGCGCGACCACGGCCTTGACGCCGAGCAGCAGCGTGCCCTTGGCCGCCCAGTCGCGCGAGGAGCCCATGCCGTAGTCGTTGGCCGCGAACACCACGAGCGGCGTGCCCTCGTCGAGGTACTCGCGCGAGGCGTCGTAGATGTAGCGCTGCTCGCCGTCCTTCATCGTCCAGCCCCCCTCGGTGCCCGGCGCGAGCTGGTTGCGGAGGCGGATGTTGCCGAACGTGCCGCGCGTCATCACGCGGTCGTTGCCGCGGCGGCTGCCGAACGAGTTGAAGTCCTTCGGCTGGACGCCGCGCGCCTGGAGGTACTGCCCGGCGGGCTCGTTCTTCGGGATGGCGCCGGCCGGCGAGATGTGGTCGGTCGTCGTCGAGTCGCCGACCTTGACGAGCGTCCGGGCGCCCGCGATGGGCTGGATCGTCGGCACCTCGGGCGTGACGTCGAGGAAGAACGGCGGCTCCTGGATGTAGGTGGAGGCGTCCGACCAGTCGTAGACGGCGCCCTCGGAGGTCGCAATCGCGTTCCAGCGCGGGTTCGAGTCCTCGACCCCGTCGTAGAGCTCGGCGAACTGCTCGCGCGTCACCGCCGTCTGGACAGCGTCGAGGATCTGCTGCTGCGACGGCCAGAGGTCTTTGAGGAAGACGTCGTTTCCGTCTTGGTCCTGGCCGATCACGTCGTTCTGGAGGTCGATGTCGACCGTGCCGGCGAGCGCGTAGGCCACCACCAGCGGCGGGCTGGCGAGGTAGTTGGCCTTGACGAGCGCGTGGATGCGCCCCTCGAAGTTGCGGTTGCCGCTCAGCACGCCGGCCACGATGAGGTCGCCGTCGGTGATGGCCTTCGCCGTCGGCTCGGGCAGCGGGCCCGAGTTGCCGATGCACGTCGTGCACCCGTACCCGACGAGGTTGTACCCGAGCTGGTCGAGGTACGGCTGGAGCCCGGCCTTTTCGAGGTACGCCGTCACGACGCGCGAGCCCGGTGCGAGGCTCGTCTTGACGTACGGCTTGACCGACATCCCGCGCTCGACGGCGTTCTTCGCCACGAGCCCGGCCGCGAGCATGACACTCGGGTTCGATGTGTTCGTGCAGCTCGTGATCGCGGCAATCGCCACGTCGCCGTGCCGAAGGTCGAGCTCGTTGCCCTTCTCGTCTCTGTAGCGCCCGGTGTTGTCGAGCGCGTCCTCCTTCAGTCCGAACCCCTGCGGGCTGGCTGGGCGCGTGAGGCTCTCGGTGAACTCGCGCTGGACGTCGCCGAGCACGATCCGGTCCTGCGGGCGCTTCGGGCCCGACATCGACGGCTCGACGTCGGCCAGGTCGAGCTCGAGGACGGCCTCGAACTCGGGGTCCGGCGTGTCGTCGGTGCGGAAGAGGCCCTGGAGCTTCGTGTACTTCTCGACGAGCTCGACCGTCGCCTCGTCGCGGTTGGTCCGGCGGAGAAAGTCGAGCGTCTCAGCGTCGATGGGGAAGAAGCCCATCGTGGCCCCGTACTCGGGCGCCATGTTGGCGATCGTCGCGCGGTCGGGGAGCGACATCTGCGAGAGGCCGGTCCCGAAGAACTCGACGAACTTGCCGACGACGCCATGCGCACGGAGCATCTGCGTGACCGTCAGGGTCAGGTCGGTGGCCGTCACGCCCTCGCGGAGCTTCCCCGTCAGCCGGAAGCCGACCACCTTTGGCATGAGCATGTAGATCGGCTGCCCCAGCATGGCCGCCTCGGCCTCGATCCCGCCGACGCCCCAGCCGAGCACGCCGAGCCCGTTGATCATCGTCGTGTGGGAGTCGGTCCCGACAAGCGAGTCGGGGTAGGCGACGGGCAGGCCCGCCGGGCCGGGCGCCGACCACACGGCGCGGGCGAGGTACTCGAGGTTGACCTGGTGGCAGATCCCGCGCTCGGGCGGGACGACGCCGAAGTTGTCGAACGACTTCGACCCCCACCGGAGGAACTCGTAGCGCTCGGCGTTGCGCTGGAACTCGATGTCGGCGTTGATCTGGAACGCCTCGGGGAGCGCGAAGGAGTCCACCTGGACCGAGTGGTCGATCACAAGGTCGACCGGCACGCGCGGGTTGATCGCCTCGGGGTCGCCGCCGTTGCGGGCCATCGCGCTGCGCAGCGCGGCGAGGTCGACGACGGCGGGGACGCCGGTGAAGTCCTGGAGCAGCACGCGGGCCGGCGTGTACGGGATCTCGACCTCGGCCGGCGCCGCCGGCTCGTAGGTCGCGAGGTTGCGCACGTCGTCCTCCCCGACGGGCGTCGGGAGGTCGGCCTGGCGGAGCGCGTTCTCGAGGAGGACCTTGATCGAGAACGGGAGGCGCGAGAGGTCGGCACCGGTGGCCTCGGCAACGCGGTCGAGGCGGTAGACGGTGTAGCTGGTGCCGGCGACGTCGAGCGTGTCGCGAGCGTTGAACAGCGAAGGCGGGTCGGCCATGGGAGCGGGAGGAGAACTCTTTGGGTATCGGTACAATGAGAATAGGATACACGGGAGCGCCGGTTTTGTCCCAGGATCCCCCGTGAACCTGTGCCGCCCGGCCTCGGTCACTCGGCCTGCCGAGAGGGCCGGACGAGGCCCGGTGCCCGGTCGCTCCGGTGAAACACGGACGGCGTCCGTTCCGCCTCGGCGGCCGCCCCGCCCCGAGGCGGGGGCCAGGACGGCGTGCACGTCCGGCTGCCGGGCGTCCGCCTCGGGGACGACTGCGGCAATCGCCTCGAAACGACGCCTCGCGGCACAGGCTTCACTTCGTGGGCGACACGGCGATACCCGCGCTGTCTCCATCTTGCGGCGGGTCCCCCGGGTCGGCCGCCCGTGGTGGCGCTTGTTCCTCCCACCCCCTCTTCGGTGCCGACGTTCTCTCTTCTCCGACGCGGGCTCGCCGGTCTGGCCGTGCTCGCCCTGACAGCTTCGGCTGCCTCGGCGCAACCCTCGCTGTTCACCCCGCTCGACGGCGCCCGCGTGGCACTCGACGCGCGCCAGTCGCAGTTTCTGACCGCCTTCGAGACCGAGCGCGGCGTCGAGGCGGTCGACCTCGTCCAGGCCGAGGCCTCGCGCCTTCGATCGGCCTCGGCGCTGCGGATCGCGCTGCCCGACGCCGAGGTGGTGCTCCAGACCGTCCGGGTCGTCACGCACCCTTCGGGCCACATCTCGTGGACCGGGCGCGCGGAGGGCGACGCGGCGACGGCCTCCTGGGCGGTCCTCGTCATGCGCGACGGCCAGATCACCGGCGAGGTGCACGCCGACGGCGAGTTCTACCCGGTCCGGCCGCTGACCGGAGGGCTCCACGCCGTCGCCAAGAAGTCGCTCGCGGCCTACCGGACGCACCCCGAGGGCTACGAGGCGTTCGTCGCCGCGCATCGCGATGAGATCGCGGCCGAGCGCGCGGCGGAGGCCACCGCGCTCGCCCATCAGCACCGCCACGGTGACGGTCACCGCCACAGCAACGGTCACCGCCACGCCTCGTCGACGACGACCGTCGACGTCATCGTCCCCTACACCACCAACATCACCGCGGTCTACGCCGACCCGTTCGCGCTCGCGCAGTCGTTCGTCGACATCACGAACGTAGCCTACGACAACTCGGGCTTGGCCGACCTGGAGCTGCGGCTCGTCAACGCCTACGAGACGCCGCACGCCACGACAGGCAACCTCCAGACCGACCTCGAGAACATCCGCGGCACCACCGACGGCATCTCCGACGAGGTCCACACCCGCCGCACGGCCTACGGCGCCGACCTCGTGGCGCTGATCTCGGGCACCAACACGTCGGGCTTCTGCGGCATCGCCTACGTCAACGCCTCGTCGTCGACGGCCTTCTCGGCCAACTCGGCGGGGTGCGGCGCGCTCACGTTCGCCCACGAGGTGGGCCACAACTTCGGCGCCGCTCACGACCCGATCACCGGCGGCGTCGTGGCCTACTCCTACGGACAGGGCTACGCCGACCAGGCTGGGGACTGGGGGACCGTCATGGCCTACGACGCAGCCTGCGACGACGACGGCACGCCCGGAGCACCGCCCTTCTCGGCCTTCTGCCAGATCATCCCCTACTTCTCGAACCCCGACGTCTCGTACACCGACACGACGTCGCCGGTGAACAGCGGGCCGACCGGCACCGCGACGACGTCCGACAACGCGCGCGTGCACGAGGAGCGGGCGTCGACGGTCGCGGCCTTCCGCGCCGCGGGGACGCCGCCCGTGCTGACCTACGGCCCGGCGACGCTCGCCGAGTTCCTCGCGGCCGGCGGCACCGACACGCAGACCCTCACGATCGAAAACACGGCCGGGGCCACCTCGACGCCCCTCAACTGGTCGGCCTCGCTCGGGAATGCCACCGGGCCTACGAGTTCGCGCGTCGCGCAGGGCCGCCTCGGGGTCTCGGTCGCGCCTCTCGACGCGCGGCCCCCTGCTGCGCCACGGGCACGGCTGGCCGGAGGCGCCGCGTCGGACTGCGTCGACGGCGACCAGATCGCGCAGACCTCGGCAACAGCCATCGAGGCGGTCGCGAGCGGGGGCACGGAGCTGGGCCAGACGTTCACGGCCTCGTGCACCGGCCGGCTCGAGAAGGTCGTCTTCGGCGTCGCCTACGGCTCGGCGCCGAGCACAACCTGGGGCGTGACGCTCCGCATCTACGAAGGCGTGGGGACCGGCGGGACGGAGCTGCTCGCCGCCTCGGCCTCCGTCACGAACGGACCGTCGGGCAACGTCGCCCTCACGTTCACCCTCCCGACACCCGTCGACCTCACCGACGGCCAGTCGTACTCCTTCTTCCTCGACCTGACCTCCAACAACACGGGCCTGCTCGTCAACAACGGCAACCCCTACGCCGGCGGCGCGAAGCTCCGGACGACCAACGGCTCGCCGGCGGGCGCCTCCACGGTGTCCGGGGAGGACCTGTACTTCCGCCTCGACCTGCTGGCGCCGACCACGCCGTCGATCTCCTGGGTGAGCCTGTCGGCCAACGGCGGCTCGCTCGACAGCGGGCAGTCCGACAACGTGACCGTCAGCTTCGACGCGACCGGCCTCGCCGACGGCGTCTACACGGCCGACCTCACGCTCGTCACGACCGACCCGGAGGCGTCGACGACCACGATTCCCGTCCAGCTCACGGTGGGCGTCGAGCCGGCGTTCGCCATCGGCGACGGCTTCGGCTGGCGGATGCTCGCCCTCCCCTACGACGGCGTGACGGTCGAGACGCTGGCCGACCAGAACCTCGTCCAGGGCACGCCCGACTCGTACCCCGGCGCCGGCACCAACCTCTTCACCAGCTACGACGGTACCGACTGGATCAGCGCAGGCGCCCACACCGAGGCGGTCGCGCCCGGCTCGGGCGTGCTGTGGTACCTCTACGACCAGGCCGTCGACCCCGACCTCAGCGATCCAACCAACAGCGTCGGCGTCGAGCTTCCGATGATGCTCACCGGGTCCGGCGCCGAGCCGTCGGCCGACGTGTCGGTCGCGCTCCACGCCGGCGGCGACGGCTGGAACCTGCTCGGCAACCCGTTCCTGCTCGACCTCGACGTCTCGGGCGTCACCGGCTGGACGGGCGCGGGCAACCTCCAGAGCCTCGTCGGGCAGGTGTGGCAGTGCGCGCCGAACACCGCCTCGCCGGTCGAGTGCGTCGGCTCGTACACCACGACGACCCTCCTCGGGGACGTGGTGCCGGCCTGGAGCGGCGTCTTCTTCGACGCCGCCTCGGTAGGCGCGCTCACGATCCCGGTCGCGGCGCGTGGCGCCACGTCGCGGCGAACTGCGCCCCGGCTGCTCAGCTTCGAGCTGGCGACGGCCGACGGCTCGGCCCTCGACCGCGCCGCCACGGTCGTCTTCCGCGACGGCGCCGAGGCGGGCTGGGACGGCTGGGACGCCGAGAAGCTGGCCTCGCTGGCCTCGCCCTCGGTCCAGATCGCCCTCGGCGGCGAGCGCGACGGCGAGGCGCTGCTGAAGGCGCAGGACAGCCGCCCGCTCGACCCGGCCACGTTCGAGGTGCCCGTGCACGTCGCCTCGGCCGGCGCCGGCCCGAACCTCGTGCTGACGTGGCCCCGCCTCGACGGCCTCCCGTCCGCGTGGAGCCTCACGCTGACCGACCACGAGACGAACGAGACGGTCGACCTCCGCACGGCCGACCGCCACGCCTTCACGGTCACCGAGACGGCCGCTCGCACGGCCGCGCTGCCCGGCGCCTCGGCCCGCCTCGGGGGCGACACACCGCGGTTCACGCTGACGGTCCGCACGTCCAACGCCGTCTCCACCGAGGTGGACACGCCGGCGGAGACGTGGCTCGGCACGCCCTACCCGAACCCGACGCGCGGGGCCGCGACGGTCCCGTTCGGCCTCGCCGAGGCGGGGGCGGCGCGGCTGACGCTGGTCGACCTGCTGGGCCGCGAGGTGGCCGTCCTCTCAGAGGGCGAGCTGCCGGCGGGCGACGCGCAGGCGGCGCTCCCGACGGCCGGGCTGGCGCCGGGCCTCTCCGTGGTCCGCCTCGCGGCGGGCGGCCGGGTGCTGACGCGCCGCGCGGTGGTGGTGCGGTAGGGCGGTGCTCGTTTGACCGTAGGCGGCCTCCCTCTCCCGTCGCGTCCTCTCTCGCCCTCTTCCCGCTCGATGGAATGGGAAGAGGGGGAGGAATGGAGGGAGAGTGAGCTTGCGAGCCG
>JBCCQJ010000162.1:0-10221 GCA_039024395.1 Bacteroidota bacterium | reverse complement strand
GTCCGACGGCGACGACGAGCACGCCGCCATCGAGGCGAGCAGCGAGAGGACCAGCAGGCGACGCATGGACGCAAGGCGCAACGTGAAACGCCAGGATAGGTCGGGATAATTCTGTTTTCAAGTAATTGTTAGACGTATTCACAAATGGACCTCCCCTCTCGTCATCTCCCGAATGCAGAGCGCCGGGTCTAGCGGAACGTCCCCGGCTCGCGCCGCCGGAACACCGCGTCGATGGAATACTTCCCGGCGCCCGTCACCATGAGCCCAAGCGCCCCCACGAGGTAGACGAACGCCAGCTCGCCGTCGGCGAACGGGTCGTTGCCGTGGCGAACGAAGAAGGCGACCGCCATCGTGATGGCCAGGAAGAACGCCGAGGGCCGCGTCGCCAGGCCGGCCGCGATCAGCAGGCCGCCCACCAGTTCCGAGAGCCCGGCGGCCCACGCGAAGAGCACCGGCAGCGGGAACCCCATCCCGGCTGTCGCCTCGATAAAGCCGGCCGACGGCGGCACCTTGCCGGTGCCGTGGGCGAAGGCCATCGGCAGCCCGATCCCGAGGCGGAGGATCAGCAGGCCGAGGTCGGTCGTCGTCGAGGTGTCGCCGGAGCCGACGAGGAGCGCGCGGAGAGTCATGGCAGGGGGGACGTGGCAGGACGGCTTCCTACCCGCACCCTGGCGAAAGGATCGCACCTCGGCACAGGGAGTGCGTGCCGGGCGAGGCCGGACACGGCGAGGCGCCGTCTCCCGGCGTCACCTGGCGCAGCTCACCCACCGAGGCGGAGGCCCACCGAGGCGTCCTTGCCCTTCGCCCTCACCCCCGCCATGTCCATGCTCGGCCCCGTCCTGATCGCGACGGACCTCTCGATCCACTCCGACGAGGCGCTCCGCTTCGCGCTCCGCCTCCGACCGGCTCCGCTCCGCATCGTCCACGCGCTCACGCGGTCCGACCCGTCGGTCTACGGACTCACCGAGGGGGCGCTGCGACGCGCGCTCGACGAGGGCACCGCCGACGGCCACATCACGACCGCCGTCGAGCGGGCCACCGAGCGGGCCGGTTCGGTTCCGATCGACTGGCAGGAGAGTGCCGACCCGGCCGCGACGATCGTGGAGGCCGCGACCGAGGCCGGCGCCGACCTGGTGGTCGTCGGCACGCACGGCCGGACGGGATTCCAGCGCCTCGCGCTTGGCAGCGTCGCCGAGCGCGTCCTCCGGCAGGCGCCCTGTCCCATCCTGGTGGTCCCATTCGCGCCGACGCGGCCGTGGTCCGAGTATGGCACGCGCACGGTCCTGTGCGCCGTCTCGATGACCGCCTCGGGGAGGACGGTCGCCGACGCCGCGGTTCGGTTCGCCGAGGCCCTCGGGGCCGACGCGCCCGTCCTGCTCCACGCCGCCGACGGGTCGGCTGCCGCCCGGCTCCGCACCGTCGCCGAGGGCGCGGCGGCAGCGGGCGAGCCAGACGGGATTCGGGCGTCGCTCGACGAGGACCTCGGGCCGATCTACAACGCCGAGGGCGACGCCGGCGACGCCATCCTCCGCCGCGCCGAGGCGGTCCAGGCCGACCTCCTGGTCGTCGGGACGGGGCAGCGCACGGGCGCGGCACGGGCGCTCGGCAGCGTGGCCGCCCGCGTCGTTCGGGCCGCGCCGTGCCCGGTCCTCGTCGTCCCGACGCCGAACACAGCCTAGCGCACTGACAGCGTGGTCGTAGGCGACCGTCCTTTCAGATCCCGTCCCCTCTCCCTCAGGGACAGGGTGAGGGGCCTCGTGAGGGGCCTCACACCTCGGGGGCTCCCGAAGCGCTCGATTCGTCGCCCCCCGCCCAGCCACCCCCGCTGGGGGGAGGAGACACGGATTCACCGCGGTGGACGCTCCCCCAGGCGGTGCCAGGGCAGTCCGCCTCGGGGGCGCTGATCGGCCTCTCGTGGGCGCGCACGAGGCGGTTAAAGGCTGGCACGTCGGTGTCGAGGATCTCGCGCAGCGTCGCCAGCTCGGCCTCGATCTCGGCCATCACCTCGTCGCGGTATGCGTAGGCCTGGTCGGTCGGGCGGAAGTCGCCGGAGGCGACCGTGCCGCCGAGCGCGCTCAGCTCGTTGCCCATGTTGATGCCGTAGTTGAGCGGGTCCTGCCGGCTCTGGTTGCGCGTCTCGTAGAGCGCCTCCTCGACGGCCGTCATCCGCTCGACGAGGCGCGTGCCGGCCGCCTCGACCGTGTCGGCGCCCGTTGCCTCGTCGGGGAGGCGGCTCAGGAACGCCTGCACCTGCGCCCGCAGGCTGCGGATGTCCTCGACCGCCTCGTTGACCTCGGTGACTTTGTCGCGGACCTCGCGGAGGAACGTGAACTGCGCCTCGAGGTCGTCGGCCGTGGCCGACGAGCGCGGGTCGAGGCGGATCTCGAACGGCACGTCCGTGCTGTCGTCGCCGACCACGAGGCGGGCCGTGTAGGTGCCCGGCACCGCCTCGGGGCCAGAGAGGCTGCCGGCCCAGAACACCATGCCGTCGAAGCGGGCCGTGTCCGGGTAGCGGCGGCCCCAGACGACGCGGTTCATGCCGGCGCCGGTGGGCAGCGTGAAGCGGCGGTCGTCGGCGTCGGGCGTGAACGTCTGCACGACCTCGCCCGTCCGGTCGAGGATGCGGAGCGCCGCCGTGGCCGAGTCGGGCAGCGCGTCCCCGAGGCGGTAGTGGATCGCGACGCCCGCCTCGGGGTTGGTGCCGGCCGTGCGGAGGTTCTCGCGGCGGAAGCCGGCCACGCGGTACGTCGGCTTGGGCCGGAACAGGTGGACGTCCGCCTCGGCGACGGCGGGCGAGAGCTGGTGGAGCGGCGTCAGGTCGTCGAGCACCCAGAAGCTCCGGCCCTGCGTGGCGACCACCAGCTCGCCCTGGCGGATGTCGAGATCCGTGACCGGCACGACGGGCAGGTTGAGCTGGAACGGCTGCCACATCTCCCCGTCGTCGAAGCTGACGTACATGCCGCGCTCGGTGCCGGCGTAGAGCAGGCCCTCGCGCTCGGGGTCGGCGCGGATGACGCGCGTGAAGTCGGGCGCCTCGATGCCGCGGTCGATGCGCCGCCACGTCGCGCCGAAGTCGTCGGTGTGGAGCAGGTACGGCCGGAAGTCGTCGACCTTGTAGCGCGTGGCGGCCACGTAGAGCCCGCCCGGCCGGCGCGGGTCGGCCTCGACGCTGTTGATCATGGCGTCGGCCGGCAGGAGCCGCTCGCCCGGCGTGATGTTCTCCCACGACATGCCGCCGTTGCGGGTCACGTGGAGGAGCCCGTCGTCCGAGCCGACCCAGATCACGCCCGCCTCGTGGACGCTCTCGGCGAGCGCGAAAATGGTTCCGTAGTACTCGACGGACGTGTTGTCCTGCGTGATCGGGCCGCCCGACGAGCCGAGCGTGAGCGTGTCGGCGCGCGTGAGGTCGGGCGAGATGCGCTCCCAACTCTGCCCGTAGTTCGTCGAGCGGTAGAGGCTGTTGCCAGCCGCGTAGAGCGGGTAGTCGCCCGTCGCCTCGTCGCGGGTGCGCGAGAAGAGGAGCGGGAAGTTCCAGTTGAAGCGGATCTTGAGCTCCTTCGCCGGCGCCCCGATCGGGTTCTCGGGCCACACGTTGACGATCCGGCGCTCGCCGGTCCGGTGGTTGACCATCTGGAGGAAGCCGCCGTAGGAGCCGCCGAAGACGATGTCGGGGTCGTCGGGGTGGGGGGCCAGCCAGCCGCTCTCGCCGCCGGCCGAGGGCTCCCAGTCGCGCTCGGTGATCGATCCGCCGGCGCTGCGGTGGGCGATGCGGATCGTCGAGTTGTCCTGCTGGCCACCGTAGATGCGGTACGGGAAGTGATTGTCGGTCGTGACGCGGTAGAACTGGGCCGTCGGCTGGTTGAGGTAGGTGCTCCACGTCGCGCCGCCGTCGAAGGTCACCTGCGCGCCGCCGTCGTCGGCGATCACGATGCGGTCGCCGTCCTCGGGCGCGATCCAGATGTCGTGGTGGTCCACGTGCGGCGTCGGCACGTCGTCGAACGTCCGCCCGCCGTCGGTCGAGACCCAGAGCTGGACGTTGAGCACCCACACCTTGTCCGGGTCGGCGGGGTCGACCCCGAGGCGGGTGAAGTACCACGCCCGCTGCCGCAGGTTGCGGTCGGCCGAGACGCGGCGCCACGTCTCGCCGGCGTCGTCGGAGCGGAAGAGGCCGCCGTCCTCGTTCTCGACGAGCGCGTAGACCACCTCGGGGTCGGAGGGCGCGATGGCGACATCGCTGATGCCCCACGTGCCACTCGGCAAGCCCTCCGAGGCGGAGATGTCGGTCCAGGTGTCGCCGCCGTCGGTGCTCCGCCAGATCGACGAGCCCTCGCCGCCGGACGCGAAGCTGTAGGGCGTCCGCCGCACGCGCCAGATGCTGGCGTAGAGGATGCGCGGGTTGGTCGGGTCCATCTCCAGCTCGAAGGCGCCCGCGTCCTCGCTCACGAACAGGACGTGCTCCCATGTGTCGCCGCCGTCGGTGGACCGGAACACGCCGCGCTCGGCGTTCGGCCCGAAGGCGTGGCCGAGGACGGCCGCGTAGACCACGTCCTCGTCGCGGGGGTGAACCACCATGCGCGGAATGTGAGTGCCGCCCTCGAACCCGAGCGAGCGCCACGACCGGCCCGCGTTCTCCGACTTCCACATGCCCCAGCCGGGCGACACGTTGCCGCGCAGCGACTTCTCGCCGCCGCCGACGTAGATCACGTTCGGGTCGCTCGGCGCCACGGCCACGCTGCCGATGCTCCCGCCGAAGAAGCCGTCGGAGAGGTTCTCCCAGGTGCCGCCCGCGTCGCGGGTCCGCCAGACGCCGCCGCCGGTCGCGGCCATGTAGTACGTCAGCGGGTCGCCCGCGATGCCGGCCACGCCAGAGGCCCGCCCGCCGCGGAACGGCCCCACGAGGCGATACTCGAGTGACGAGAACAGCGTCGAGTCGTAGGCGACCCGTTGCGCGACCGCCTCGGGGAGGGCGAGCGCGAGGGCGGCGAGGACGAGGAGCAGGCGGCGCATCGGGAGCGTGGTGAGAGGCTGGCAGTGTACGCCCGCCTCGGTGTCCGGCGACCCAGCTCGCCCTCAACTCGGCTACCACCGTGCCTGGCTCCGAGGCGGGTGTAGGGTCTGCCGGCAGCCGTAGGTTCGAAAGATGAACGTATCTCGCAACATGGCACGGCTCACCATCCTGTTGCTCCTTCTGATTCTCGGCTGCCGATCGGAGTATGAAGAGAAGTACGGCGAGACAGAGTCAGAGTATGAGAGAAGAATTGCAGCTTGCGTTGAACTGGAAGACTCAGGCGGGTACTCCCTGAGCTTTGCCCGTACAGACCTCTGGCAGGTTGGAAAATCCTCTTACTGGTCTACCCCTGCGGATATCGGGGCGGCTCTGGGTCCACCGGACACCACATACCACGAACTTGACGAGATCCCAGAATTTCGGATTTCGGAACTGGAAAGCTTCGTCTGGGAGCGCACAGGAGAAGGTCTGGATGGCAGCATCGTCTTCGAAGTGCTGGCAGACACGCTCGCGTATCCGAAGCTCGTCGAACTGATCACGTCACCACTCGCGACAGACCGGGGCCTGTTCGAACCAGGTGCCTCGTTGTCGGAAGTAGGCGCGGCCTTCCCTGAATCCTACCAGTGCCGGGACTACCCTCCGGCATTGAGGGACTATCGCGAGAGATTCGACTCGGGTCTAATGGTCAACGACTCCGTGCGGCAGGCAAACGTCGTCTTGCTCTTCAGGGGTGGGGGACTTGCTGCTGTTGGGACGCGATACTACGCAGAGGCTGCGAAGCACCGCCTACTTCCATGAGGCGGCAAGGTCTGACTGGAGGACACTGTCGCGTCACATCGAAACGCCGGAAGGTCTCTGTAACCCCCGAGGCGGTTCAGCATGATCTTCCCGGGCGCACCGCCTCGGGGCGAGCGAACCTAGCGCCATGCCCGACCTCACCTCCAAGCAGCGCGCCCACCTCCGCGGCCTCGCGCACGCCCTCAAGCCCGCCGCCCACGTCGGCAAGGAGGGCATCACGCCGGCCGCGGTGCACGCGCTCCGCCAGACGTTCGACACGCACGAGCTGGTCAAGGTGCGCGTCCTCGAGGCGGCCCCCCAAACCGCGAAGGACGCCGCGCAGGCGCTCGCGGCCGAGATCCCCGAGGCGGTCGTGGTCCAGGTGGTCGGCCGCAACGCGACCCTCTACCGGCCCGACCCGGACGCGCCGACGATCCGCCTCCCGTAGCGTGGGACGGCGGTCTCGGCAGGAGCGGCAGCGCCGCCAGCAGTCGGCGACGAGGCGGCGGATCCTCGCGGTCGCGGCCGTCCTGGCCGTCGGGGCGATCGCGGCCGTCGCCCTGCTGCGCGACCGACCCGCCCCCATGCCGATCTCCAATGCTGCGCCCGCCGTGCGCCCGACGCTCGCCCTTGAGCGCCCCCACGACCCGTCGGCGTTCACGCAAGGGCTGCTCCTCGACGGCGAGACGCTCTACGAGAGCACCGGGCTCTACGGCGAGTCGTCCCTCCGCCGCGTCGACCTCGACTCGGGCGCCGTGCTCGACTCGGTCCGCCTCGGGGAGGCCTACTTCGGAGAGGGCCTGGCGGCGCTCGGCGGCCGCCTCTACCAGCTCACGTGGCTCGAAGAGCGCGTGTTCGTCTACGACCCGGAGACGCTGGCGCCCCTCGACACGCTCGTCGTTCCCGGAGAGGCCTGGGGGCTCGCGACCGACGGCGACCGGCTGGTCCTGAGCGACGGGAGCGACCGATTGCGCTGGGTCGACCCCGCGACGTTCGCGACCGTCCGCGAGGTCCGAGTGCGAGACGGCGGCCGGCCGGTCCCTCAGCTCAACGAGCTCGAGGTGATCGACGGGTTCGTCTACGCGAACGTGTGGCAGTCGGGGTCCATCGCCGTGATCGATCCCGCCGACGGGATCGTCATCCAGTGGCTCGACCTGACGGAGCTGACCCGGTACCACCAATCGCTCGGCCGCGACGTGCTCAACGGGATCGCCTACGACGCGGCGAGCGGCCACCTCCTGGTGACGGGCAAGCTCTGGCCGACGCTGTACGCCTTCGACCTCCCGGTGCGGTAGAGCGCCACTCGGTTGATCGGGGAGGGGTGGGCGCTTGCGGGACTGTCAGAGACGGTTGAGGTTTGGGAGGTGCTGGCGAGCGGAGGGCGCGGGCGTCGCCAGCAAGGCACCCGAGGAGCACGGGGCATAAGCCCCGGACGACGAGGGCAACGCCGCAGGCGGCGCCCGCGGCCCCGCACAGCCCGCCGCCCTGAATCTCAACCGTCTCTCAAGCGAGGTGCTGCCCTCTCTCCAACCTGCGATCTGTTCTTGGGAGTCCGGTCTCCGAGGCGGTTCAGACCGCCGGCACCGCGTCAGACGGCAACCGGGCGAGGAGCGAGAACGTGTGCGGGAGTCGCCCCAACTCGGCCTCTCCGATCTCATCGAACTGCGGCCAGAAATGCTCGGGGTGCTCCTCGAGTCGTTCCACGACGAAGCCTGCTCTTGCGACGGCTGTCACGACGTCGCCAAGCGTCCACTGCCACTCCCACGCCGTCGCTGCAGGGACTCCTTCCGGCGTGAACTGCTCGACGGCTGCCGCAGGAAATCCGTCGTTGGCCAGAGGTTCGCGGTCGAAGTAGCCCCGACCGTCGGCGTGGAGACGATGCGTCGCCTCGTCCATCGCCCACACCCAGTTGAGCGGGTGCCCCTCGAACACAAACAGCCGCCCTCCTGGCTGGAGCAGACGCCGGACGACGGCCGCCCACGCATCGAGATCATGGATCCACGGCAGTGCCCCCTTTCCGGTGTAGACGAGCTGGGCTGATCCATCGAGGGCGGAAGGAACGCCGAGCACGTCGGCACACACCCACTCGGCCCGTGCTCCGAGGCGGCTCGCCTTCTGTTCGGCCTGCGCCAGCATCTCCGGGCTGATGTCTACACCCACCACCTCGGTGACGCCGAGGTCGAGCAGCGAGAGCGCGTCGAGGCCGTGAGAGCACTGGAGGTGAATGGCCCGGCGACACGCCGAGAGGTCGCCGAGCGCACGGCGCTCGATCTCGAACAGGGCATTCCCGCCGCCTTGGAGGAACGCGACGTCTCGTTCGACGTCGGGCGCGTACTTCTGAGCCGCTCGGTCCCAGGCGGCCGCGTTCGAGCGAACGAGGTCTTCGGGTGCGCTCATGATCCCTCCACTCGGAAGACGCTGCGACGAAGGTACGTCTGCGGCCTTCCGCCTTGGGGCGACCCGAAGCGGCCCGTCAGTACGGGAGGACCTCCTCTACGGCGAACGGCGCCGGGCGCGACGCAGGGGCCGGACGCGGAGGCGTCGCCGAGGCGGCGTCGCGCTGGTGGCGGGCCGCCTCGATGCCTTCGCCCACAACGACGGCCAAGAGCGCGTCGAGGTCGACGCCCGGCCGCGAGTCGACCAGGATCTCCCGGCCGTGCCGGACCAGCACCACGCCCCCGCCGATGGCGCCGAGGAACACGTGCCCGTCGCGGACCTCGAAGCATCCCGGCCGCGAGGGTCGAACCGCGAGCGCACTCGCCGGACCGAGGCGGACCGTCACGTCGGGCTCGCCGGTGGCGACGGGGAAGGACCCGAGCGGAAGGTCGGAGGCTACGCGGAGGCCACGAATCAGAGACAGCCGGTCGGTCATCGAAAGCGAGGGCTACACCAGGGACCCTCAGTCTAGAGATCCGCGCCGAAGGCCGCCGCCGAGCTTTGGCGCACCGAGGCGGACGCAACGGCGCACCCGGCGCCCGGGGTAAAGCCGCGTCGGATCAGGGGGAGACGGCCCCCTGCGCCCGGCCTCACCGGAGCGCCGCCTCGGGGTCGAGAGGCGTTCTGCGGAGCCATCCCCCCGAGGCGGTCCGCTCCTGTCGTCAGACGTTGAACCGGAACAGCATCACGTCGCCGTCGGCGACGACGTACTCCTTGCCCTCGCTGCGCATGGCGCCGGCGTCGCGCGCGGCGGCCTCGCTCCCGAGGCGGTCGTAGTCGGCGAACTTGATCGTCTCGGCGCGGATGAAGCCCTTCTCGAAGTCGGTGTGGATGACGCCGGCGGCCTGCGGCGCCTTCGTGCCGCGCGCGATCTGCCACGCCCGCGACTCCTTCAGCCCGGCCGTGAAGTAGGTGATGAGCCCGAGCAGCGCGTACGCCGCCCGTGCGAGACGGTCGAGGCCCGACTCCTCCACGCCGGCCGCCTCCAAGAACTCGGCCTGGTCGTCGGCGTCGAGGTCGGCGAGCTGGGCCTCGAACTCGGCCGAGACGACGACCACGCCGGCGCCCTCCGCCTCGGCGCGCTGCCGCACCTGGTCGACGTACGCGTTCCCGCCTGGCAGGTCGCCCTCGCCCACATTCGCCGCGTAGAGAACCGGCTTGGCCGTCAGGAGGAACTGGTCGCGCAGGAGCACCGCCTCGGCGTCGGAGGTGTCGACGGTGCGCGCTGGCTGGCCGTCCCCGAGGTGGGCCTCGAGGCGCTCGAGGAAGTCGGCCTCGGCCTTGGCCGCCTTGTCGCCCGTCTTGACGGCCTTCGCCACGCGCTCGCGCCGCTTCGAGACCGTGTCGAGGTCCTTCAGCAGCAGCTCCGTCTCGATCGTCTCGATGTCGCGGAGCGGGTCGACCGAGCCCTCGACGTGGACCACGTTGGGATCCTCGAAACACCGGACGACATGGACGACCGCGTCCACCTCGCGGATGTGCGCCAGGAACTGGTTGCCGAGCCCCTCGCCCTTCGAGGCGCCCGCGACGAGGCCCGCGATATCGACGAACTCGATGACCGCCGGAATGGTCTGCGCCGACTGCGCCAGCTCCCCGAGGCGGTCGAGCCGGCCGTCGGGCACGGGCACCACGCCCACGTTGGGCTCGATGGTGCAGAACGGGTAGTTCGCCGCCTCGGCGCCCGCCTCGGAGAGGGCGTTGAAGAGCGTGCTCTTGCCGACGTTGGGCAGCCCGACGATGCCGACGCGGAGGGCCATGAGGTTGGTCGCTGGGTGAGGCCGCAAGTCTACCCCGCGCCACCCCCGAGGCGGGCGGAGGGGGTGCGAAGAGAGTTCGGCGAGTCGGGTAGGTCGAGCAAGTTCGGCGGGTCCGGCAGGTTGGGCGAGTCGAGCGGGTTGGGCGAGTCGAGCGAGTTCGGCGGGTCCGGCAGGGTGGGCGAGTCGAGCGAGTTCGGCGAGTCGAGCGCGGTGGATGTGCAAGAGACCCCACCAGCCCCACCC
>JBCCQJ010000161.1:0-10279 GCA_039024395.1 Bacteroidota bacterium | reverse complement strand
GGATCGGGCGGCGGGGGCGGCGGCCCGTCGTCGTCGCGGTCGAGGCGGCGGTCGCGACGGAGCGCCACCCACGCGATCCAGAGCGCGATCTCGATCAAGACAAGGGAGAGGAGCGTCAGCACCGGGGGAAGGGGCGGCCGGGTAGCACGGCCGGGCCGCCTCGGAGGTCCGGCCTCGCACAGGGATCAGGGAATCCCCGCCCTGCCTCCGGGCAGGCCCGCGTCGGCCCCGGGGCGAATTGACGGCCTACGATCCGGTTCGTAGAATCGGGGGCATGCGCCTCCTCCTCGTGCTCGCCCTCGTCGCCGGCTGCGCGGCGCCCGCGCTCCTCACCCGCGAGACGTTCGTGGGCACCTCCTGGGTCGAGTTCTGCCCCAACCCCGAGATCTGGACCGCCTTCGTCCGCTTCGACCCCGACGGCCGCCTCGCGTGGAGCTACGAGCACCCCGACTCGGTGCGCGCCGAGGACGTGCACCGCTGGGCCGTCCGCGCCGACACGCTCTACCTCGAGTGGAGCAACGGCACCGCGGGCACGTCCTACACGCCGACCGCCGAGCCGGGCGTGCTCGGAGGCGTCGCGACGTTCTGCCCCGAGGGGGCGACGATCACCCGGATCCGGTAGGCGAGGGCCCTCCTCAGGGCTGGCTCTCGTGGTTTCGGCGGCCGCCTCGGGGGAAAGAGAAACATCGTCTTGACGACGTGCAACATCTGCGTGACCTCGGCCGTCCCCGAGGCGGCCGGACGGCAGGGCATTTCGCCAGAACCCTACCTCGGGATCGGAACCGTCCGCCTCCTCCCGGCTTGACGCCGGGCTGCCCCCCGTCGCCATGCTGGTCCGCTCTCTCCTCGTTGCCCTCGCTGCGCTGTGCGCACTCACCGCCGAGGCGCAGCCGGCAACCCTGAACGGGTTCGTCCGCGACGCCGAGACCGGCGAGACGCTGATCCAGGCGACGGTCCAGGTGTCTGGGACCGGCCGCGGCGCGGCCACCAACGTCCAGGGCTTCTACACGCTCGGCGGGCTGGAGCCGGGTACGATCACGGTCGTCGTGAGCTACATCGGCTACAACACCGTGCGGGAGGAGATCACGCTCGAGCCCGGCGAGTCGCGCCGCCTCGACCTCGAGCTCGCGCCGGAGGGCGTCGTCTCGGGCGAGGTGGTCGTCGAGGCCGAGGAGCCCATCGAGGAGGAGCGTGCCCCGGGCGTGCAGAACGTGTCGATGGACCTTGTCGAGGCGCTCCCGACGGTGTTCGAGGCCGACCTCTTCCGCTCGATCCAGCTCCTGCCCGGCGTCAAGGCGGCCAACGACTTCTCGTCGGCCCTCTACATCCGCGGCGGCAGCCCCGACCAGACGCTCATCCTGCTCGACGGCACGACGGTCTACAACCCGACCCACTTCTTCGGCTTCTTCTCGACGTTCAACACCGAGGCGATCAAGGACGTGCGCCTCTACAAGGGCGCCTACCCGTCGACCTACGGCGGCCGCCTCGGGAGCGTGATCGACATCTACAACCGCGACGGCAACCGCAACGAGCGGCGCGGCAGCCTGACGCTGGGCCTGCTGGCGAGCCGCGCCGGCGTCGAGGGGCCGCTGCCGGGCAAGGTGGGCTCGTACTCGCTCAACGTCCGCCGCTCGACGCTCGAGCCGCTCCTGGCGGTTCTCCGCGACCAGCTCGACGAGGACGGCATCCCGGAGAGCTTCTACTTCTACGACGCCAACGGCAAGGTGTCGGTCGACCTCTCGCCCAACGACCGCGTCAGCCTCGCCGCCTACGCCGGGCGCGACCAGGTCGTGGTGCCGTTCGGCGACGACGCCCAGTTCGACCTCGACTACGGCAACCGGACGGCGTCGCTGGCCTACAACCGCGTCCTCTCGGGCACGGCGTTCGCCCAGACGCGCCTGACCGCGAGCCGCTACTTCAGCTACCCCACGGGCGAGATCGCCGAGACGACCTTCGAGCGGCCCAACACGATCACCGACTACTCGCTCCGGACCGACGTCGAGTGGCTGCCGAGCCAGACGTTCGAGGCGCGCGCGGGGGTGTGGGGCGGGGTCCTCGACCTGGGCCTCGAGAGCGCCTTCAACGGCTCGACGCAGACCGACTACCAGAACCCGTCGCGCTACGCCTCGGGGTACGTGCAGGGGCGCCTCCGGCCGGGCAACGGGTGGATCGTCACCGGCGGCGTCCGCGCCGAGTACTTCCGGAGCGAGACCGACGACCTGACCGACGACCGCGAGCCCGTCCCGGCGGCCTACACGCGGTTCTCGCCGCAGCTCCAGGTCGAGCGGACGTTCGGCGACGACGTCGTGGTCCAGGCCGCAGCAGGCCGCTACCACCAGTTCCTGTCGCTGATCTCCAACGAGGCGTTCTCGGGCTTCGACACCTGGGTGACGACCGGCGTCGGCGTGCCGCCGCAGGAGTCGGACCAGCTCGTGCTGGGCCTCAAGACGAACCTCAGCCCGGCCTACCGCCTCGACGTCGAGGTCTACGGGCGGACGCTCCGCGACCTCTTCGACACCCGCCCCGAGGTGCAGGACGTGGCTGGCCTGAGCTACGCCGAGCTGTTCCGCTTCGGCGAGGGCTACGCCTACGGCGCCGAGGTGCTGCTCGAGCGCGGGCTGGGGCGCCTCACCGGGCTCGTCAGCTACACGATCGGCGTCACGCGCCGGCGCTACCCCGACGAGCCAGCGTTCCGCGACTTCTTCCCGCCCAAGTACGACCGGCTGCACGACCTCACGGTGGTCGCCAACTACGACGTCGGCGGAGGCTGGCGGGCCACGGTCGCCGGCGCCTACGCGACCGGCCAGGCCTACACCACGCCCGCCGCCCGCTACACGATCGGGGGCGTCCCGTTCGAGGACGGGACGATCGACGGCCTGTTCTCGAACGGCCTCAACACGGCCCGCCTCGACCCCTACCACCGCGTCGACGTCGGGTTCACGCGGACCGGCTCCCTCTTCGGGGCCGCGTCGGAGCTGCAGCTCCAGCTCGTCAACGTCTACAACCGGCGCAACCTGTGGTTCGTGACCTACGACTTCGACGACAACCCGGTCGACGTCAGCGAGGTGCGCCAGCTCCCCATCCTTCCCAACGTCTCGCTCTCGCTCGACTTCTAGTTTCGTGCGTGGGGCGTAGGACGTGGGGCCGACCAAGACATCCCACGCGCTACAGGCCCACGCCCTACATCCATGTCGCTTCGCCTGTCCTTCCTCCTCGGGGCCGTCGCCCTCGTCCTCGCCGGGTGCGATGGGACGGTCGACGACGACTTCGAGCCGCAGCTTGTCGTCTCGGCCTTCCTCGGCGCCGAGGAGCCGCTCCCGCCGGTCAGCCTGTCCGAGACCGCACCCCTCCTCGACCCGTTCGACCCCGAGGCGGTGGCCGTCAGCGGAGCGACCGTCTCGGTCTCGCTCCTCGCCGCCGATGGGTCGGTCGAGACCGTCTACCCGTACGAGGCGGGCCCCGAGGTGGGGCTGTACCTCCCCCTGTCGTCGCTCCCGTTCGACCTCCAGGTCCTCCCCGAGCGGACGTACCGCCTCGACGTGACAGGCCCGGACGGCGACGTGCTGACGGCCGAGACGACCGTCCCGCCGAAATACCGGGTCGTCGAGGGGCCGGCCGACGAGGTGCCGTACGGGATCGGCCAAGGGCCGGAGGTCCGGATCACCGAGTCGTCGACGGACGCGCGTCGGGCCGCCTTCGTCGGGTCGACGCGTGCCCTTGCGGCCGACGACTACGAGGCGGTGATCGTCGACGGCGAGACCAAGTACCGGAGCCTCAACCTCCCGGATCGGTTCCGCCCGGTGCCGATCGTGCAGCGGTTCTTCGACTGCGTCGAGGAGGCGGGCGGCACGCTCCTCTGCGACGACGACCCGACCGTTGACGCGCTCGTCGGAACGTCGCCGGTCATCAACGAGGCGAGCTACATCGACCTCGGCGACGGCACCATCCTGGTCCAGGTCCCCTTCCTCGCGTTCGGGTTCTATGGGCCGCAGCGCCTCAACCTGGTCTCGCTCGACGTGGCGTTCCAGGACTTCGTCCAGACCCAGACGATCCAGGGCGGGGGCTCGACGCTGTCGCCCGGTGAGATCCCGAACGTGACCACGAATGTGGAGGGCGGCCTCGGCGTGTTCGGCTCCTTCGCGCGCGAGGCCGTCGGGACAACGCTCGTCGAGCCGGCGTTGCCGTAGGGCTTGTCGCCGGTACGCTTGTCCGCGTCTGGATGCATCGACCCCGAGGTGGAGATCGGGCACACCGCCTCGGGGGCAGGTGCGCGGTCGGTTTGTCGCCCCCCTCTCCTCCTCCCCTGTGGGGAGAGGTGACTCGTGCCTACGGAGGCGGTCCGCCCCGAGACGGGCACCTCCGGCCGTCGTCCGCGGTCTGTCGTCCGTCGTCCCCGGCGCCCCGAGGCGGTCTGGCGTGAAACCGACTCCAAGCCGTGTGATGACGTCGTGAATCGAGATCAATCGATCTAGACCAGGGCGTAGTCTCCATCTAAGCTTCGCGCTCGGGGAGGCCTGAGGGGCCGGTCAGGCGGGAATTGTGAAGGCCAGGCCATTGGGGAGGGCGTGCCAAGTGGGTACGTTGGCCCTCCGATTCGCCCGCGCCGGCCGTCGCCGCGCGCCACTGTTCACGACTCGAACGCACCGCCGTGCCTACGATCAACCAGCTCGTCCGCAAGGGCCGCACCCCGAAGCGCCAGACCTCGAAGTCGGCCGCGCTCCAGGGCAACCCGCAGCGCCGCGGCGTCTGCACCCGCGTCTACACGACCACGCCGAAGAAGCCGAACTCCGCCCTCCGCAAGGTGGCGAAGGTGCGCCTCACGAACGGCATCGAGGTCATCGCCTACATCCCGGGCGAGGGGCACAACCTCCAGGAGCACTCGATCGTGCTCGTCCGCGGCGGCCGCGTCAAGGACCTCCCCGGTGTGAAGTACCACATCGTGCGCGGCGCCCTCGACACGGCCGGCGTCGCCGACCGCCGGCAGAGCCGGTCGAAGTACGGCGCCAAGAAGCCCAAGCAGTAAGCCGGTGCGTCAGTGCGCGGTGCGTCAGGGGCTCGGCCTGCTGACGCCGCGATCCCCACTGGCCCACTGATCCACCGAACACTGATGCACTGACATGCGCAGGAAGCAAGCTGAGAAGCGGATCCCGGTCCCCGACCCGATCTACGGCGACGTCACGGTTGCCAAGTTCATCGCCGCCGTCATGCGCGACGGCAAGAAGTCCGTGGCCCAGGGCCTCGTCTACGGCGCGTTCGACCTCGCCGAGGAGCGGACGGGCGAGCCTGGCGTCGAGGTCTTCCGCAAGGCCCTCGCCAACGCGGCCCCGCTCGTCGAGGTCCGCAGCCGCCGCGTCGGCGGCGCCACCTACCAGGTGCCGATCGAGGTCCGCCCCGAGCGCCGCACGTCGCTCGCCTTCCGGTGGCTCCTCCAGTACGCCAAGAGCCGCGGCGACAAGTCGATGGCCAACCGCCTCGCGGCCGAGCTGATCGCCGCCTCCCGCGGCGAGGGCGGCGCCGTCAAGAAGAAGGACGACACGCACCGCATGGCCGAGGCCAACAAGGCCTTCGCCCACTTCGCCCGCTTCTAACTCTGCCTCACCCGCCGCCCCCGAGGCGGACGAGACCCCAGACCCATGGCCGACATCACCGGCAAAACGTTTTCGCTCGCCAAGACCCGCAACATCGGGATCTCGGCCCACATCGACGCTGGCAAGACCACGACGACCGAGCGCATCCTGTACTACACCGGCCGCACGCACCGGATCGGCGAGGTCCACGAGGGCGGCGCCACGATGGACTGGATGGAGCAGGAGAAGGAGCGCGGCATCACGATCACGTCGGCGGCCACGACCGCCGAGTGGAAGGGCCACCGCATCAACATCATCGACACGCCCGGCCACGTCGACTTCACGGTCGAGGTCGAGCGCTCGCTCCGCGTGCTCGACGGCGCGGTCGCGCTGTTCTGCTCCGTCGGTGGCGTCGAGCCCCAGTCCGAGACGGTCTGGCGGCAGATGGACAAGTACAACGTCCCCCGCGTCGCGTTCGTCAACAAGATGGACCGCACGGGCGCCAACTTCGAGAACGCGGTCCAGATGATGAAGGACCGCCTCGGGGCCAACGCCGTGCCGGTGCAGATCCCGATCGGCGACGGCGAGATGTTCCGCGGGCACATCGACCTGATCGCCAACAAGGCGTTCATCTTCGACGACGCCACCCAGGGCTCGACCTGGGACGAGGTCGACATCCCCGACGACCTCGCGCCGGCGGCCAAGAAGGCGCGCATCGTCCTCCTCGAGGCGGTCGCCGAGCACAACGACGAGCTGCTGATGATGTACCTCGAGGGCGAGGAGCTCCCGGTCGAGGACGTCAAGGCCACCGTCCGCGCGGCGGTCATCTCGATGGACATCACGCCGGTCTTCTGCGGCTCGGCGTTCAAGAACAAGGGCGTCCAGCAGCTCCTCGACGGCGTCATCGACTACCTCCCGTCGCCGCTCGACGTGCCGCCGATGGAGGGCCACAAGCCCCGCACGGACGACATGGTCCAGCGCTCGGCCGACCCCGACGAGCCGTTCGCGGCGATCGCGTTCAAGATCGCGACCGACCCCTACGTCGGCCGCCTGACCTTCGCGCGCGTCTACTCGGGCACGCTCAACAAGGGCGACGCGCTCTTCAACGCCAACTCCGAGAAGAAGGAGCGGGCGGGCCGCCTCCTGTTCATGCACGCCAACACGCGCGAGGACATCGACCAGGTCAAGGCCGGCGACATCTGCGCCATCGTGGGCCTCAAGGACACCAAGACGGGCGACACGCTCTGCTCGCCCGACGCGCCGGTCGTGCTCGAGTCGATGGACTTCCCCGAGCCGGTCATCAAGATCGCCATCGAGCCCAAGACGAAGGCCGACATCGACAAGCTGTCGGTGGGCCTCCAGAAGCTCGCCGAGGAGGACCCGACGTTCAAGGTGTCCACCGACGACGAGACGGGCCAGACCCTGATCGCCGGCATGGGCGAGCTCCACCTCGAGATCATCGTCGACCGCCTCAAGCGCGAGTTCAAGGTCGAGGCCAACGTCGGCGAGCCCCAGGTCTCGTACCGCGAGGCGATCCGTACGGCGGTCGACCACAAGTACACGCACAAGAAGCAGTCGGGCGGCCGCGGCCAGTTCGCGCACGTCGAGATCGAGTTCTCGCCGGCCGAGCCGGGCACCGAGGGCCTCGAGTTCGTCGACGAGATCAAGGGCGGCTCGATCCCGCGCGAGTTCATCCCGTCGGTCCAGAAGGGCATCGAGAGCGCGCTCGACCAGGGGCCGCTGGCCGGCTACCCGATGGAGGGCATCAAGGCCCGGCACTACGACGGCAAGTTCCACAACGTCGACTCCGACCAGCTCTCGTTCGAGATCGCCGGCCGGATGGCGCTCCGCGAGGCGGCCCGCCGCGCGAAGCCGGTCATCATGGAGCCGATCATGAAGGTCGAGGTCATCACGCCCGAGGAGTACATGGGCGACGTGATCGGCGACCTCTCGTCGCGCCGCGGCCGGATCGAGGGCATGGGCCAGCGCGGCGACGCGCAGGTCGTCGACGCCTTCGTCCCGCTCTCGGAGATGTTCGGCTACTCGACCGACCTCCGGTCGAACACGCAGGGCCGGGCCATCTACTCGATGCAGTTCGACCACTACGAGGAGGTCCCGGCGTCCATCGCCGAGGAGATCGCCGGCGACGCCAAGGCCGCCGCCTAGCACACACCAGACACCCAATCCAGACCACAGGACCATGGCAAAGGAGCAATTTCAGCGCACGAAGCCGCACGTCAACGTCGGCACGATCGGCCACGTCGACCACGGCAAGACGACGCTCACGGCGGCCATCACCAAGGTGCTCGCCGAGAAGATGGGCGGCGAGGCCAAGGCCTTCGAGGACATCGACAACGCGCCTGAGGAGCGCGAGCGCGGCATCACCATCGCGACGGCCCACGTCGAGTACGAGACCGAGGGCCGCCACTACGCCCACGTCGACTGCCCCGGCCACGCCGACTACGTCAAGAACATGGTCACGGGTGCGGCCCAGATGGACGGCGCCATCCTGGTCGTCGCCGCCACCGACGGCCCGATGCCGCAGACGCGCGAGCACATCCTGCTCGCCCGCCAGGTCGGCGTGCCCTACATCGTGGTGTTCATGAACAAGGCCGACCTCGTCGACGACGAGGAGCTCTTGGAGCTGGTCGAGATGGAGGTGCGCGAGCTGCTCTCGTCGTACGAGTTCCCGGGCGACGACCTGCCGGTGATCCAGGGGTCCGCCCTGGGCGCCTTGAACGGCGAGGCCGAGTGGGTGGCCAAGGTGGAGGAGCTCATGCAGTCGGTCGACGACTACATCCCGACGCCCGAGCGGGCCATTGATCGTCCGTTCCTGATGCCGGTCGAGGACGTGTTCTCGATCACCGGGCGGGGGACGGTGGTGACGGGCCGCGTCGAGCGGGGCGAGATCAAGGTGGGCGACCCGGTGGAGATCGTGGGGATGCAGGAGGAGAAGCTGACCTCGACGGTGACGGGTGTCGAGATGTTCAGGAAGCTGCTGGACTCGGCGCAGGCGGGCGACAACGCCGGGATCCTGCTGCGCGGCATCGACAAGGACGCGGTCGAGCGGGGGATGGTGATCACGAAGCCGGGTGCGGTGACGCCGCACCGGAAGTTCGAGTGCGAGGTGTACATCCTGTCGAAGGACGAGGGGGGCCGGCACACGCCGTTCTTCAAGGGGTACCGTCCGCAGTTCTACTTCCGCACCACCGACGTGACGGGGGACATCGAGCTGGCCGAGGGCGTCGAGATGGTGATGCCGGGGGACAACACGCAGTTCACGGTGGACCTGATCGTGCCGGTGGCGATGGAGGAGGGCCTACGGTTCGCGATCCGGGAGGGGGGCCGGACGGTGGGTGCCGGCGTCGTGTCCAAGATCCTCGACTAACAATCCTGGCCCGCCTCGGGGGCGCCCGCTCCGCCTCGGGGCCGGCGTCCATGGAAAACGGACACTTCCCGCCCCGGCGGGGACGTAGATTCCTGTGGCCGCCGGCGTCCTTCGGGGCGCCGGCGGTCCGCTAGACGGGCGTAGCTCAATTGGCAGAGCAGCGGTCTCCAAAACCGCAGGTTGCAAGTTCGAGTCTTGCCGCCCGTGCCCCGGCCGACGCGTTCGGCCCGCGACCATCCAACACCGATTCCGCCGCACCGCGCGGCTCGAGACATGGCGACGCAGACAGCAGAGACGAAGGCGCCCGGCGGGGCGGTCGGCAACTACGTGCAGGAAGTCCGCAAGGAGATGCGGAAGGTCAACTGGCCCAAGCGGCCCGAGCTGCTGAGCAACACCACGCTCACGCTGGCGGCCTCGTTCGCGATCGCGCTCTTCATCTTCGGGGCCGACAAGGTCATCGAGCAGGTCCTCCGGATCATCTACGGCGCATAGCCACCCGCCGCACGCCGCAGACTCCTCCGATTCCGCCCATGCCTTCGACGCGCACCCCCATCCGCAAGTGGTTCGTCCTCCGCACCTTCTCGGGCCACGAGAAGAAGGTGAAGGAGTACCTCGAGAGCGAGGTCGACCGCCTCGGGTACGACGACAAGCTCTCGCAGATCGTCATCCCGACCGAGACCGTCTTCGAGATGCGCGCCGGCAAGAAGCGGACGCGCGAGAAGACCTCGTTCCCCGGCTACATCCTCCTCGAGGCCATCGTCGACCCGTACCTGAAGGAGGTCATCAGCGGGGCGCCGTCGACGATCGGGTTCCTGGGCGCCAACGGCGAGCCCGTCCCGCTCCGCCCCGACGAGGTCAGCCGCATCCTCGGCATGATGGACGAGGACAAGGGCGAGCAGCCCGAGATCCCGTTCAAGGAGGGCGACCCGATCAAGGTGGTCGACGGCCCGTTCAACACGTTCACCGGCTTCGTCGAGGAGGTCTACCCGGACAAGATGAAGGTCCGCGTGATGGTCTCGATCTTCGGCCGCAAGACGCCGCTCGAGCTGGACTACCTCCAGGTCGAGCACGAGGGCTAGCGGTTCTGCTCGCCGTGACGCCTTGGGCCCCGAGGCGGAGGCAGTGAAACGCTGGCGAAGCCTCCGGCGCGGCCGAGTTCGGCCCCGAGGCGGGGCTAGTTTCTTCGCTCGCCGCGTGCGCCCGGCCTGGGCGGGCGGCCTCACCAACCCTGCGCGGGAGCCGGCTTTCACCCCGTCGGCGCTTGCACCGCACACTCAATGGCAAAGAAAGTCGACGGCTTCATCAAGCTGCAGATCAAGGCCGG
>JBCCQJ010000160.1:0-10325 GCA_039024395.1 Bacteroidota bacterium | reverse complement strand
TAATACCAGCCGCGGGTTCTACCGCGTGTGCATTACGGCCCGTCTTGACTTAGACGAAGCTCAGCCCCGTTTTCGACGAACGCATCGATCTCAACTCCGACGAAACGTGCAACCAACTCCCCCGGCGAATACTCGATGCCCGAGTCTGTTGGAGTCAGCGTCCGCCGAAACACTATCAACTGCGGCGACGCTGGAACTCCGCCCTCGGCATCCCAGATGTACGCCGCAGCATCTGCCCCAAACCAGTTGCGGCCAGCAGCCACCTCGTCAAACTGACCGAAACGGCCTAGCAGGTAGTCCACTCCGGCACGAGGGTCCCAGTCGAGTACGACACCTCGCACAGCGAAAGCCAAATCATTCTCATCGGCTTGGTCAGCAAGCATCGTCTTTGCACGCTCCACGGTCTGATCGAACCCCTCGCGGTTGCTCCAGATACAGGTGCTCTGGGTGAAGAACACGGCGTAGAGTTCCGATCCGTCTGGGTTCGCGGTGTTTCGTTCGTAGCTCCTCTCCTGTGCCTCGGCGGTCGTGAGAGAGAGCGGTACGAGCAGAAAAGCCAAAAGGAGGAGGCGCATATCGTTTGGTGGTTGGGTTATACGCGCTCGAACGCGGTAGAACAGTTGACCGCTCAGCCGCAGCACGCTGACGACTGGCGGTGTGGACGAGGCAACGTAGACACCGCCGCTCGGACGAGGCAAGGACGCTCGTGCGTGCTGTCGGCCTGCAGCGGTTGGTTCTGCAGCGCGGACGCTTCACTCGTAGTCAGAGCACGAGGCGCAGTTGAGACCCCCTGAAATGCCGTTTCAGCGGGCAGCCGACCGTCCTGTTTAGGGCTGGGTGACCCTGACAGCCAAGTTGTGCTGGTCCGGTCCAGTGACGACAACCCAGACGATTCGGTCGGATTGGTCGCTGGTACCCCTGATGGTGATGCCTGCGTCACTCTTGGCCAATGTGAATATCTGCGTTCCTGTGCCGTCGCAGGACGAGCGGATGTGCCGCCCGACATCATCGACTGAGAACTCGATTGCTGCCAGAGAGAGGTCGTCGAAGCTGCCTGCCCCACCTCCAAACTCGCGGGGCTTGAGGTAGTACGCCTGGGCGTCGGAGCCAATGCGAGCACCGACATTGATCATGCAGTCGACCTCGGACTTCTGTGCGTCGGCGGCTTGGTCTTGACTGGACTCTTGGGCCTGCTGTGCAGAGACCGGCAAGGCGAGGAAGGAGAGACAAGCGAGGAGTGCGAGACGGAGCATGGGAGAGCGAGAGAACTCACTTTCGATATCGCGGCCTCCTTAAGTGTCTTAAACGGAGAAGTACTCAGGTAACCTCATCCCTCCGGCGATGCGAGAAGCCTCCTCATCCGTCTTCAGCCCGGTTGTAGCGCTGCAGAACCAGAACTTCAGTGGATCGGACGCGGCCTGAAGCCCCGTCGGGCGCCCGAAACGCAGCACGCGTGCGGCATAATAGATCCAGACGTCTCTTCAGGTTGTAAGCGCGCAGTCTAAACGGACCGTTGCGGGGCTTCAGGCGTCCCTCTTCCCGCCTCGGCGCGCCCCCGAGGCGGCGCCCTACCCCACCCGCACCGCTGCGCCCATGTAGCCCACGGCCGTCGAGGCGGTCCGCTGGAACCGGAAGTCCGGGTCGACGCGGCGGCGGCGGAGCGACCGCCAGAACGCCCCGTCGAGGCGGGGCCGCACGCCCGTCACGTCCACCACGTCGAGGCCCGCATCGGTGCACATCTGCTCCAGCGACTCGGGCGGGATGAACAGGCGGTACACGTGGAGGTGCTCCGGCGCCTCGGGCACGACAAACTTGAACCCGTGGACCGCCACCAGCCACGACAGCGGCGTCTGGTTGAACGTGTTGAACACGACCACGCCGCCGGGCCGGACGACCCGGGCCGCCTCGGCGATGGCGCGCCCCGGCTCCTCGACGTGCTCCAGCATGTCGAGCAGGAGGACGGCGTCGTAGGTGTCCGCCTCGGCGTCGAGGGCGAGGGCGTCCCCGAGGCGGAACGTGGCGTCGGCGCCCTCGGGCACGCGCTGCCGGGCGACGTCGAGGGCGTTCTCGGCCAGGTCGACGCCCTCCATCCGGTAGCCGGCCGTCGCCATCGGCAGCGTCACGAGGCCGGCGCCGCAGGCAACGTCGAGCACGCGGGAGCCCGCCTCGATGCGGTGCGTGCGCAGCACCTCGAACGTGTAGCCGAGCTTGAGGTAGCTCTCGACGCGGAGGAGCGCGATTGCGTGGTCGTCGCCCTCGTACCAGCGCTCCCCGAGGTCGTCGTAGAACGCATTGTTGACCTCGGCCATCAGCCGCCCTTGCGGAGGAGGTTGCCGGTCACCGTCAGGCCCGGCCCGAAGGCGACCGAGCAGACGAGGGCGCCGGCCGGCACGTCGTCGTCGTCCGCGATGGCGGCCCAGATGTGGGGGAGCGTGGTCGACGACATGTTGCCGCGGTCGCGGAGGACGGCCTGGCTGTGGCGCACGCGGTCGTCGGCGAGCCCCAGTGCCTCGGCCGTGCTCTCGATCACGCGCGGCCCGCCCGGGTGGACAGCGAACAGGTCGACGTCCTCGATGCCGAGCCCGCTCCGCGCGAGGAAGCCCGTGAGCGCCGGCGCGACGGTGGCGCGGATGTGGTCGGGCACGGCGCGGCTGAGCGTCATCCGGAAGGCGACCTCGGCCGGCCGCCACGTCATCTGGTCGAGCGTGTCGGGGAGGATCGTCTCGACATGGTCCAGGAGCGCGAAGTGCGCCCCCGAGGCGGGGGGCTGGGCGGTCACGTCGAGGCGGGCGGCGCCGTCGGCAAAGAGGCACTGCTGGACGATCTGCTCGGGGTCGGTCGTCGCCGGGACGTGGTGGAGCGTGCACAGCTCGACGAGCAGGATCGAGGCCCGCGCGTCCGCCTCGGAGCCTTCTGCCTCGGAGGCCGCGTCCGCCTCGGGGACCGCCAGGGCGCGGCGGGCGGCGGTCGCCTGCACCACGTCGGCGGCGGCCGCGACGGCCGGCACGGCGGCGTAGCAGCCCATGTGGCCGATGCTGAGAATGCGGGTCCGGTCGCCCCATCCGCGGTCGACGACCATGCGCTGGACGGCGCTGGGGCTGTCGTAGCCGGTGCAGCTCACCTGGAAGAGCGCGTCCGGCGCCTCGGGATCGGCCGCGAAGGCGTCCTGGGCGAGGGCGTCGGCGGTCTCGGCGAAGACGGCCATGCGGCCCGCGAGCGGCGCCTCGTGCCAGGGGCGCCCCGCCGTCGCGGCCTGCCCGTCGCCGAGGGGCGGCGGCGCGTGGAGCCGCATCCGGTCCCAGTCGAGGTGCGTGTAGTCGTCGAGGGCCGTCACGCGGCGCTCGATGTTGGTCTTCCGCTCGAGGAGGTCGTAGATGCGGGCGGCCCGGTCGACGCCGGGCACGCCGTGCGTCTCGGCGGCGCGCCGGAGGGCCGCCTTCATCCACGCGACGCCCCACGACTGGTCGAGGTGGTGCCCGAACGAAAGCGGACGGGACGTGAGGTAGGCGCGAGGGGTCACGGGCGGCGGCATCAGGGATCGGTGCTAGGCGTCACCTCCGGCGCTGTTCCACCTCGGGGCGGGCGAATCGGAGCCCCCGAGGCGGTCCGGATCCGGAGTCACCGCGAGGACGAGGGGCCAGAGGCAAACTTAGAGCGGCAGGCAGGACGGTTGTCGATCTCCGTCTGGGGCGTGGGCCGTTGGACGTAGGGGCCTGTGCGATGCGGCGTGCCGTGAGTGGACCTCCGCCCCACGCCCCACGAACAACGCACCTACCGTTTGCGCTAGTTCGCCGAGAGGTACTTCAGCTTGGCCCCTCCGGCCTCCACATCGAGGCGGTGCTCGAAGCGCGCCGTGTCGCCGGCCGGGATGCTGCGGACCTGCACCATCACGTCCTCGAGCGGCCGGTTGTCGGCGTCGTAGAGCGTCACGGACACGTCGGCCGAGGTGATCGGCGCGTCGCTCTGGTTGACCACGTAGCCGGTCAGCGTGGGGTAGGCCGAGCCCCGCCGCTGGAGCTTGAGGTCGTGGACGTTGGCCTGAAGGACCTGCTCGCTGCACCCGGCGAGGGCGACGAGAGCGACGAGAGAGAGGAGTCGGAGCACGTGTGGGGCGTTCGTTGGCTTCCAAACAACGGCTCCTGCTGCTTTCGTGCCTGAGGAGAACCTTCGGGGACGGCGAAGAAACCGGCAAGCCCCTCGGGAAAGCAGGAGGGGGACCGGGGATGTCGCCCGTGCCGCGCTCGCGTTTTGACTTCGTTTCCCGCTCGACGGAGGGGAGAGAAAGGGGGGAATGGGGGGAGAGGAAAGGGTCGCTCGGGCAGAGACGGCGACGCATCCTGTGAGGCCGGGCCGGCTCGATCGGCCGAAATTCGCTGACGAGGACGAGGGACTCGCGGGGCGGCCTGATCTCCCCATTCCCTCCTCTCTTCCCATTCTCCCCATTCCTGGCGATGGGAGGGCCGCCTGCGCTCCCCGCCGCTCAGAGCGCTTCGAGGTCCGAGACCCCGTAGCCGATCTCCTCGTCGGCGATCTGCACGTCGTAGTCGATGTAGACGGCCGTCGGGAAGCCCGCCTCGGGGTCGAACGTGACGTCGACGGTCGCCGCGCCGCGCGCGTAGGCCTCCTCCAGAAGGGTGAACAGGCCCGCGACCGTCATCCCGCGCTCGGTCTCGACGACGGCGCCCTCGAGGCGGACCTCCGCGAGGCTCCCGTCGCGGACGGTCACGTCGAACGGGCCGGTGTAGTCGGGCGCCGGGCAGAAGCACGACCGCGACAGCGTGAGGCGGTAGTCGTCCAGGCCGGCGGCCTCCCACTGGGCCTTGGCCTCGTCGAGGGCGTCGGGCCGCTCGGCCGCCGGGCCGCCGGTGAAGAGCGGCGGCGACGGGTCGACGGCCGGCTCCGAGGCGGCGCAGCCGGCGAGCTGGGCGAGGACGACGAGCGCAGCGAGGCGGATCATGGCGGTGGGGGTCCGGGGGCGCAGTCAACGCCCCGAGGCGGGGGTTTAGCCGAGATCGGCGAGATTGGCCTCCAGGGCCTCGATTTCGGCCTTCGCGTCGGCCGCCTTCTGGCGCTCCTTCTCGACGACCGCCTCGGGGGCGCGGCTCGTGAACGCCTCGTTGCGGAGCTTCTTCTCGACCGCCCCCAGGAACTGGCGCTTGGCCTCGATCTCCTTGCCGAGGCGGGCGCGCTCGACGTCGAGGTCGATCATGCCGGCGAGCGGCACGTAGACCTCATGCGGCCCCACGACGACCGTCGCCGAGGCGGCCGGCTTGTCGAGGCCGACCCCGATCTCGAGGGCGCCGAGGCCCGCGAGGCGCTCGGCGTAGTCGCGGGCGCGCTCGAGCGACTCGGCCGTGTAGCGGTCGCCCGTCGCGACCACCGCCTCGATGCGCTGCGACGGCGGCACGTTGTACTGGGCGCGCACCTGGCGGATGGCCGTCACGACGTCCTGGACGGTCTGGAAGTCGGCCACCGCCGCCGCGTCGATCTCGTCGGCCGACGGCGTAGGCCACGCGCTCGCGATGCAGGCGTCACCGGGCTGCCGCGGGCGGAGCGTCCACCACAGCTCCTCGGTGACGAACGGCATGAACGGGTGGAGCAGGCCCAGGATCTGCTCGAACACCTCGGTCGAGAGCGCGAGCGAGTCGCGGTCGGGGGCCTCGCCGGCGGGGGCCTTCGAGACCTCGAGGTACCAGTCGCAGAAGTCGCGCCAGACGAAGTCGTAGGCCAGTTGGGCCGCCTCGGAGATGCGGAAGGCGGCCAGCGACGCCGTCACCGCCTCGACGGTGTCGTGCAGGCGCGTGAGCAGCCAGCGCTCGGCGAGGGTCAGCTCCGCGAAGGGCCGCTCGCGGCGGAGGTCCTCGGTGGGGCGCCCCGTGTCGTCACGTTCCACGAAGCGGCCGAAGACGCGGCTCGCGTTCCAGATCTTGTTGGCGAAGTTGCGGCCGCCCTCGAAGGTGGAGGGGTCCAGCTTGATGTCCTGGCCCTGGGCGCACAGCTTGGCGAGCGTGAAGCGGACGGCGTCGGCCCCGTAGGTCTCGATCATGTCGAGCGGGTCGATGCCGTTGCCGAGCGACTTCGACATCCACCGGCCCTGCTTGTCCTTGATCATGCCGGTGATGAACACGTCGGTGTACGGCACCTCGTCGGTGACGTGTGTGCCGGCCATGATCATCCGGGCGATCCAGAAGAACAGGATGTCGTAGCCCGAGACGAGCACCGAGGCGGGGTAGAACGCCTTGAGCGCGTCCGTCTCGTCGGGCCAGCCGAGCGTCGCGAACGGCCAGAGCCACGACGAGAACCACGTGTCGAGCACGTCCTCGTCCTGCACGTAGCCCTCGCCCGGAGAGTCCACGCTGACAACGAAGTTGGCCTCGTCCCGCTCGCCCGCCTCGGTGACCGGGTACCAGACCGGGATCCGGTGGCCCCACCAGAGCTGGCGGCTGATGGGCCAGTCGCGGATGTCGCCCAGCCAGCGGCGGTACTCGTTGGCCCACCGCGCGGGGTGGAACGTGATCGTGCCGTCGTCGACCACCTCGAGGGCGCGCGTCGCGAGCGGCTCCATCGCCACGTACCACTGCGGCGAGAGGAGCGGCTCGATGACGGCCTTCGAGCGCGACGAGATGGGGATCGTGTGCGGGTAGTCCTCGGTCTCGACGAGCTGCCCGGCCGCCTCGATGTCGGCCACGATGGCCGTGCGGGCCTCGAAGCGCTCGAGCCCGGCGTACGGCCCGGCCGCCTCGCCCAGCGTGCCGTCGAGGTTCATGATCGAGAGCGTCGCGAGGCCGTGGCGCTTGCCGATCTGGAAGTCGTTCTCGTCGTGGCCCGGGGTCACCTTGAGGGCGCCGGCGCCGAACTCGGGCTTGACGTAGGCGTCGGCGATGATCGGGATCTCGCGCCCCACGCCCGGCACGAGGACGGTCTGCCCGACGAGATCCGTGTAGCGCTCGTCCTCGGGGTGGACCGCGATGGCGGTGTCGGCCGGGATCGTCTCGGGCCGTGTGGTGGCGATCGTGATGCCGCGGCGGCCGCCTCGGGGGCCGTCCGGGAAGAGGTACTCGACGTGCCAGAGGTGGCCGGGCCGCTCGACGTTGTCGACCTCCTCGTTCGAGATGACGGTCTGGTTGTCGGGGTCCCAGTTGACGAGGTACTCGCCGCGGTAGACGAGGCCTTGCTCGTGGAGCCGCACGAAGACGTCCTGCACGGCGCGGCTCAGGCCCTCGTCCATCGTGAACCGCTGGTAGCGCCAGTCGCACGAGTCCCCGAGGCGGCGCTTCTGCTGGAGGATGATGTCGCCGTACTCCTCCTTCCACGCCCAGACGTGCTCGAGGAACGCCTCGCGGCCGAGCTCTTTGCGGTCGACGCCGTCCTTCCTGAGCGTCCGTTCGACCACGTTCTGGGTCGCGATGCCGGCGTGGTCGATGCCGGGGATCCAGAGCGCCGCGTCGCCCTGCATCCGGCGGAGGCGGATGAGGAGGTCCTGCACGGTGTCCTGGAGCCCGTGGCCCATGTGGAGCCGGCCGGTCACGTTGGGCGGCGGCATGGGGATCACGAACGGCGTCTTGCCCTCCTCCAGGACCTCGTCAGGGTCGACGTGGAAGAAGCCGCCCTCTTCCCAGTAGGCGTACCACTTCTGCTCGACCGCCTCGGGGTCGTAGGCCGAGCCGACAGGGGCCGCGGGGGGCGCCTCGGGGACGGCGGGCGTGGCGTGGCGGTCGCGAGGAATCTCAGGCATGGCGGCGACCCGCAATGAAGCGGCTCAGAGTGAGCCCGCGAAGCTACCGAGGCGACCGGGGAGGCGCGGTGAAGCATGTCCCGAGGCAGTCGCGGCCGTCGGCGATCCAGCCTGGCGT
Organism: Bacteroidota bacterium; assembly: GCA_039024395.1. Classification (GTDB taxonomy): domain Bacteria; phylum Bacteroidota; class Rhodothermia; order Rhodothermales; family Rubricoccaceae; genus Rubrivirga. The sequence continues at coordinate 2,472 of JBCCQJ010000160.1, read as the reverse complement.
CTTTGAGGCGTGCCTGCTACTATGCCTTCCCCTCTGCCCCCGGCTCCATGGCGTGGTTTCGCTCTCTCCTCCGCACCCGGTCCACGCCTCCGCTGGCGCAACCGCCCATCTCCCGCCGCCGGTTCGTCGCCGGGGCCGGAGCCGTCGCCGGGGGCACCCTGCTCGCCCCGGCCGCGTGGGCCGACGTCGAGGCGCGGGCCGCGGCGTTCGGGATCGAGCCCGGCACGCTCGTCGACGCGCAGGGGCGCCCGCTCGACCGGGAGCCCGCGGTCACCGACCCCTTCATCGGGACCATCATCCTGGCCGGGTTCAACTTCCCGCCGGTCGGCTGGGCGCACTGCGACGGGCAGGTGCTCAGCATCGCACAAAACCAGGCCCTCTTCTCCCTCCTCGGGACGACGTTCGGCGGCGACGGGCGCACGACGTTCGCCCTCCCTGACCTCCGGGGGCGATTCGCCATGCACCCTGGCAGCGGGCCGGGGCTCACGCCGCGCCGGCTCGGCGAACGCGGCGGCGCCGAGTCGGTCACGCTCACGGCGGCCCAGGTCCCCGCGCACAGCCACGACGCCGCACAGGTCCAGGTGCGCGGGACCGGCACCGAGGCGGCGGGCCTCGCAGCCGGCGGAAGCCGCGGCACGGCGGCGGTCGGGTCCACCGGCGGAGGCGAGGCGCACGACAACGTGCCCCCGTTCCTCGGGGTCTACCACTCCATCGCCCTGACGGGCATCTTCCCTTCGCGCACGTAGCCCCATGCTTCGGTCGCTCGCTCTCGCCGTCCTGGCCTCGGTCGCCCTCGCCGCCTCGGGGACGAGTGCGCGGGCGCAGGCGAACGTCCTCGACGTGCGAGGCACGACGGCAGGTGCGCCGGCCGCCTCGCTCCCGCTCTTCGGCTCCACGCCGGGGATGTGCGACGTGGGCGCCCTCGCCGAGCCGTACGAGCAGACCGACCTCCGCACCGACACCGCCGGGCGCCACGACCTCGGCATCGCGGAAGCCGTCCAGACGCTTCCGGACACCGACGACACGGTGCTGCTGGTCTACGCCGGCGCCTTCGACCCGGCGGACGCCTGCGCCAACCTCCTCGGCGTGGGGAACGAGACGATCGGGAGCGGTCTCGCCCTCGACCTCGCCGCCGGCGACTACACCCTGGTCGTGGCGGGCTTCCTGGGGACCGAGGACGCCTACACCGTCCGGGTCACAGGTCCTGCGGGAAGCACGGTGACGAGCGCGCGCGTGGTGTCGGACGGCGGCGGCCCCGAGGCGGTGGCGCTCGCGCTCGGCACGGCGTACCCCAACCCGTCCGCCTCGGGGACGACCGTTCCGTACGGCCTCGCCGAGGCGGGTCCGGTGCGACTGGCGGTCTACGACGCGCTCGGGCGCGAGGTCGCGGTCCTCGTGGACGCTCCGCAGAGAGCCGGCCGCCACGAGGCTCTGATTGCGGCCTCTGCCCTCCCGGCCGGGTCCTACCTCGTCCGCCTCGTGGCCGGGGGCGAGGTCCGGACGCGGTCGCTCACGGTGTCTCGGTGAGGTCCAGTGTTGTCCGGAGCGGGATGGCGTCGCCGAGGGGCGACGAAACGGCGGGGTGAACGGTAGCTTGTAAAGAACGGTGATCTTGTGGGCCGCACGGCTCACACTCCGCCCCTTTCGGCTTCGCCGAATCCCCGTGCGCTTCGTCTCTCCACTCCTGCTCGCCGCCCTCCTGGCCGCTGCCCCCGAGGCGGCGGCGCAGGACGCCTCGCGCGTGGCGGTCCAGGCCGAGACGGCCGCGCTCACGAGCGCCGACGCCGCGCAGGGCGACATCCTGGGCTACGACGTGGCCCTCTCGGGCGACCGCGCCCTCCTCGGGGCGACGGCCGCCGACCCGGCCGGTGAGTCCAGCGGCGCGGCCTACGTGTTCCACCGCACCGAGGCGGGCTGGGCCGAGGAGGCCAAGCTCGTCCCCGATGACGCAGCCGCCGGCGACTACTTCGGCGTGGCCGTCGCGCTCGACGCCGACCGCGCGCTCGTCGGCGGCACCCACCACGACGGCCAGCGCGGCGCGGCCTACGTGTTCCAGCGCACCGCCTCGGGGTGGGCGCTCGACGCCACGCTCGCGGCGCCCGGCGCCGAGGCGGGCGACGGCTTCGGGTGGTCGGTCGACCTCTCCGACACGCACGTGGCCGTCGGCGCCTACGGACGCGACAGCGGGCGCGGCGCGGCCTACGTGTTCGACGCCGCGACCGGGGCGCTCGCCCGCACGTTCACGGCGCCTGACGCCGACGCGGGCGACAACCTGGGCATCGGGGTCGCGCTCGACGGCGACCGCCTCGTGGCCGGCGCGCCGTTCGACGACCAGGCCGGCGACGACGCCGGCGCGGCCTACGTCTTCCCCCTCGACGGCGGCGCGCCGACCAAGCTGACCTCGCCCGAGGGCGCGGCCGGCGACTACTTCGGGTGGTCGGTCGCCACGCGCGGCGGGCGAGCGCTCGTGGG
>JBCCQJ010000159.1:0-10390 GCA_039024395.1 Bacteroidota bacterium | reverse complement strand
TACCAAAAGCCGGTCTGCTACAAATTCAATGTACTGCGTCATCAGATCCGCATTCATCCCAATAAGCTTAACAGGCAGTGAGTCTGTGACAAACTCTTTTTCTATGGCTACTGCATCTGTAATGATTTCAGTAACTTTTTCTACTGGTAATTTATTTTGTAAATGCTCATTGTATAGTAAGCAGGCGAAATCACAATGCAATCCCTCATCACGCGAGATCAGCTCATTAGGCACCGCTTGCCCCGAGGTTGGGCACGAGCCCGTCCGGCCCCATCGCCACCTGCGTGATCGTCGCCACGATGCCGCTGACGAGGTAGAAGAGCACGAACGGACCGGTCCCGAACCGGTGCTCGACGTTGTCGCCGAAGATCCAGAGGTAGAGCATGTTGCCGCCGATGTGGCCCCAGCCGCCGTGCATGAACATGGCCGAGATCATGGTGAGGTAGATCAGCGGCGCGCCGTCGCCGGGTCCGTCGCGCTGGGGGATGTCGGCGGCCGAGCGGATCTGCACGTTCGGGTCCACCTCGGGGATCGGCCGGTCGTTGACGAGGTCGACGCCGGAGGTGATCTCGGCCGGGACGACGCTCCAGGCGTACGTGAACGCGGGCTCGGCGAGCTGGTAGCCCCACACCACGACGTTGAGCGCCAGGATGAGGATCGTGGCGTAGGCGGGGCCGTCGAGGGTGCGGTCGTCGTCGCTGATCGGGAAGAGCATCGGGGGTAGACTGCGGGACCTCTCCCCAACCCCCGCACTGTGCCTCCGGGTCCGTCTCGCCTCGCCCTGCTCGGGACCGGCCTCATCGGCGCGTCGCTGGGCCTCGCCGTCCGCCGGCGCCATCCCGAGGTCGAGGTCGTCGGCACCGACGCCAATCCGTCGCACGTCGAGGCGGCGCTCGCGATGGGCGCCCTCTCGCGCGCGGCCGCCTCGGGGCCGGAGGCCGTCGCCGGGGCCGACCTGGTGGTCCTGGCCGCCCCGCTCGACGCCATCCCGGGGCTCCTCCGCGAGATCGGCCCGCACCTTGTGCCGGGCGCGCTCGTCACCGACGTGGGCTCGGTCAAGGGGTCGGTGATGCGAGCCGCCGCCGACGCCCTCCCCGAGGCGGTGCGCGTCGTCGGCGGGCACCCGATGGCCGGCGCGGCCGTGGGCGGGCCCGGCAGCGCCGACGCGCTGCTGTTCGAGAACGCCGCCTACGTGCTCACGCCGCCTCGGGGCGTGGACGACCTCGCAGTCTATGCGCCAGAGGCCTTGTGGCTGGTCGCGGCCGTCGGCGCGCGGCCGGTCGTGATGGAGGCCGACCGCCACGACGTCGTCGCGGCGACCGTGAGCCACCTCCCCCAGCTCCTCGCGGTCGCGCTCGTCGCCGAGGCGGCGGACGCGGGGCCGGACGCGCTCGGGCTGGCGGCGGGCGGCTTCCGCGACATGACGCGCATCGCCGGCTCGCCGTTTTCGATGTGGGGGCCGATCCTGCGCGACAACGCCGAGGCGGTGACCGACGTGCTCGACCGCTTCGCGGGCCGCCTCGGGGCGCTGCGCGCGCGGATCGACGCCGACCCCGCCTCGGTGGGGCGTCTGTTCGAGGCGTCGGGCCGCACACGTGCCGACCTGCCGACGTCGTCGAAGGGCTTCCTCGCCCCGCTCGCCGACGTCGTGGTATGGGCCGAGGACCGGCCGGGCTTTCTCCACGCCCTCACCGGCGTCATCGCCGAGGCGGGCCTCAACCTCAAGGACGCCGAGCTCCTGCGGATCCGCGAGGGCGTCACCGGCACCTTCCGGTTCGGGTTCGCGACCGGCCCCGAGGCGGACCGCGCCGTCGCCGCCTTCACCGAGGCGGGCTACCGGGCAACGCGGCGCTAGCCCGTCGGGGAATGGGGAACGAGCAGACTCCTGTCTGTAGGCTCTGCTCGTTCCTCGTTCCCTAGCTCCCCGTTCCCTCCTCAGGAAGCGGGCCGTCGAAGGCGGCGGAGACCTGGCCGACGTCCTTCAGCTTGGCCGCGTCGTCGCGGTCGGCGCCGACGACCACGTTGTCGCCGTCGATCTCGCGCTCGACCGTCACCTGGTGGCGCATGAAGTCCTCGGCGTCGCCGCCGGGGCTGGCCTCCTCGCCCGAGACGGGGATGGCCTGGATCACCGTCCAGCCCCCGTCCATCGTGGCGCCGATCTTGGTGAGGATGGCGTCCTGGTCGTCGTGCTCCTCGACGTTGACGCTGACGAGGAGGGTCTGCTGCTCTTTCTGCATGATGTGATCGATATATGTGTAGAGATATACGTCGGCGTCAGGTCAGGGTTCGAGGAGCCCCAGCGAGGCGGCCCAGAACACGAGCGCCGCGTGCGTCCCGTGGACGATCTCGCCCGCCTCGACGAGCGCCGGCAACGAGGCGGCCGGCACGAGGCGGAGGGCGATGTCCTCCGAGGCGTCGAGGTCGGGCTCGGCGACGCGGTGGGCGCCCTCGGCGACGTAGAGGTGCCCGTAGTTGGTGTGGCGGCCGGGCTCGACGGCCAGCTTCCCGAGGCGGCGCCACGACCGGGCGGCGTAGCCGGTCTCCTCGCGCAGCTCGCGCCGGGCGGCCGCGTCGGCCGATTCGCCCGGGTCGATCACGCCCGCCGGGAACTCGAGGCTCACCGTGCCCACGCTGTGGCGGTACTGCTCGACGAGGACCGCCTCGCCCGCCTCGGTGAGCGGCAGCACGCAGGCCCAGTCGGGGTATTCGAGGACGTGGAACTCGTCGATGACGTGCCCATTGGGGAGGCGCACGCGGTCCTCGCGGAGCGTGAGCCACCGCCGGTCGAGGAGCGTGCGGGAGGCGAGCGTGGTCCAGGGCGAGGGCGGCACAGAGGTCGAACGTGGTATCGTGACTGGCGAAGGTACCCGATGCCCGATGCGGACCGTCCTGCTCATCCTCGCGCTCGTCCATGCTCTTCCCTCGGTCGCACAGCCCTTCGTCACCGACCCCACGCCGTCGTGGGTGTCGCTCGGCGCTGGAGACCAGGTGGGCGACGGGATCGCGGGTGGCCTGGAAGGCCAAAGCGCCATCGTGGGCACGTTCGCAGGCGAGGCGCGGTTCGGGGACGTCGCCCTCGACGCACGGGCGACGGGAGACGCGCGGGCGGTCTTCGTCGTTCAGATCGACGCGACCGGCACCCCCGAGTGGGCACGCCAGCTCGGGTCGGCCCTCGGACATGCCGCCTCGGGGGGGATCGCGATCGATCCGGGCGGGCACGTCGTCGTCTCCGGCTCGTTCACCGGGCCGTTGCGCATCGACGGCGGCTCGCTTCCGGACACGACCCTCACCTCCCGCGGTGGCGCCGACGCCTTCGTCGTCCGGTTCTCTCCCGAGGGGGACCTGATGTGGAGTCAGAACGTGGGAGGAGAGGCCAACGACCAAGGCCTGAGCGTCGACGTGGACGCCGAGGGGGCCCTTGCCCTGGCTGGCTCGTTCGAAGGGCATGCGACGTGGGGCGAGTCGGCCCCATCCTCGGCGACCTCGCGTGGAGCCTCCGACGGGTTCGTCGCACGGTTCGACGCGGACGGTGCGCTCCTCGACCTTCTCACCTACGGCGGTCCCGGGCGGGACGCGGTCCGGGACGTGAGCTTCGCGCTCCCGTGGCCGGACGGCCATCGCCTCGCCGTCGCCGGGACGTTCGAGGACGCCGTGCCGTTCGGAGACACCACCTTCGTCAGCCGCGGCGGCACCGACGCCTTCGCGCTCTCCTACAAGGGGGCGTCTGCAATCGCAAGCGCCCTTCACCTGGGCGGACCCGGAGAGGACCTCGTCACAGGCGTAGCCGTCTCGGACCATTCGTTGAGCCTCGGGTCGCTCGTTGTGGCAGGCTCGTTCGAGGACACCCTCACGGTCGACACGGTTGAGATCGTGAGCGCCGGAGAGACCGACGGCTTCGTCGTCGGCTTCGCCGAGCGCTGGCGCCAAGGGCGCACAATTCGAGCGCTCCAGATCGGCGGCCCCGAGGCGGACACAGCAACCGACGTCACGTTCGGCGAGGGCTCCTACGGAGACATTCTCAGCTCCGTCGTGATGGCTTCGGGCGTCTACCGCGGTCCTGCATTCGTCCATCTTCCCGATGGAGACTCGCTCGCCCTGCCGTCCAGGGGTGGAGCAGACGGGTTGATGCTGACCTTCGAGTTCGACCGGCCGTATGCCGTGGTGTCGATGGGCGGCGCTGGCGAAGACGGAGTCCGAGCGGTCGACAGCCGAGGCTGGTACGGCGACGGGCTCGTCCTCGGCACGTTTCAAGGTGACGCCCGCGTGGGGACGCAACGTGTGTCAGGAGCGGACGGCGCAAACGGGTATGTCGCCGAGTTTGCACCGGGAGCGGTCGTCCCGTTCTACCTCTCGGACGCTCCGGGACCGACGCCCCCTCGGGTCGGAGTCAGCGTCTCGCCCAACCCGGCACGCCGCGCGGCGACGGTCACGGTCGACCTCGAGGTCCCGGACACCCTGACAATCGAGGTCGTCGACCTCCTCGGCAGGCGGCTGCTCACCCTCCACGACGGACCCATCGCGGCCGGCCCGACCGCGTTTGCGCTCTCTCTCCGTGGCTTCGCCGTGGGTGTCTACGTCGTACGCGCAGTGGGGACGCAGGCGACGTCCCACCGCTTCACCGTCACCCGCTGAGACCCGGTGAAGAGCGCGACCGGCGCATTGACACCCGGAACGGAGACTCCGTACTTTGGGCGCCCGCTCGGCAGCGAGCGGACATGCGAGACTAGCTCAGCTGGTAGAGCGCCACCTTGCCAAGGTGGAGGTCGCGGGTTCGAGTCCCGTGTCTCGCTCCCGACGCCCGCCTCCCCTCCGAGGCGGGCGTTTTTTGATCCGCCGGGCCGTGTAGGCTTGCCTGGCGACGGTGTACCTTTCCCGCGTGAACGCTCTCCGTCCCCTGTTCGCCGCGATTCTGCTGGGGGTGGCCCTCCCGGGCACCGTCGTCGCGCCTGCCGTGCACTGGGCCGGCCACGCGCATGGGGGCGGACACGCACACGACGAGGGGCATGCCCCCGTCCACCACCACGCCCACGACGGGCCGTGCGCGCACTCCGAGGCTCCAGCCGAGCCCCCTGAGGCGCTCTCTGAGGTCCCGCTCGCGACCGAGGCCGACGTGCACCTGGGCGAGTGCCCCGGCTGCGCGCACCTCCAGAAGGTCCACGGCTCCGAGGCCGCGACGCTCCCGACGCACGCGGCCGCGACCCGAGTCGAGCGGTCGGCCCCGCTGCCGGAGGCCCCGGCCGTCTCGCCCGACGTCGCCACGCCGGAGGGGCGTGGCCCGCCGGCCGCCTGACGCGTCGCTTTGCCGCCCGCCTGGCCCGTCGGCCGAGGGGGCGGCTCCTGAACCTGCCGCGCTCGACGTCGCCGCCTCGGTGACGTCGGGTACGCGAGGGGAATCCCCTTTCGAGGAGGAGGCCCCAGCCTCAGGAGACCTGGCCTGAGCAGGCCCCGCCCTCCGTGGCGGTCGTCCGCCTCGACCGAACGAGCGAGTCGATGCGGACGGGTCGAAGCCCTCCCCACGCCGTCGGCCCCTCGGACCGCCCGTTCCCACCTCGGTGGGGCGGCGCGCGTCCCCGAGGCGGGCGACGCACGCACCGCGACCCGATGCCCCGCCTCGGCGACGTCGCCCCCATTCGCTTGCGGGGGCGAGCCTCGCCCTCCTTTTCCCTCCGCCATGACCCCGATTCCTGTCACCGTCCTCTCCGGCTTTCTCGGCGCCGGCAAGACGACGCTCCTCAACCACGTCCTCGCCAACCGCGAGGGCCGCCGCGTCGCCGTCATCGTCAACGACATGTCCGAGGTCAACGTCGACGCCTCGCTCGTGCGCCAGGGCGAGGCCGCGCTGCAGCGGACCGACGCCCGCCTCGTCGAGATGTCGAACGGGTGCATCTGCTGCACGCTCCGCGAGGACCTCCTGGTCGAGGTGTCGCGCCTGGCCCGCGAGGGCCGCTTCGACGCCATCCTGATCGAGTCGTCGGGCATCTCGGAGCCGCTGCCGGTCGCCGAGACGTTCACGTTCGAGGACGAGACCGGCCAGTCACTCGGCGACGTCGCCCGGCTCGACACGCTCGTGACGGTGGTCGACGCGGGCAACCTGCTCGACGAGATCGACTCGGTCGAGCGCCTCCGCGACCGCGGCCTCGAGGCGACCGAGGGCGACGTCCGCTCGATCGGCGAGCTGCTGCTCGACCAGATCGAGTTCGCCGACGTCATCATCCTCAACAAGCTCGACACCGTCTCCGAGGCGGAGGCGGCGACCGTCGAGGCGGCGCTGAAGCGCCTCAACCCGCGCGCGCACCTCCTCGGGGCCACGCACGGGCAGGTCCCCTTGGGAGAGGTCCTCGAGACGGGCCGGTTCAGCTTCGAGGAGGCCGCCGAGGCGCCGGGCTGGCTGGCCGAGATGCGCGGCGAGCACCTGCCCGAGACCGAGGAGTACGGCGTCGCCTCGTTCGTGTACCGGTCGCGGATGCCGTTCCACCCGGTCCGCCTGTGGCGCTTCCTGAAGACCCGCTGGCCGGCCGTGCCCGACGCGCCGGGCGTGCTGCGCTCGAAGGGCGTCTTCTGGCTCGGCTCGACGCCGCAGGTGATGTGGATCTGGAGCCAGGCCGGCCGCCACCGGCAGTACCACGCCGTCGGGCGGTGGTGGGCCGACGTCCCGCGCGAGCACTGGCCCGAGGACCCCACCCTGCGCGCCGAGAACGAGCGGGTGTGGGACGAGCGGCTCGGCGACCGCCGCCAGGAGATCGTCTTCATCGGGATCGGCCTCGACGAGCCGGCCCTCACCGCGGCCCTCGACCGGTGCCTGCTCACCGAGGACGAGATCCACTCGGGCGACGAGGCCTGGGACGAGTGCCCGTTCACCGACGCCGTCGCCTGACCCGTGCTGCCCCCCTCCCCCGTTCCCGTCACCGTCGTCACCGGCTTCCTGGGCGCCGGCAAGACGACGCTCGTCAACGCCATCACGACGAGCGCCGTCGCGCGGGGCCGCCGCCTCGGCCTGATCGTCAACGACTTCGGGGCCGTCAACCTGGATGCGGGCGAGCTGGACACCGGCGGCTCGACCGTCCTCGCCCTCGAGGGCGGGTGCGTGTGCTGCTCGCTCTCGGCCGGGCTCGTGAGCGCGGTGATGGCGCTCACCGGGCGCGACCCGCGGCCCGAGCACCTCATCGTCGAGGCGTCCGGCGTCTCGGACCCGCTCGGGATTGTGCTGCCCATGATGGCCGGCGGGATGCAGCCGCTCGTCCGCCTCGCGGCCGTCGTGGCGGTCGTCGACGTGGGGCAGGTGGGGGCGTGGCCGTCGGCCGACGCCGAGGCGCTCGCCGAGGCGCAGGTGAGCGGGGCGAGCCTGGTCGTGCTGACCAAGGTCGGCCTCCACGGGGAGGCCGCGCGGTGGGCCGCCGAGGACTGGGTGCGCGGCCTCGCCCCGAAGGCGCGGCTGCTCGACGCCGACGACCTCGACCCGTCGCTGCTGCTCGACCTCGACGACGACGTGCTGGTCGGCCTCCTCGACCCCGCCGCCCGCGAGCGCCCCGAGGCGCGCCACCTCGACGCGTTCGACACGTGGACGTTCGAGACCGACGCGCCGTTCGCCTCGGTGGCCTCGCTCCGGCGGACGCTGGCCGGGCTGCCCACCGAGGTGGTCCGCGCGAAGGGGCTGGTGGCCATCGCCGGGAGCGCACGCCCGGTCCGCTTCCACCTCGTCGGGCGGATGCTCTCGAACCGGTCCCTCGACGCGTGGCCCGAGGACTGGACGCCCGGCGCGAGCCGCATCGCCGTCCTCGGGGCTGCCGGAACGCTCGACACGGACGCGCTCGATGCCACGTTCCATGCCGCCCTCGCCCCCGCTCATGTCTAGCCCTCCGCTCGACTGGCTCGTGATCGGGGGCGGTGTCCACGGCACCCACCTCTCGCTCGCGCTCACCGCCCGCCTCGGCTGGCCCCGCGACCGGGTCCGCGTGCTCGACCCGCACTCCACTCCCCTCGCCCTCTGGTCCCGCCAGACGGCCAACACCGGGATGGCCTTCATGCGGTCCTCCCTCGTCCACCACATCGACCTCGACCCCTACGGCCTCAAGCGCTTCGCCAACACCCGCGAGGCGGAGACGGTCGCGCGGTTCACGCCCCCCTACAGCCGCCCGTCGTACGCGCTCTTCCAGGCGCACATGCGGCACGTGGTGGCGGAGAACGACCTCGACGCGCTCCGCGTCCAGGGCCGTGCGACGGGCCTCCGCCGCACGCCGTTAGGCTGGCGGGTCAGCACCGAGGCGGGGGCGCTCGACGCCCGGCGGGTCGTGCTGGCCGTCGGCACCACCGAGCGGCTGTGCTGGCCCGGCTGGGCGCGCGGGCTCCGGGAGGCCGGCGGACGGGTGAACCATCTCTTCGAGCCCGGCTTCGACCGGTCCTCGGTGGCCGAGGGCGAGCGGGTGGCCGTGGTCGGCGGGGGGATCTCGGCGGCGCAGGCGGCGACGACGCTCGCGCAGCGGGGTCCGACGGTGCTGGTGTCGCGGCACACGGCGCGGGTGCACCAGTTCGACGCCGACCCCGGCTGGCTCGGCCCGAAGCACATGGACGCGTTTCTCGACGAGCCGTGTGTGGTGGCCCGGCGTCGGGCGATCAACGGCGCACGATATCGCGGCTCGGTCCCGCCCGACGTGCTCCGCCGACTCCAGCAGGCCGCCCAGTGGCACGGGCTGTGGCACGTGACCGCCGAGGCGGCGCCGGTCGAGGTGGGGTCGGAAGGCGCCATCCGGCTCGCCCTCCATCAACCCGACGAGCCGACATCGGCCATGACCGTCGACCGTGTTGTGCTGGCGACGGGCTTCGAGGCGGCGCGCCCGGGCGGGGCGTGGCTGGACGCCGCCACCGAGGCGGAGGGGCTGCCACTGGCGCCGTGCGGCTTTCCCTGCCTCGCCTGCTCGCTGGAGTGGGCGCCCGGGCTCTACGCCGCCGGGCCGCTCGCCGAGCTCGAGCTCGGCCCGACCGCCCGCAACATCGCCGGCGCCCGGGCTGCCGTCGAACGCCTCCCGTCCGCATGACCCCGCCCGCTTCACGCCGACCGGGCCGCATCGCCTGGCCTGGCACCGTCCTGTATCCGTCTGTCCTTCATCACGTACTCATGTCCGACCTCATTCGGCTCACCCGGCGGCACTTCGTCCGCCGGATCCTTCCCTCCCTCCTCCTCGGTGGCCTCTTGGCGTTGGGCGCCGACGTCCCGACGGCGAGTGCACAGATTGCCGCGAGCGAGAAGGCCGGCGTCTGGCAAGTCGTCGACGGCACGCGGATGGAGGTCGAGTACTCGCGCCCGCGGCTCCGCAGCCGGCCGAACCCTTACGGCACGATGGAGCGGTGGGGCATGACGTGGACGCCCGGCGCGGGCGACGCGTCGACGTTCACGGTGGACCGCCCGGTGACGGTCCTCGGCGAGCCGCTGGCGGCGGGGACGTACTCGCTCTGGCTCGTCCTCCGCGAGAGCGGGCCGTGGACGCTCGTGATGGACCCGACGGCCGAGCGCTTCCACCTCGACCCGCCCGACTCGACCGGAGTCGAGGGGCAGCTTCGGGCCGACGTCGTGCCAGAGACGATGCCCCACACCGAGGCGCTGACGTGGGAGTTCGCCGAGGTCGAGAGCACCGGCGCGACACTCGTGATGCGCTGGGGGCCGCTCGGCGTCCGCATCCCCATCGAGGTCGAGCCAACGTACCCGCTGGCGGTCTCCGCGTCGGACGCGGCGCTGGTCGAGGGCGTCTACGCGTACGCGTGGACGGAGGCCTACGACTGGGCCGACCGCGGCCCCACGACGTTCACCATCGCCCACCGCCCGGACGGGACGCTCGTCGGCGAGTGGGACCCGCCGCTCTACGGGTCGATGCGCGAGACACTGCTGGCGAAGGCCGACTCGGGGCGCTACCTCCAGACGCTTTTCCGGCGAGGCGAGGTATGGGCCATCTACGACACCTCGCCCTTCACGTTCGACGTCGACGCGTCCGGGCGTGCGACCGGCTTTACGCTCGCCTACGGCGACGCCGAGGTGGGGACGGCCGTCCGCCAGGGTCCCGTGCCGGCCGGGTTCCTGGCCCAGACCGACAGCGCGGCGGCGGTCCGCTGGAACGTCCTGACGCGGGACCTCTGGCTGGGCGCCCGCGACAACGCCCGCCTCGCTGATTACGCGCCCGGCACGGCCGAGCAGCGGGCCGTCCGGCGGACGCTCGACCGGGGGCTCGCGCTCGCCGCGGCCGTCGCCTACGACGCCGCCGTCGCCGGGCGGGCCCTCGCCCGGGCCGACACCGCCGGCGGCCGGCAGCCGACGCCGGAGCCGGTCATCCGCGCCGCCATCGCGTCCGCCAGCGCGGCCGTGCTCGCCGACCAGTTCGCCGCCCGCCTCGGGGACCCCGAG
>JBCCQJ010000158.1:0-10405 GCA_039024395.1 Bacteroidota bacterium | reverse complement strand
GCCGCCTCGCTCCGAGGCGGAGACCGGGCACGCCGCCTCGCTCCGAGGCGGAGACCGGGCACGCCGCCTCGCTCCGAGGCGGAGACCGGGCACGCCGCCTCGCTCCGAGGCGGAGACCGGGCACGCCGCCTCGGGGCCTCACGGAACGCCCGATTCATCGCCCCCCTCCCAGCCTCTCCCCTCTGGGGAGGAGACCAAAAATCACCGAGGCGGTCGCCCCGAGGCGGTAGCGTCTCGGCCGATCGCTCCGACGGAGGTCCGCGGTCTGTCGTCTGTGGTCCCTCGCCGAGGCGGCGTCTACAGCCCGCTCCCGCCCAGCGCCACACGCCGCGGGCACAGTTCGGCCTCGGCCGGGTCGTTCGTGGCGACGACGACGACCGCCTCGGGGTCGGCGATGATCGACTGCGTGAGGTTGCGGCCCGCGTCGTCGAGCGTCGCGCCGGGCTCGTCGAGGAGGAGCACCGGCGGGTCGTGCAGGAGCGCCGTCGCGAGGCGGAGCCGCTGTCGCATCCCGGTCGAGAACGTCGACACGAGGTCGTCGGCGCGCGCGCCCAGCCCGACGCGGTCGAGCACGCGCGCGATTCGGTCGGCCGCCTCGGGGAGAGACCGCGCCGACGCCAGAAACGTCAGGTTCTCGCGGGCCGAGAGCGCGTCGTAGACCTGGAGCGACGGCGCCGCAAACCCGACGGTCCGCGGCAGTTCTTCCGGCGCCACCTCGGCGCCGTCGACCCCGAGGCGGACCGTGCCGCCGGTCGGGGCCACGAGGCCGGCCAGGATCAGCAGCAGCGTCGACTTCCCCGAGCCGTTGGCGCCCGTGATGGCGACCGGCGCACCCGCCTCGACCTCGAGCGTGAGGCCGTCGAACAGCCGTCGCCGCCCAAAGCGCATCGAGAGACGGTCGGCGACGAGGCGTGCGGGCATGAGATCGAGAGAGGCCCGAGAAGCTAGCGCCGGCAGAACACGCCCCGAGGCGGCCCGTTCTCTCCCCATGCCGCTCACGACACACGGAGGCGCGCTCGCCGCCCTGCTCGCCGTCGCCGCGTGCGCCGACCCCGCGCCTCCGCCCTCTCTGCCTCCCGACCCGACGCCCACGGTGCCCGCGCTGGCCCCGGACACGGTCGACGTGCAGGGCGTGTCGCGGGCGATGGCCCGGATCGAGCCGGCGGGGACGGGGCGCGCCTCGGGGACGGTCCGGCTCCGGGATACCGGCGTCGGCGTGCGCGTGCTGGCCGAGATCGAGGGGCTCTCGCGGAGTGGCTACCACGGGTTCCAGGTCCTCCGCGGCCGCGACTGCGAGGCCGACCCGGCGGTCCACCTCGGGGCCGAGTTCGCGCCGCACGGGAGCGTGTACGCGCTGCCGGGCGAGCGCCAGGCGGGCAACCTGGGCAACATCCGCGCCGACCGCGGCCGGGGCCGCTACGACCGGATCGACCCGGTGCTCCGCCTCGACGGGACCGCCTCGGCCGTCGGCCGCGCCATCGTCATCCGCGCCGGGCGGGACGACGCGACGAGCGCGGGCGGAGCGGCCGGCGACGTGATCGGATGCGGCGTCTTCGAGGCGGGAGCATGATGCGGACGATCCTCCTCGTCATCGGAGCGCTCGCGCTCGGCGCCGGCGCGGGCTGGTTCGCGCGCGAGGCCGCCATTCCGCCGCCGCCCCCTCCTCCGCCATCGGACAGGAGCACGCCGGCGCTCGACTCGCTCGACGCGGCGCTGCTCCGCCTCCGCAGCCGGCTGGAGGTGCTCCGCGAGCCGACCTCCGACCAGGCAAATCGCCTGCGAAGGCCCCGCACACCGCCATACAGCGACCACCTCGAGATGGCCGACTCGCTCGGTGTCCCGCCCGTCCGCTCCGAGGCGGACCTCGCCGGGCACCTCCGCGCCGGCCGCCTCGTGCCGCTGGCCGACACGGAGCACTACACGGTCCGCATCCTGGAGCACTCGAAGCCGTTTGTGCTCCCGGGCGTGCTCGACCGCCTCGACGAGCTGGGCCGCCGCTTCCAGGGCGCCCTCGCCGAGGCGGGCCTGCCGCGCTACCGGTTCACGATCACCTCGGCCCTCCGCACGGCCGACCTCCAGCGCGACCTCGGCCGCACGAACCGGAACGCGACCGCCGGGCGGTCGAGCCACGAGTACGGCGCGAGCGTCGACATCGTCTACACGCGCTACGACCTCCAGCCCTCGCCCGCCGACACGCTCGATGTTCCGTTCGCCGACCCCGAGGCGGACCGCGCGCAGCGGCTCTACTCGCGGTGGGCCGCCGACCTCGCGGGCGTCTACGACGACCGGCTCTTCGGCGCGCTCGCGCGGACGCTCGGCGCGATGCAGGACGAGGGCCGCCTGCTGGTGCTCCTGGAGCGCGAGCTGCCCGTGTTCCACATCACCCTCGACCTCCCCGAGGCGTAGTGCCCGATCCTCCACCGGCGCCGTCTTCGGCTCCCCCCCGCCCCGAGGCGAGCCCTCGTCTGAATCCGCCCGCTCGCTCTGGGCGGTGGCGTCATCCGCCGACGCGCTGGGCGTTGGGGGTCGTGCTGGCCGCCCTCGCGGCGGTGGGCCTCTACGCCGTTCGCGCCTCCCAGGGCATCGAGGCGACGTATACGGCGCAGGACCGCCTCGTGGCCGAGACCGAGCGCGCCTTCGCCGCCGTCCCGCTCCTCCGCGAGGCGGAGATCGCGCTCCTCCGCCGCTCCCGGAACGCCCGCCACCTCGAGCTGGCGCGCCGCCTCGGAGTCGACCCGCCGCCGGCCACCCGGGCCGAGGTCGACCGCCTCGTCGAGACAACGCCGTTCGTCCGCATCGAGACCGACGCGCTCTACGTCGTGCTGCCCGGCCAGTACTCGGTGCCATACCTCACGCCGAGCGCGGCGGCCTCGGTCGACCTCGTGGCCCGGCGGTTCCGGGCCCGGCTCGGGGCCCGGGGCCTGCCGCCGTTCCGGTTCTCGGTCTCGTCGGCGTGGCGGTCGGCGGCCGACCAGGCGGCCCTCCGCGGCAGCAACGTCAACGCCACCGCGGGGCGGTCGAGCCACGAGTACGCGACGACCTACGACATCACCTACAACCCGACGCGCTACTCGCGGGCGCCGGACGCGCGTCCCCCGCCGCTGCGGATCGACCGTCGGGTGCCGCCGTTCCTGGAGGCCCGCGTCCGCGAGAGGCTGGCGCGGCGCCACGCCGAGGCACTCGACCGCCTCGCGGCCACCTACCCATCGCGGCTGACGGCCGTGCTCGGCAGGGCGCTGATCGAGCTGGAGAATGAGGGCGTGGTGGCCGTCGTGCGGGAGGTCAGGCAGCCGGTCTACCACGTCACGGTCGCCCGCCGCCTCGCCGACGGCGATCCGAGGAGCGCGCCCTTGCCCCGTCTCGAAGGTCGAGGCCCGAGGCTGTCGCCTCGGTGACCGAGCGGCGCCCCGCCTCGGGGTATGTTTTCGGTCCACACGCTCCACACACATGCGTCTTCTCATCCCGGCCTTCCTGCTGCTTCTGCTCCCCGCTGCCGCCCACGCCCAGGCGACGGCCGCCGACTCGGCACTCGTCGAGGCGGTGCTCGACGCCACCGACTGGGACGTTCTCGAGGCCGGGTTCATGACCGGCATGACCGCCCAGGCCGGGCCCGCAGGCGCCCCCGGCTTCGAGGACATCTTCGACCTCGAGGCGGTGCGCGACACGGCTCGGTCGGCGCTGCTTGCGGATCCCGACCCCGACCGCCTCGGGGCGATCCTCACCTACCTCCAGTCGCCGACGAACGAGGCGCTGACCGCCCGCAGCCTCGCCAACATGGAGCAGATGCAGACGCCGGCAGGCATGCAGCGCTTCATGGAGCAGATCCAGGACCCGGCGCCGAAGAAGGGCACCCGCGCCGACGAAGGGCTGGCCCGGCGGCTCGTCGAGGCGCAGGACCTCAGCGACCGGACGTTTGTCACGATGCGGCGCACGTTCGAGGCGCTCGCTGAAAAGATCCCGGCGTTCCAGGCCGAGCTAGATCAGGCGCCCGGCGGGATCGACGCGCTCGTTCCCGAGCCCGACCCCGCGACGCTGGCACAGATGGACCTCATGCAGGTGCGGGGGGCGCAGATCGGCAATGCAGGCCTCCCCGACGCCATGCTCCGCGAGGCCGTCGCGTTCGCGGAGTCCGAGGCCGGGCGATTCTACAACGACCTCATCTTCGAGGCCACGCTCGACGCAGCCATCCCGCGCATGGTCGACGTGATGGCCGAGATGTTCACGGCATTGGAGACCGCCTCGGAGGCGGAGGAGATCGAGATCGTGGAGGTCGACGACAGCATGCCACCGCCGCCGCCTGAGCCTGAGGCTGTCGAGATCTTCGAGGTGGCCGAGGTCCAGCCGGAGCTGATCGGCGGGCTCGCCGGCCTCCAGCGGCGCGTCGTCTACCCCGAGGCGGCTCGCCGGGAAGGCATCGAGGGGCAGGTCGTGGTGCAGTTCGTCGTCGACCCACAGGGCCGGGTCATCCAGCCGGTGGTTCTCCGCTCGCCCGACGACCTCCTCTCCGAGGCGGCGGTCGCGGCCGTGCGCGGCTCGAAGTTCACGCCGGGGATGCAGCGCGGCGAGCCGATCCACGTCCGGTTCGCGGTGCCGATCACGTTCCGGCTCAACAACTCCAGTCTGAATGAGATCGCCGAAGACATCGAGCGTTACCTCGGCGGCCCACTCCCAGTGCCCACCTTGGAGTTCGAAGAAGTCTTCGAGCTTGCCGACACGCCTCCCGAATTGGTTGGGGGGATGGACCGCCTGGAATCCCGTCTTGTGTACCCCGAGGCGGCTCGGCGAGACAGCGTCGAAGGCGTGGTCGTCGTCCAGCTCGTCGTAACCGAGGCGGGGGGCGCCGAGAACGCCGTCGTCATCGAGTCACCGGACGAGCGTCTCAACGACGCTGCCCTGGACGCCATTCGTGCGTCTCGGTTTACACCCGGTCTGAAGCAAGAGCGTCCGGTGCGCTCTCCGGTCGCGATTCCTGTGCTGTTCCGCCTCGAGGACGTCTGATGGAGCCGGGCCGCCTCGACGACGACGCCCTGCTCTACGGCCACGACCCGGCCGAGCGGATCGTCGCCCTCCACCCGGTCGGCCCCGCCACGATGCGGCTCTACCGCCGGCGCTCGCCCACAAGCGTGGAGACCGAGGACGTCCGCGTCCACCCCTTCTTTTTCCTCTCTGACATCGACCTCTTGCGCGGCTTCCCGCGCGACCGGTTCCAGTTCCAGGAGCTCGCGGGCCAGGGCTTCTTCCGCTACCTCGTGGCCCTCGCCGACCGCGGCGCCTACTTCGACGCGCGGCGCCACATCGAGGCGGCCGTCGGCACCGAGAAGGCGCGGCCCGACGAGGTTTACCTGCCCGGCTCGCCCGAGCAGCAGTACCTCATGCAGACCGGGCGGACGCTCTTCAAGGGGATGGCGTTCGACGACCTCGTCCGGCTCCAGCTCGACATCGAGGTCTACAGCCCCGAGGGCTTCCCGCAGGCCGAGGTGCCCGAGCACCGCGTGATCCTGGTCGCCCTCAGCGACTCGACCGGGTGGTCCCGCCTCGTGGGCGACCCCGACATGACCGAGGCGGAGGTGCTGCGCGAGACGCTGGACCTGGTGAAGGAGCGCGACCCGGACGTGATCGAAGGCCATAACATCCAGGGCTTCGACTTCGCGTACCTCTTCGAGCGCTGCCGGCGGCACGGCATCCCGGTCGACCTGGGCCGCGACGGGAGCGCGCCGCGCACGTTCCCCACCTCGATGCGCTTCGCCGAGCGGCAGGTCGCGTTCGAGGCCGTCGAGATCGCCGGGCGCCACGTGGTCGACACGCTGCACCAGACGATGGCGTTCGACGTGTTCGCGCGCGACCTCCCGAACTACACGCTCAAGGGCGTCGCGCGCTACTTCGGGTTCGCGCCCGAGGGCCGGACCTACGTGCCCGGCGACCAAATCGCACGCGTCTGGGACACCGACCCGACGCGGCTGATGGCCTACGCCATCGACGACGCGACCGAGACCGAGCGGATCGCGCGGCGGCTCTCCGGGAGCACGTTCTACCTCGCCCAGATGGTGCCGATGCCGTACGGGCAGGCCGCCCGCACCGGCCCGGCGGCCAAGATCGAGTCGCTCTTCGTGCGCGGCTACCTCCACGCCCGCCACAGCCTGCCGCGCGCCGAGTACGGGAGCCAAGTCGTCGGCGGCTACACCGACGTGTTCGTGACCGGCGTCGTCGGGCCGGTCGTCTACGCCGACGTCGAGAGCCTCTACCCGTCGATCATGCTCAGCTACGGCGTCCAGCCGAAGAGCGACGCGCTCGGCCTCTTCCCGCGCCTCCTGCGCCGCCTCACCGACCTCCGCTTCGAGGCCAAGGCCGCCATGCGCGCCACCGAGGCGGACGAGCGGGCCGAACTCGACGCACGACAAAATGCATATAAAAATGTTATTAATTCATTTTATGGGAATATGGGTTTTGGATATGCACTGTTCAATGACTTCGCCGAGGCGGACCGCGTGGCCGCGACCGGCCAGGACCTCCTCCGCCAGATCATCCGGCTCGCGCGCGACGCCGGCGCGCAGATCGTCGAGGTCGACACCGACGGCGTGCTGTTCGTCCCGCCTCGGGGCGTCGACGGCGAGGCGGCTGAGCGGGCGTTCGTGGAGGCGCTGAGCCAGCAGATGCCCGACGGCATCCGGATCGGGTTCGACGGCCGCTTTCGGCGGATGCTCTCGTACAAGAAGAAGAACTACGCGCTCCTGGGCTACGACGGGGCGCTGACGTTCAAGGGGTCGAGCCTCGTCAGCCGCTCGTCGGAGCGGTTCGGGCGGCGCTTCGTGCGCGACGCGATTCGCCGGCTCCTCGACGAGGACATCCAGGGGCTCCACGACCTCTACCTCCGCTACCGCCGACAGATCGAGGCCCACGACTGGGCCGCCGCCGACGGCAGCGGGGTGGAGAGCTTCCAGCGCGTCGAGACGCTCAAGGCGTCGCTCGATGCCTACGAGCGGGCCGTGGCGGCCGGCGAGCGGACGCGAGCGGCCGCCTACGAGGTCGCCCGCCGCGAGGCCGAGCGGACCGGCCGGGCGCCCCGCCTCGGGGACCGCGTGGCGTACTACATCGCTGAAGGAGGCGGACGTGTGTTCGAGGCCGCCCGCCTGGCCGACGCCTGGGACCCCGAGGCGCCCGATGAGAGCACGCCGTTCTACCTCGACCGCCTCGACCAGCTCGCCGCCCGGTTCGCGCCGTTCTTCGAGACCGAGGCCCAGTTCCGCCTCGTGTTCTCCGAGGAGGACCTGTTCGGGTTCGACCCGTCGGGCGTCCGCCTTGTGGTCCGCGAGCGGGACCCCGAGGAGGTCGAGGACGACGTGCCGTTCTAGAGCCAGCGGGGCCGTGACTCAGTACGTCAGTGGGTCAGACATGCCTTTTTCCTGAACGTAGCGACCGGTTCCGGCGAGATGCGTGTACCGCACCTCAGCGCAACCCATTCTCGCTCACTCCGCGTACAGGTCGTCGAGCGACCAGCACACGGCCCGGCGTCCATCCGCCTCGATTCGCTCGCGGAAGCCGTCCTCGAACCCGCTTGCTGACACGTAGAGGAGCACGCCGTCCTTGCCGAGCGCCCCGTGCGCCCACGCCCGTCCAGCGTCCGCCATCCGCCGCAGCTTGTCGAGGTGGGCCGCATGGACGCGGGTCCCGACTGGCTCTCGGTTCCATTTGACCTCGCCCGTCAGAACGCCCCTGTCCACAAGCGGGGCGACGATGTCGACCTCGACCGGCTGGCGGTCTCGGTCGGTGCCCTCCCAGCGCCCCCACTCGGCCACCGTCGGCAGGTCCATCGACGCCGCGCGCCGGTCGTAGGCCTCCGCCGCCACGCGCTCGAACTCGTGGCCCATGTACACGTCGAGGTGCGGGGCGACGGACTCGGCCCACACCTGCTCTGCCGGCAGCCGCTCCAGGCGCGACCGGTTCGGCCCAACGAACCGCTCGTAGAACCGGAACGCGGCGTCGGCGACGCCGTAGCGGGCCGGCGCGTTCGGCCTCGCGTCGACGTTCCGCCGCGCCTCGAGGTAGCCGAGGCCGACGAGCCGCCTGAGCTTGTCCCGGAGCGCGCCGTCGACGGGAAGTCCTGCCCGGTCGGCGATCTCGTTTCGCTTCGTCTGCCCGCTCGCCACCGCGTGGAGCACGGCCCGGTACTTGGCCACGTCGCGGAGCCCCTCCTCCTGCTCCAGCGCCGTCTCGACGAGGAGCCGCACCTCGCCGCCGGGGTCGAGGACGAGCCGCGTCGCACTCTCAGCCACCGACCGGTCGGGGTCGATGGCGGCGAGGTAGCGCGGTGTTCCGCCGAAGATGCCGTAGGCGAGCGCCCGCTCGCGGAGGTCCGAGACGCCGGCGAGCTCGGCCGCGTGCCAGTAGCCGAACGGCCGGAGGGTCCCTTGCCACTGGAACCGGCCGTAGAGCGGGCCGCCTCCCGCCGCGAGCGCCCCCATCGTCCCGACGGCCGAGCCCGAGAGCACCATCAGGAACGACCGCTCCGGTCGCGGCGCCTCCCAGACCGCGTTGAGCTCCGAGGCCACCTCGACCGCGCCCGACGCGCCGTCGCCGAGGTACTGGAACTCGTCGAGCACGACGACGAGCGGACGCGGTGCCTTGAGCCGCACGAGCATCTGGAAGACGGTCCGCCACGTCGGGTAGTCCTCGGGCCGTAGGTCCTCGCCCGCCCAGGTCGCGGCGGCCTCGACGAGCTGGCGGCGGTTGAGCTCAGGCGTCGTCTTCGACGCCGTGAAGAAGAACGCGTCGCGGTCGCCCCAGGCGTTCGTGAGGAGGTACGTCTTCCCCACCCGGCGCCGGCCGGTCACGAGCGCGAGCCGATGTCCGCCAGCGTCGGCGAGGGCGTGGAGCCGGGCGAGCTCCGACTCGCGGTTGACGACAGGCCCGACCATACCTGCTTGTGTAGTGGCATGCCATTATAGTGACAGGTCCACTGCAGCAACTGGGAGCCCACCCTTCCTCCTCGTGGGACCGCCCCATGCGCTGCCGGTGACTCAGCCAATCGCAGCCACTCCCGCGCCGTTCACTCTGCCTCAGGCGACGGCTCGGCAAGTGCCTTCGAGCAGGCGGTTGCCCGAGGCCCCCGCCGCCACTCCCACGTGTCGACGAGCGGGACCCCGAGGAGGTCGAGGATGACGTGCCGTTTTAGCCGCCTCGGAGCCTCCGTCCTCGAGCAGACGACAGGTTGGTACGAGGATGAGACGTTGTTCCCAAAGTCCGTTCGCGGTCGTCCCTCCACTCTTCCGTGCGCCTCCCGCTCCTCCGAGCGACCCAAAGGGCAATCTGGCTCAGATCGGGCCATCAGCTTCCGATAAGCATCACTTATCGGAGGTGATGATACAGGACTCCTGAGGGCTTGTCGTCGGTGACTCTCTCCTCCACCCCGGCGTAAGACAAACAGGGTGAACTTGCAATAATGGCTATTCCAGCCCGACCCTAGACCTCATTGGCAGCAGCTCGCTCAGAACATGCAGAGGGGCTGTCGAGCCGGCGGAGTCGTTGCCGCTGTTCCGGATCGCAAGTATGAGAGAGGACCCGAAGTCCAAGTCTCCGATTGCGGATTCAGTCAGATTGGAGCTCGCCTGTCCCAATCCATCCCTGTCCGCACACAATGCCAACTGGCCTTTGAGACGCTACAGCCGCCTTTTTTGTATCCGATGGGTTACAGAACGACGCCAAGTCAGGCATAGGCTGAAAATTTCAGGATGAGCTGCCCGAAGCTCCATTAGCGCCCAGCAGCCAATCAATAGGATGAAGATTCAAGATTTGATTTCTGTCTTCGCTGTGATGGACGATGGGCGACTTCAGATGACTCTTCAGTCAAGCCCTTTTTCGTCTATTGAATTGGAACTATTTGACTTCGACCAGGCAGAGGACAGAGTCGAGCAGCGGCTCACTGGGCAGAAGGTGCCGGACGCACTCCTGATCGACTGGGATCCTTTACGAGTCTCAGAGATCCGCTCTATCTGCCATGCATTCCGGGCGTCAGGGATTCTCATCGCTGTGCTCGGTCTCGCGACACCTTCAGAGCGAGTCGCTGCGATCTCAGTTGGTGCGGACTGCGAGCACCCCTGCCCCCCTTCCCTCATCCTCCTCAGAGCTCAGATCGGTGCGCACCGTCGGATCATAGCGGAATCCTCCAACACCTGTAGCACAGGAAGACCACGGTGGGCGACTCGGGCCTGTTTCACGGTTGGTCCTCTCGCCATCAGTTGGAATGAGCGAGAAGCGAGGATCCGTGATTGCGTCCTCGACCTCAAACCACGCCAGTTCGAGCTTCTCGCCCTGTTTTCAGCGCGGCATCGGCACGTCCTTTCTCGGGAGCGCATCCTCCGCGACGTCTGGGACTGCGAGTTTGACACCGGGACAAACGTCGTCGACGTTT
>JBCCQJ010000157.1:0-10435 GCA_039024395.1 Bacteroidota bacterium | reverse complement strand
TCCGCGCTCACCGGCCAGCGGGCCGAGAAGGTGCTCGATGTGGCGCTCCGGGTCTACGACGAGCGGAGCAAGCGCGTCCCCACCGCGCGCCTCAACGAGGTGGTCGAGGCGGCCGTGCAGCGCCAGCCCCCGCCGACGTACCGCGGCGGCACGTACGTCAAGATCAAGTACGCGAGCCAGGTCCGCGACGCGCCGCCCGTGTTCGCGTTCTTCTGCAACCACCCCGACGGCATCAAGGAGAGCTATCGGCGGGGGCTGGCGCTGCACGGCCGCCTCGACCACCTCGTTGAGGCGCGCGGTGGGGACGCGCTTGCTCCGCTCGTCGTAGACCCGGAGCGCCACATCGAGCACCTTCTCGGCCCGCTGGCCGGTGAGCGCGGACGCGAACACGACCGGCACGAAGTCGAGGAGCCCCAGGCGCTCCTTGATCGCCCGCTCGGTGTCGCGCGCCGTGTTGGTGTCCTTGTCGACGAGGTCCCACTTGTTGACCACGATCACGAGGCCCTTCTTCATCTGCTCGGCCTCGCGGAGGACCCGGGCGTCCTGCCCCTCGAGGCCGCGCTCGCCGTCGACGAGGACCACGGCCACGTCGCAGGTCTGGAGCGCCCGCTCGGTGCGCAGCGTCGAGTAGAACTCGACGTTCTCGGTCACGCGGGCCTTCTTGCGCAGCCCGGCCGTGTCGACGAGGACGATCTCGCGGCCCTGGTAGTCGAGCCGCGCGTCGATGGCGTCGCGTGTGGTGCCGGCCACCTCGGTGACGATCGACCGCGTGCGGCCGAGGAGCTTGTTCGCGAGCGACGACTTGCCCACGTTGGGCCGGCCGAGGAAGGCGATCCGGGGCGCCTCGTCGGCGTCGTCCGCCTCGGGGTCGTCGGGGAGGGCGGCCACGACGGCGTCGAGGAAGTCGCCCGTGCCGGTGCCGTTGATGGACGAGAGCGGGAACATGTGCTTGAAGCCGAGGCCCCAGAACTCGGCCGCCTCGAGGGCGCGGGTGGCGTTGTCGGCCTTGTTGGCGACCACGATCACCGGCTGCTCGGCCTTGCGGAGGGCGGCCGCCACCTCGGCGTCGAGGTCGGTGATGCCGGTCAGCGTGTCGACGACGAACAGGATGACGTCGGCCTCCTCGAGCGTCAGCATCACCTGCTCGCGGATGGCGGCGTCGAAGCGCTCGGCCGAGCGCGGCACGAGGCCGCCGGTGTCGACGAGGTCGAACGTGCGGCCGGTCCACTCGACGGTCCCGAAGAGGCGGTCGCGCGTGACACCCGGCTGGTCGTCCACGATGGCGCGGCGCTCCTCGGTGAGCCGGTTGAAGAGGGTCGACTTGCCCACGTTGGGGCGGCCGACGATCGCGACGAGAGCCATCAGAGGGAGTGCAGAGGGCTCGAAAGCTAGCCTGCCCCCCCGAGGCGGGCCTCTGCGCGCCCTTCGCGGAGACGCCTCGGAGACGCCGCCTCGGGGCCGGCCGTGCCTGCCGGATGTGGACATTCTCTAAACGGGGAATACAGACCGCCCCTGGTGCGTCTACAGCGCGTACCCACCCTGCGCCCATGCGTCGCATCGCCCTCGTCCCTCTTGCCATTGTCGCGCTCGCGGCCTTCGCCGCGCGCTGCGCCTCCCCCGAGGCGACCCTCGAGCCCACCGGCTTCGCCATCGCGCCCGCCCAGGCCGACACGCTCGTCCTCGCCGGCGGCTGCTTCTGGTGCATGGAGCCGCCGTTCGAGACGCTCGACGGCGTCGCCTCGGTGGTCTCCGGCTTCTCCGGCGGCACCGTCCCCAACCCGACCTACGACGAGGTCGCGCGCACCAAGTCGACCGGCCACTACGAGGTCGTGCAAGTCGTCTACGACCCCGCGGTGGTCTCCTTCGACACGCTGCTGCAGGTCTACTGGCACAACGTCGACCCGTTCGACAACGGCGGCCAGTTCTGCGACCGCGGCGAGCCCTACCGGCCGGCCATCTTCGTCCGCACCGAGGCGGAGCGCGCGACCGCCGAGGCCACCAAGGCGGAGCTGCAGACGCGCTTCGACCAGTCGATCGTGGTGCCCGTCCTCGAGGCGGCCCCGTTCTACGCCGCCGAGGACTACCACCAGGACTTCTACCGCACCAACCCGGGCCACTACCAGCGCTACCGCACCGGCTGCCGCCGCGACGCCCGCCTCGAGGCCGTCTGGGGCGACAACGCCGGCCGCCTCGGGGACGCGCTCTAGGCCCGATGGGACGTGCGTGGGTCGTAGGGCGTGGGATGAAGGTCCTGGCCACAGCACGCCACGTCGCACATGACCCCACGTCCAACGGCCCACGTCCCAGACGGGAACCGACGACCTTCCCTACCTGATAATCTAAACTGATGCGACGCCTCGCTCTCCTGATCGTCGGCGGGCTCACGCTCGCCGCCTGCTCCACCGACCCCGATCCCATGTCCGACGCCGCCCTCAAGGACCGCCTCACGCGGATGCAGTACTACGTGACGCAGAAAGACGGCACCGAGCCGCCCTTCACCAATGCGTACTGGAACAATGAGGAGACCGGCCTCTACGTCGACGTCGTCGACGGGACGCCGCTCTTCGCCTCGACCACCAAGTACAAGTCGGGCACCGGCTGGCCGAGCTTCTGGGAGCCCGTCGACCCCGAGGCGGTAACGACCCACATCGACAAGTCGCTCTTCATGACGCGCACCGAGGTCCGCTCAGCGTCGTCGGACAGCCACCTCGGGCACGTGTTCGAGGACGGCCCCGAGCCGACCGGCCTGCGCTACTGCATGAACTCGGCCGCCCTCCGGTTCATCCCCGTCGCCGACCTCGAGGCGGAGGGCTACGGCGACTACGCGCACCTGTTCACCGACACCGAGGCGGACGCATGAGGACCGCGCCGACTGTGCGGCTCCGCCTCGGAGCCTGCCTCGCCCTCGCCGCGCTCGTGGTGGCGCCGGCCCTCGCCCAGGCGCCCGGGCCGGACTGGCAGAAGCCGTCCGACCGGGAGCTGCGGCGCACGCTCACCGACCTCCAGTACCGCGTCACGCAACTCGACGCGACCGAGCGGCGCTTCACGAGCCCGCTCAACGACAACGAGGCGGCCGGCATCTACGTCGACATCGTCTCGGGCGAGGCGCTGTTCTCGTCGCGCGACAAGTTCGACAGCGGCACCGGCTGGCCCTCGTTTACGCGCCCGATCTCGCCAGACGCGGTCACGGAGCACCGGGACACCTCGCTCGGCATGGTGCGGACTGAGATCCGCTCGGCCCGCGCAGACAGCCACCTCGGGCACGTCTTCCGCGACGGCCCGCGGCCGACCGGCCTGCGCTACTGCATGAACGGCGCCGCGCTCCGGTTCATCCCCGCCGCGCGGCTCCGTGCCGAGGGCTACGGCCGGTACGCCCGCCTCTTCGAGTAGGCCGCATTGGGGACGCCCCAGACGAACGTCGAGTAAGGTGATGCCTACTCCGAGGCGGCCTCGGGCACTGCAGCGATACACTCGACCTCGACGCGGGCACCGAGCGCGAGGCCGGACGCCGCGAACGCGCTTCGCGCTGGGAACGGCGGCTCGAAGAACGTCCGGTAGACCGCGTTGAACGCGGGCCATTCGGCAATGTCCACCAGCATCACGGTGCACTTGACCACGTCCTCCATGCCGAGGCCGAACGCCTCCAGCGTGGTCGCGATGTTCTCCATCGTCTGCCGGGATTCTGCCTCAATGCCACCGGGCGCGAGGCCCACCGTGCCCGGCACAGTCCCGAGCGCGCCCGAGAGGAACACGAGGTCGCCCACGCGGACGGCCTGCGAAAACGGGAGGTCGGCCGCGAGCGCCGCCTCGGTGTTGAGGAACTCGACGTAGGGCCGGTCCTGAGCCTGGGCGGGAAAGGCCGTAGCCCCGAGGAGGGCGAGAAGAGCAAGGCGGTGCATAAGTCAATCAGCGATGATCTCGGCGACAGCCCGAAGTCCCGAATGGAGGGCGCCCTGGATCCAGCCGGGCCAGGGCGAGACGTGCTCGCCGGCAAAGTAGACGCGCCCCTCGGGGCGCATCGCGGCGTGGAAGTGGGCCTCAAACTGACCGGGCTGAGCAAGCTGGTGGGCACCGCCAGCCCACTCGTCTTCGTGCCACACCTTCGTGACCATTCCCTCGGCGTGGTCGCGAATGCCAGGGTGGACGTCCTCCAACTGGTCCAACACAAGATCGCGGCGAGCGTCGTCGTCGAGGCCTGAGGCGCGGCGCGCGAGATCGCCACGCATGTACGACTGAAGAATGCCACGCGCGCCGGGCCGGTCCCACGACGGATGCCACACCTCGGCCGCGTGGTCGGTCAGGCCGAAGCCACTCGTCGCCGGGTCCCAGTACCGCTCGCGGACCTGGACGGCACACCGCGTCACGGCAGCATAGTGCAGCTCGTTGATGGCGCGGCGTTTCTCCGGCGAGAATGCAGGGTCTGCCTCGACGCGGCGCAAGACGGGGAACGGGACCGTGCAGACGAGCGCATCGCCCTCGACTTCGAACTGCCCGCCCGTACCCCGGACCGTCGCCCGGACGCCGCCGTCATCCTGGGCAATCCGGACGACTGGCGCGCCATAGTGAATGTGCTCGGCCAGCTCGGCTGCAAACGCGGCAGGGAGACGGTCGTTGCCACCTTGGATCTTGAGGCGAGGCGGATGTCCCACATCGTCAGCGAAGTAGCTCAGGACCCAAAGCGCCGACGGAGCCTTTGTGGCACTGTGCGGCTCGATGCCAATCTGGAGCACGTCGAGCGCATCGTCCGAAAGGCCTTGCTGGCGCAGGAAATCGTTGATCGAGAGCCCGTCATAGCGGAGGGATGCGGGCGACGGCCAGCCTGGAGTACGGACGTCACCGCTGGCCTCCATCGCGGGCCCCATCGCGGGCCCGAGCCGCTCCATCACCTCCTCCATCGAGCCGAAGTCCCCGAGGTCGAGACTGTGGTCGACGCCGCTGTAGTCCGGCGGCGTCCCGTGCGGGACCAGGACGCGCTGCCCTTGAATCAGGTGTACTTCAGCCCCTGAGGTAGGGTAGAACGGGTCCAGCTCCAGCCCGAACTGGCGTGCGTAGCGCAGCGTGAGGTCGTGGTTCTCGGGGATCCGCGCAGCGCCCATCTCAGCGTGGAGCCCCTCGGCAAACGGGTCGCGGACGGTGAGGATGCGCCCGCCCGACCGCATCTGCGCCTCCAGAACGGTTACCTCGTGGCCCTGGGTTCGCAGCTCGTATGCGGCGATCAGGCCGGCCACACCTGCGCCCACCACGACGACGCGCAGCGCCCGCCTCGGGGGCGACACGGCTCGGGCGAAGGGAGCCAGCGCGAGCCCGCCTGCGGAGAGGGCGCCGAGGCGGAGGAGGTCGCGGCGCGAGAGGGTCTGAGGCAAGGCATCGACAGCAATCCGGCGTCAGGATAGGGTGCCCGGTGCAAACGACAAGCACCGCCTCGAGCCAGAGAATTCAGGGACCCCCCTCAGAAACGGCCGCGTTGGCGAGAGAAACGAACGATTCTCGTCATGCTTACTGCCCTCTGGTGGATCAAGGCCGATTTCCGCTTCGCCGACAACCCGGCGCTGACCGCGGCCCTAGAGGCCCACGAGGCGGTCGTGCCCGTCTTCCTGTTCGAGCCGGCTCTCCTGGACGCTGAGGAGACGAGCGCCTTCCACGTCGCCGCCTGGTGCGAGGCGCTGGCCGACCTCTCGGACCGCCTCGGGGGCGAGGTGCTGGTGCTCCACGGCAATGCGGTCGAGACGTTCATCCGGCTCCGCGAGGTGCTCCCCTTCGAGGCGATCCACAGCCACGAAGAGACGGGGTCGGCCGTGACGTTCGCGCGCGACCGGGCCGTCGCGGCGTGGTGCGCAGCCGAGGGCGTGGCCTGGCACGAGCACATGCAGACGGGCGTCTTCCGCGGCGGCATCGACCGCGACCGGCGCAGCGCCGCCTGGAACGCCTTCGTGCGGGCCGGCCCCCTCCCGCCCCCCGAGGCGGGCGCCCTGGCGCGCGTCGCCGTCCCCGAGGCGGCCCGCGCGCTGGCGTACCGCGGTCCGCTCACGCCCGAGGCGTTCGGGCATCCGCTGACCGACGCCCAGCGCGAGCACCGGCAGCCGGTCTCCGAGACGGCCGCCGCGGAGACCCTCCAGAGCTTCCTGTTCGACCGCGGGCAGGGCTACACCGGCGGCATCTCGTCGCCCAACACGGCGTTCGTGTGCGGCAGCCGCCTCTCGGTCCACCTCGCGTGGGGCACCACGACCGGCCGGGCCGTCTACGCCGCCACCGAGGCGCGGCAGGCCGAGGTAGCAAGGGCGCCCGGAGACGACGCGAGACGCTGGCACCGGTCGCTCAAGAGCTTCAAGAGCCGGCTCCACTGGCGCGACCACTTCGTGCAGCGCCTCGAGGCGGAGCCGCAGATGGAGACCGAGCCGCTCAATGCCGCCTACGCCGCCCTCCCCACGCCCGGCGACGCCCACCTCGGGGCCTGGCTCGAGGGCCGGACCGGCTGGCCACTCGTCGATGCCTGCATGCGGTGCGCGGCCGAGACGGGCTTCCTCAACTTCCGGATGCGGGCGATGGTGACCAGCGTGGCCGTCCACACACTGCGCATCGACTGGCGGAGGCTCGTCCACCCGGTCGCGCGGCTCTGGGCCGACTACGTGCCGGGCATCCACGTCTCGCAGACGCAGATGCAGGCGGGCGTCGTGGGCATCAACCAGCTCCGGGCGTACTCGCCCGACAAGCAGCTCGCAGACCACGACCCCGAGGCGGTGTTCGTCCAGCGGTGGGTGCCGGAGCTGCGCGACGTGCCTGCCGCGGCCATCCTCGCGCACCCCGCCCGGCCGGTCGACGGCTACCCGTTGCCGCTCGTCGACCGGCTCGCCAGCCTCAAGGCGTTCCAGGCTGACTACTACGCGATCAAGAAGCGGCCCGAGACGAAGGCCCTCGCCGACGAGGTGTACCGCCGCCACGGCTCGCGCCAGCACCGCTCGCAGCAGCCGTGGCGCCGCCGCCCGCGACCGAAGCCCGCGCCAAAGCCGGAGCCCCTCCCGCTGTTTCCGGACTTGTAGGACGCCGCGCTCCGCACTCACCGCCCCAGGCGTCGGTCTCATCAGGGCGTGCTCTATCCTGTACACCGAGCCGAGGCCCTTCGCCACTCATCTCTCACCGTCACGCCCGACATGCACGTCCACTACCTGGAGATCGTCACAGACGATGTCGACGCCACCTGCGCACTCTTCGCTGCGGTCCACGGCACCGCCTTCGGAGACCCCGACCCCACGCTGGGCGGGGCGCGGACCGCCTCGGTGCCTGGCGGAGGAACCGTGGGCGTCCGGGCCCCCATGCACGACGCCGAGCAGACGGTCACCCGCCCCTACGTCCTCGTCGAGAACATCGAGGCGGCCGTCACAGCCGCCGAGCAGGCGGGCGCGTCGATCCTGGTCCCGCCGATGGAGATCCCCGGCCACGGGCAGTGCGCGATCTACGTCCAGGGCAACGTCGAGGCGGGACTCTGGCAGGTCTGAGGGTGAGCGCAGCAGCGCCCCTCGACCGCGTCTGACCAGACACCCGCCTCGGGGCGGGTCACCGAGGCGGATCTCCGGCAGGCAGCGACACCACGAAGGTCGTCCCCGAGGCGGCGTCCGCCCCCGAGGCGGGGCTCTCGACCGTGAGCGTGCCGCCGTGGCCCTGCGCCACGATGTCGTAGGCGAGCGAGAGGCCGAGCCCGGTCCCCTCGCCGGTCGGCTTGGTGGTGAAGAACGGCTCGAAGATGCGCTCGCGGTCCGCCTCGGGGATGCCGGGGCCGTCGTCCTCGACGCGGATCTCGGCGCGGCCGTTCGCGCGGCAGGTCGAGACGACGACGCGCCCGCTGTGGTTGCGGACGGCGTCGAAGGCGTTGTCGAGCAGGTTGATCACGACGCGACCCAGGTCGCCCGGGATCGCCTCGACCGCCCCGACGCCGCCCAGGTCCTGCTCGAAGGCGACGACCGCCTCGGGGTGGCGGGCCCGCATCCCGTGGTAGGCCAGCGCGGCGTACTCGGCCACGAGCGCGTCGAGGTCGACCGTCTCGAGGTCGCCGCCGGCGGTCCGCGCGTGGGCCATCATGCCGCGGACGATGGCGTCGGCGCGGCGGCCGTGCTCGGCGATCTTCTCGGCGTTCTGCCGGAGGTCGGCGAGGAGGGCCGCCCGCTCGTCGGGGTCCGCCTCGGTGGCGAGGTCGTCGACGAGTTCGGTCGAGAGGTCGGCGAAGTTGGTGACGAAGTTGAGCGGGTTCTTGATCTCGTGCGCGATGCCGGCCGTGAGCTGGCCCAGCGACGCCATCTTCTCCTGCTGCACGAGGCGCGCCTGGGTGGCCCGCAGCTCGGCGAGCGACGCCTCCAGTTCGGCCGTCCGCCGCTCGACGCGGGCCTCGAGCTCGTCGGCGTAGGCGCGGAGGTCGCGCGACATCCGGTTGAACGTCTCGGTGAGCACGCCGATCTCGTCGCGGGCGCCGACGGGGACGTCGGCCGGCTCGCCGCGCTCGGCCCGGCGGACGCCGTCGAGGAGCCGGCGCAGCGGCCGCGTCAGGCCGTCGCGGAGGTAGAGCGGGAACGCGACCAGCACGAACAGCCCGGCCCCGACGATCAGCCAGGCGTACGGCTGGGCGCGGCGCGCATCCGCCTCGAGGCGGTCGCGGTACGGGCTCTCGGTCACCGCGCCGGCGCCGACCGTCTCCCCGGCAACCAGCGTGCGACGCGGCCCCTCGCCCCAGACCACGCCGCGCGTCCAGTTGGTGCTCGGCGGGAGGTCGCCGTAGCGGAACGCGAACGTCCCGTCAGCGGCGAGCGCGAGTTGGATCGTCGCCGTCCCGGCGCCGGAGGCGAACGGCACGTCGCGCCACGTCAGGACGGCCCGGCCCGCGTCGCGCACGACCGAGACCGCCTCGGGGTCGAGCGAGGCGACGAACGGTGCGATCACGCGGAGGTCGGTCCGGTGGAGGAGGTCGTCGTAGCCCGGCACCTCCGGCCCGAACGCGACGTAGCCGTCGTCGTCGACAATGAGGTCGGTCCAGGTCTGGCCGGCGAACGGGAACGCGAACCCGAGGTCGACGCGCGCCGGACGGTTCGCCTCGACGCCCGTCGGCTCGCCCAGCCTCGGGTCGAGGCGGCCGCCTGGCTCGACCCGGTAGCCGTCGCCCTCGGGCACGAACTGGAGGGCTGTGGGAGCGGCTCTGGAGGCGAGTGCGCTGGACGGGAACGCGACCCCCGAGGCGACGCCCAGGGTCGTCACGACGGCGAAGAACGCGAACGCCACCACCTTCACCAGGAAGCTCGTCGGCTTGGGGTCGTAGTTGACGTAGAACGTGACGAGCATCAGCATGACGGTCGCCCACATGACCTGGGCCACCTGCTCGTCGAGCCCCTCCGAGATCAGGCCGAGGTCGCGGAACAGGCCCGCGACGGGAATCGCCATCCCGGCCCCGACGGCGATCGCGAACGTCCAGAACGCGCGGCGCGCCCGGTCGGGGTCGGCGATCTCGCGGCGGTGGCGGACCAGCAGGACCGCCGGCGTGATCCCGAGGATCAAGGTCACGGTCGCCCCGACGCCCTGGCTCACGAGGAACGGGACGCGCCCCGCGAGGGGGCCGTAGGCAAGGTGGATGAAGACGGCGCCGGCGATGGCCAGCGCCCCGAACAGCACCAGGCGTCGCCGCGCGCCCGCGTGCTGCGCCGGGTCGACGAGCCGGGAGACCGCCCCGATGAGCGCCCACGCGGCCAGGAACACCGAACTCCACGACAGCCCGGTGAGCACGCCCCAGACCGCCCCCGACGTCTGGCCCTCGAACCCGACGAACGCGGCGTGGTGGAGGGCGAACCCGGCCAGCGCCAGCGCCAGCCACCCGCCTCCGCCTCGGCGGCCGGCACGCGCGAGGACGAAGAGCATGATGCCCACCGTCAGCACGAACAGGCTCAGGCGCGGCAGCGCCGAGGTGGACAGGTAGAAGACGTCGAAGCCCATCGCGAGCGGGAGGGGGCGGGCAGTATACCGGCCTCGGCGCCGCTCAGGCCGCAGGCGCACCCTGAGGCGGTCTGCTCACCAGGCACCGCCTCGGGGGCGAGTCGCGTCTGTCGACGGCACGCCTCAGGGACCCGCGACACGTCCACCCTTGGGATCTCCCCCTCCCAGCGGGAGGGGGCCGGGGGGAGGGCGAGCCTGCCGGGCACGACCTCGAAGCCGACTCGTGTCTGTCGCCGGGCCGCCACGGGGATCGGAGGTTTACCCACACCGAGGCGGCCGATTCGTGGGGGGGGGGGCCCCCCCCCCCCCCCCCCCCCGGGGGGGGGGGGGGGGGGGGGGGGGGGGCGGCGCCGCGGGGGGGCCGCGGGGGGGGCCCCCCCCCCGGGGGCGGTGTCGCTCCTCTGGGGTTCCGGTTCCCGCGGCGGCGGCCCCCCCGCCCGCCCGCCATCGCCAGGGCGGCGGCGAGCAG
>JBCCQJ010000156.1:0-10446 GCA_039024395.1 Bacteroidota bacterium | reverse complement strand
GCCGACGCGCGGCGAGGCGGTACTTCAGATCGGCCTGCCCGCCTCGGGGCCGCTCCGGGCGGTCGTCTACGACGTGCGCGGCCGCGAGGTGGCCGTCGTCGCCGACGGCGAGCACGCGGCCGGCTGGCACCGGATCCCGTGGCGGACCGACGTGGCGCCGGGCGTCTACGTGGTCCGCCTCGAGGCGGGCGGCGAGACGCGGACCCAGACCATGACGGTCGTGCGGTAGCAATGACGCCAGGCCTCCCGCCTCGGGGCCGACCGCGCCCCGAGGCGGCGGTGCGTTCAGGCGCCCGGTCGAAAAAACCGCGCCGCCGCTGACCCCGAGGCGGGCAGAGTGTCGATCTGGGGGGTGACGCCCCCTCCCGCACCCGCATGACCCGGTTCGTTCCGCTTCTCCTCCTCGCACTCGCCGCTTCGGGGCCGGCCACCGCCCAGACCTGCACCACCTCGTGGCTGCCCGACGCCGCCGGCGTCTGGAACCCCGGCGACTGGGCCGACGCCGACCGCTGGGACAACGGCGTCCCCACGCCCGCCGACACGGCCTGCGTCCTCGGCGCCGGCACGCGCCCCTTCACCGTCACCTCGGGCCAGCCCCAGACCGTCGGCGGGCTCGTCGTCGGCAGCACGACGGCCGCTCTCGTCCTCCAACTCGACGCCGAGCTGACGGTCACGGGCGCCGGGCGGCTCTTCGGCAGCGACGCCATCCGGGGCGACCTCGCGCTCGGCGGCGACTTCGGGCTCGACGGCGGCTCGCTCCTCGCCACCGGCGGGACCGTCACCGTGACGGGCGCGCTCACCGTCCGCGCGACGGGCGCGGCCGACAACGGCTTCCGCTCCCAGGTCGGCGCCTCGAACAACAGCCCGGCCTCGACGCTCGTCGTGGACGGCGGGCGGGTGGCCTTCGAGGAGGCGACGACCGTGAGCAGCACGCTCGACGTGAGCGGCGGGACGGTCGCCGTGGAGACGAGCGCCCGGCCGAGCGGCACACTCGTGACGTTCCGAGGCGGCGGGTCGCTCCAGGACCTCACGCTCGACACCGAGGCGGAGACGCAGCTCTCGTTCCGCGGCGCGTTCGACGTCGGCGGGACGGTGGACGGGAGTGCCGACGGCATCGCCGGCGTCTCCCGGTTCAGCACGCTCGCGATCGGCGCGGCCGACGTGGCGTTCGCCGTCGGCGGGGACCTCGGGTTCGCGCTCTCGACCAGCGAGTCGGGAAGCGCATCCGAGCTCACCGTGACGACGGCGGGTGGGGAGATCCTGAACGCCGGCCTCCTGCGGCTCCCGAGGCGGACCGTGTTCGACGGCGTGACGATCCGCTCGACCGGCACGCTCCGCGTCGACGGCGCGGGCAGGGCCGACCTCACGAACGGATCCGAGATCGTGATCGAGGAGAGCGGCACGCTGCTCTTCACCGACGCGCTCGGCACCGGCAACCGGTTCATCTACGGCAACAGCATCTCCGACCCCGGCGACGCGCGGATCACCGTCCGCGGGCGCATCACCGAGGCGGGCGGCGCCGCGGCCGACGGCATCGCCGTCCCCGTCGACGTGCTCGGTGGCACCGTCGACGTGACGTCGGGCATCCTCGCCTTCGAGGCGGGCGGCACCCTCCAGAGCCCCACGCTCTCGGCCTCGGCCGACGGCCGGCTCGTGCTCCGAGACGGCGCGTGGGCCACCTCGGGGACGATCTCGGGGACGAGCGTGGAGCTGCCGGCGGGGACCGGCCCCAACGCCGGCGTCCGGTCCACCATCGAGATCGCTGCGAACGCCACGCTCCGCGCCACGGCCCCCGTCACGCTCGCGATTCAGGGCGGAGGCCTTCAGGTCGGGACGCCAGCCGGTGGGGCCACGCTCACCGCCTCGGGGAGCGGAGCGTTCACGGCCACGACACCGGTCCACGTCGTGGGCGGCTCGACCCTCCGCGCGGTCCCGCTCGGCATCGAGGACCGGCTCGTGTCGACGCGCGGGAGCTTCGCCTTGGAGGAGGACGCGCGCCTGGAGATCGGGCCGGACGCGACGGCGACCTTCAACGGCGGCCTGCGACTGGGCGACGGCACGGGTGCGCTCGTCAACGAGGGGCTCGTCCAGACCGGGCCTGCGGGGTCGAGCGTGACCTTCCGCGGCCTGCTCGACGCGCGCCCCGGCTCGGAGCTGCGCGTCACGAACGGGCCGGGGCTCTCCAACGAGACGCTCAACCTGAGCCAGGAGGATCCGGCGGGCTACGGCACCGGGGTCACCCTCTCCGGCCGAGGCGGGATCTCGACGGGGTTCCAGACGCTCCTCCAGGGCACGGTCAGCCCGGGCACGATGGAGGCGCCGTTCGACACGCTCGGCATGACGAGCCTGCGGTTTGATCCGACCGAGGGCACGCCGCGCTTCGTGGTCGACGTCGGCGACGGCGTCTCGGACGTCGTCAACACGGGTGATGCGGGGATCCTCGAACCGGGCGGGGCGACGCTCGTGATCCGCGTGGCCGAGGGCTTCGTGCCCGTACCGGGCGACGAGTGGGTCGTCGCGCGCCGCTTCTCGAACAGCGCCGCCCCGACGGGCGCCTTCCCCGTCCTCGAGGTGGAGGGCGCGCCGGACGGCGTCACGTTCGTGCAGGACCCCGAGGCGGAGGGCGCCATCGTGGTGCGCGCCGTCGCCCCGACGACCATCGCCGCGCGCGAGGCGGAGGTCGCCGAGGGGGCGACCGGGGCGTTCGTGCTGACGCACCCGTCGCTCGCCGAGGCGTACACCGTGCGTGTGGCCGCCTCGGGGACGGCGACGCGCTTCGCCGACTACACGCTGGGCCTGGCCGGCGGGCGCGTGCGGGTGCAGGCCAACACGACGCAGACGGTGGTGCCGGTCTTCGCGCGGCGCGACGCCGATGCGGGCGAGGGCGCCGAGACGCTGACGCTGACCACCGAGACCGGCGGCACGGCTACGGTCACGCTCGTCGACAGCCCCTCGTCGACGGCGCTCGCCGTGGACGCGATCACGCCGGCCCGAGGGGCGATCGACGGCATCGTGACCGCGACGATCCTCGGCAGCGGCTTCGGGGAGGGCGCGACGGTCCGCCTCGATGGACCGGCCCCCATCGAGGGGAGTCGCGTCGAGATCCTGTCGGGGGGCACGGGCCTCGAGGCCCGCTTCGACCTTCTCAACGCGCCGGCCGGGACCTACGACGTGGTCGTCACGAGCGGGGAGACGGCGACGCTGGCCGGTGCCTTCGTGGTGGCCCCCGCCGACGACGGCACCACGCGAGCGCTCTGGGCGAGCATCACTGGGACGCCCTCCCCGCGCGTCGGCCGGTGGAGCACCTACACCGCGACGGTCGGCAACGACCTCGCGTTCGACCTCCACGACGTGTACGTCATTCTTCGGATCACGGCGGGCGTCGAGTACGAGGCCTTCGGGGCCGAACGCATCGAGGCCGACGAGCCCGAGTGGCTCGACGAGGTGCCCATCGGCACGACCTCCATCTTCGGCGAGGTCATTCCAGTCTACGTCCCTCGCCTTCCGGCCAACGGATCGCACGCGTTCACCGTCCGCGTCCGGCCGACCCAGCCGGGCCGCGAGGTCACGGTCAGCGTCGAGGCCTACGAGCCCAACTTCGAGGCCCTCTACACTTACACCGGCGCCGCCGAGGACTACCGCGCCGACGTCGCCGCCGGACGCCCGACGCACTGGGGCATCGGCGTCGCGATGGAGGACATCCTGCTCGACGCCTTCGAGGAGGGCGGTGCGCGACTCGCCGGCAGCCGCAACGACGACTGCGACGCCCCCCCGTTCGACCTTGTAAGGACCCGTCAGGACCTGATCGCCCAGGGCTACGACCCTCCGCCGCTCGACTCGCCGCTGTGGGATGCCGCCCTGAAGGCCCCCGTCCACCACCGGCAGAAGGTGTTTCGGGTGATCTCGAACCTGGGGAGGCCCGAGTACAGCAGCTCGCGGACGACCCTTGAAGACTTTGGGAACCTAAGGGTTTACGACACGGCCGGTGGCCGCCCTGGGAGGGTGCGCAGCCGTCCGATCCGCAATCTGACTCCCGATGATTTTCGAAACCGCAGGCATCTTCGGCAGAGCGCAGCGTCCGCCTCATTTGAGACCGTCCAGGCGTCGGGATGCACCTCGACGCCGCCCGGGGCGAGCTCGAGCGGCGGCGGCGTTGCGCGGGGCTCGTTCGACCCCAACGACAAGCTCGGCCCGTCGGGTGCCGGCGAGGCGCGGTACTACCGGCCGGACGGGTCGGCCTTCCCGTACACGATCCGGTTCGAGAACCTCGACACGGCCACCGGCCCCGCCCAGGAGGTCGTCATCGTGGACACGCTCGACGCAGCCGTCTTCGACCTGAGCACGTTCCGCCTCGGGCCGATCGCCTACGGCATCGACGGCCGGGTCGAGCCGCCCGCCGGGGCCACGGCCTTCGAGACCTCGGTCGACCTCCCTGACCTCGACGCCTCGCTGCTCGTCACGGCCAGCCTGGACCCGGAGACCGGGCGGGCCGTGTGGACCTTCGCCACGCTCGACGACGCCACCGGCGACCTCCCCGAGGACGCCCGCATCGGGTTCCTCCCGCCCAACGACGACACCGGGCGCGGGGAGGGCGCCGTGCAGTTCACCATCGAGACGTTCGACGACCTGGCAGACGGCACCGCGGTCTCCAACCAGGCCGAGATCGTCTTCGACGTCAACGCGCCCATCGTGACGCCGGTCTGGACCAACACCGTCGACCTCACCGCCCCGACGAGCCGGGCCGTGTCGGCCGAGCGGTTCGACGCCGACACCTCGTGGGTCGTCCGCTTCGACCCGGAGGACGCGGGGGCCGGCGTGAGCTCGGTCGCACTCTACGCCCAGGCCGACGGCGGCCCGTTCGCGTTCGCCGGCATCACCTCCGCCGACTCGCTCGTCTTCCGGGGCGCGCCAGGTGTGGCGTACGGCTTCTTCTCGCTCGCCGCCGACCGCGCGCAGAACACCGAGGCGCCCAAGACCGAGGCCGAGGCCTTCACCTTCCCCGTCGCCACCGAGCCCGACGCCGCCCTCCCCGAGGCGGTTGCGCTCGCGCCCCCCTACCCCAACCCGACCCGCGGCGAGGCGGTGCTCCAGATCGGCCTGCCCGCGGCGGGGCCGCTCCGGGCGGTCGTCTACGACGTGCGCGGCCGCGAGGTGGCCGTCGTGGCTGACGGCGAGCACGCGGCCGGCTGGCACCGGATCCCGTGGCGGGCCGACGTGGCGCCGGGCGTCTACGTGGTCCGCCTCGAGGCGGGCGGCGAGGTCCGAACGCGGTCGATGACCGTCGTGCGGTAGGGGTGTGCCTGCGTGTTCGCGGATCGTCCTCCCCTCACGTCGTCTCGTCCTGTTTCCTCACCGCGCACGACGGAATGGGGGAATGGGAGGAGTGGAGGGAGGACCGACCTCGGAGCCCTCGGCATCCGCCACGTCCACATCCTCCGCAACGCCCACATCGGAGGAGAACGACGGGCGCAGGATTGGGACGTCTCTCTCCCCGCTGGCCGTCGAGTCCCCCCATTCCCTCCGCGCGCGGAGCGGGTCCCCCCATTCCCCGCCCGGCCGCTCCGTCCCATGAGGCCTCCTGGCCTTCCCCGAGGCGGCCGCCCTCGCCCCGGGGTTCGCGTCGGTTTCACCGCCTCGGGGCTAGGTGCCGCCCGGCGGGCGCTGTACCTTGTGAGCCGCTGACGCTCTGTGCGTCTGCCTCGGGATGTGGCGCAGCCCGGTAGCGCGCCTCGTTCGGGACGAGGAGGTCGTGGGTTCAAATCCCGCCATCCCGACCTTCGCGCCCCCTCGGCCTCGGCCGGGGGGGCGTTTCCCGTCTCTGCCCGTCCCGCCATGCGTCTCGTCGTCCTCGCCCTCGCCCTCGCGACCGCCTCGGGGTCGGCCCAGACACAGGAGGTCCTCTTCCCGGGCCAGCGCGGCGACGACCTGATCGCCTCGATCCGCGACGCGTACCGGCCGGCGGCGATCACCGGCGACAACGACGACCTCTACGCCCGCATCGACAGCGTGACGGTCGGCGGCCAGCTCGGCGTGCGGTGCGTCTACACGGGCCTCTTCGTGCCCTTCGACGGCGTGCCGAGCAGCGACCCGAGCCAGGACATCGGCAACGGCTTCTCGCAGACCGGCGAGGGGCTCAACCGCGAGCACACGTGGCCGAACTCGCTGCTGAGCGGGCTCGCCCGGGACGACCTCCACAACCTCTTCCCCACCCAGGTCGGCGTGAACTCGGACCGCGGCAACGACCGCTTCGCGGAGATCCCCGACGCGCAGGCCACGCGCTGGTACCGCGGCGCCCCGCCCTACACGCAGACCTCGCCGCCCACGGAAGCCCTCGACGAATACAGCGAGATCCGGAGCGACATCAGCTTCGAGCCGCGCGAGGACCACAAGGGCAACGTCGCCCGCGCGCTCTTCTACATGGCGGCTGTCTACGGCCCGAGCACCAACGGCGACTTCCCGTTCGACGCGGCCGACCGCCAGACGCTCTTCGACTGGCACCGCGCCGACCCCATCACCGAGGCGGACCAGGGCCGCTCGGCCCGCGTGGCGGCCTTCCAGAGCGGCCGCGACAACCCGTTCGTGCTCGACTCGACGCTCGTGCGCCGCGCCTTCTTCCCCGACCTCGTCGGGACCGACACCGAGGCGGCGCCGGCCGGCCTCGCGCTCCGCCTTGCGGGGCCGAACCCGTTCCGCACCGAGGCCCGCCTCGTGCTGTCGCTCCCCGAGGCGGCGCCGGTCACGGCCGAGGCGTTCGACGCGCTCGGCCGCCGCGTGGCGGTGCTGTACGACGGGCCGGCCGCCGGCGAGGTCGCACTCCGCCTCGGGGGCGCGGGTCTCGCGCCGGGCGTCTACCGCGTCCGCGTGGTCGCGGGCGGCATCGTGCTCACGCGGCGACTGGTTCGGACGCGCTGACGGCTGCGACGGTCGCCTCGGAGGCGCGCGGGAG
Source organism: Bacteroidota bacterium (assembly GCA_039024395.1). Lineage (GTDB taxonomy): Bacteria > Bacteroidota > Rhodothermia > Rhodothermales > Rubricoccaceae > Rubrivirga. Next base: position 3,500 of record JBCCQJ010000156.1, on the reverse strand, counting down.
CGAGACGACGAACCGCGTCCCGATGCCGAGCTGGCTCTCGACGAGGACCGTCCCCAGCATCGCCTCGACGAGGCTGCGGGTGATGGTGAGCCCCAGGCCGGAGCCCTCGTGGGTCCGGTCCCAGCCCTCCGACGCCTGGTGGAACGGCTCGAAGAGGCGGTCGAGGAACACCTCGTCCATGCCACGGCCGGTGTCGGCGACCTCGATCTCGACGGCCGCCTCGGTCTCGTGCAGGGAGACCGACACGCCGCCGGCGTCGGTGAACTTGATGGCGTTGGCGAGCAGGTTGGTGATCACGCGCGCGAGCGCGCTGCGGTCGCCCAGGACGGCGACAGGGCGAGCGGGCACGTCGAGCGACAGCGCCAGCCCTTTCACCTCGGCCTGCACGCGCAGCAGGTTGGCGACGCCGGACACCTCGGCGGCGACGTCGACCGGGACGAGGTCGAGCCCGATGTTGTCGGACTCGATGCGGGCCAGGTCGAGGACCGAGTTGAGGGTGTCGAGGAGGCGGCGGCCGCCGCTCTCGATCGGCTCGACGAGCGACGCGTTCTCCTCGTCGATGTCTTCTCCGAGGAGCTGCGCGAACCCGATGATGGCCGTCAGGGGCGTCCGGATCTCGTGGCTCATGTTGGCGAGGAACGACGTCTTGGCCGCCGCGGCCGCCTCGGCGGTGTCGCGGGCCGCCTCCAGTTCGGCCTCGTAGGCCACCTGATCGGTCACGTCGAGGAGGGCCCCCTCGTGCCGCCGCGGGCTTCCGTCGTCCGCACGCACGAGCCGCACGACCGCGCGCACGTGGCGCACCTCGCCGCCCGGCCGGACGATCCGCGTGCGGAGGTCGGTCCAGTCGCGCTCCGCCCCGAGGCGGTGCAGCGCGTCTCGCGCCGCCTCGCGGTCGTCGGGGTGCACGAACGCCGTCAGGCCGTCGCCGTCGGCGCCTCGGGGCTCGACCCCGAGGAGGCGCTCGGCGCCGGCCGACCAGGTCCGCTCGAGGGTCCGGAGGTCGGTCGTCCAGCTCCCGGTCAGGGCCAGCATCTCCGCCTCGGCGAGCTGGCGCTCGCTCCGGTTGAGCGCGCGCACGGCGCTCAGCCGCGCCGAGAAGGCGACGTAGACGATGAACGCGCCCGGCCCGAGCGTCACCAGGAAGACCGCCGGCGACATGCCGGGCGCCTCGACGCCAGCCACGATGGCCAGCCCCAGGGCGCCCGCGAACCCGAGCATCCCGGCCATCGGCTGCGAGGAGGCGCAGATCGTCGAGTACACCATCGCCACGGCCACGATCACGAACAGGTACCCGAGGGCGTAGTTCGGCGACAGGTCGTTGACGTACGTCAGCACACCGAACCACACCAGCGTGCCGTACAGGACCACCGCCAGGATCTCGTACGGCCGGCGGCGGACGAGCGTGTTCGCGTACGAGAGCCCGAGCAGGCCCAGCGACACGCCGAGCAGGCCGAGCCGCCCCCAGGCAGGGTCGAACGCCTCGGGGTCGACGCTCCGGTAGACCCACCAGAACAGCGGGTTGAACACCGAGAGCAGGATCAGCGCCATCCGGAGCGCTTTGAGGGCGCCCGTGCCGTCGTCGCGTCCCGTCGTGAACGGGATGAACGAGCGGACCAGGGGACGGAGGCGATCGCGCATGGTGGGACGAGACCCGCACGGTATCGCCGCCCCCAGCCCGCAGTTAAGGGCTTCCCTGACCCTGCACGAACGTCTCGAACCGGAACGCCGGACGCCCGCCCTCCGCCGCGTGGCGCTCCGAGGCGGTGCGCCGGAACGGCCCGTCGGGGCCGATCAGGTGGCGGTAGGGCGGGAAGTAGGTGTCGCCCTCGAACACGCCCTCGACGAACGTCAGCTCGAGGCGGTCGGCACGGATCGGGCCGCCGTCGGCCCCGAGGACGGCGCCGTAGACGCCCGCACCGCCGCCGATGAAGACGCGTTCGCGGTCGGCGAACGCCGCGAGGGCCGCGTCGAGGCTGCCGTAGACGTGGACGCCCGGGAGCGCCGCGGCCTCGGGGTCCACCGAGGCGGGGGTACGGGTGAGGACCACGTTCTCGCGGTTCGGGAGCGGGCCGCCGAACTGGTGGAGCAGGCTCTCGAACGTCCGCCGCCCCATCACGAGCGGCCAGCCCGTCGTGAGGGCCTTGAAGTGCTTCAGGTCGGCCGGGAGGTGCCACGGCAGATCCATGCCGTCACCGATGAGGCGGTCCGCCTCGGTGCCCGGCGCCTCGGCGACGGCCGCGACCACGATGACGTCAGGCATAGCGAATGGGAGTCTGCGAACGGCGAACGGGGAGAGCAGCGTTTGCCGTTCGCCGTTACACGGCGACGGGGAAGCGGATCGCCGGCTGCGGGTCGTAGCCCTCGAGCGCGAAGTCCTCGAACGCGAGGTCGTCGAGGCCCTTCGGCGAGCCGTCGGCGTGTCGGGCGATCGTGAGGCGCGGCGCGGGCGTCGGCGTCCGGCGGAGCTGCTCTCGCAAGCCGTCGACGTGGTCGACGTAGACGTGGGCGTCGACGAGCGTGTGGGCGAACGTCCCGGGCGTCATGCCCACCGCCTCGGCGAGGACCTGCGTGAGGAGCGCGTAGCAGGCGAGGTTGAACGGGACGCCGAGGGCCAGGTCGGCGCTGCGCTGCGTGAGGTGGCAGTTCAGGAGGTCCGGCCCGTCGTCGACCGGCGTCACGTTGAAGCAGAACGTGTAGTGGCACGGCGGCAGGCGGCTCACGGCCGCGTTCGCCGGGTGCCACGCGCTCACGACGAGGCGGCGGCTCATGGGCGCCGTGCGCAGCGTGTCGAGCACGTACCCGAACTGGTCGAACGAGAGCGACCCGTCGGCCTCGCGACGGACGTGCGGGTGGTCGGCGTCGGCCCACACCTCGCCGCCGAGGGCGGCGCCCGCCTCGGGGACGGGGAAGCGGCGCCAGAAGCGGCCGTAGGCCGTCTGGAGGTCGCCGGCCTCGTCGGCCCAGGCGTCCCAGATCTTGGTGTGCTGCCGCAGCTCGCGGATGTGGTCGGCGCCGGAGAGGTACCACAGCACCTCGCGGAGCATCGAGGCGAAGTAGACCTTCTTGGTCGTCAGGAGCGGGTAGCCCTCGGCGAGGTCGACGCGGTAGTGCTCGGCAAACGACGAGATCGTGTCCGTCCCGGTCCGGTTCGTCTTCCGGACGCCCGTCGCCAGCACGCGCTCGACGACGCCCAGGTAGGCCTCCTCGGCGGCGGTCGTCGTGGGGGCGTCGGGCGACAGGACGGGAGGCATGGGTCGGCGAGGCGGGGGGCGGCCCAAGATGCGCCCGCCTCGGGGCGCGGCGCCACGGGAGTTGCCCGCATCTTTTCCACGCCGCGGCTGGACGACGAACGACGGACCACGGACCACGGACGACAGACCACGGGACGATTACTTGTCGGCGCTTCCGGACACGTCCGCCCGTTCACCGCTCCCGGTTCCCTTCACATTCCCCGAGGCGGTGCGATCGACTCGAAGACGCCTCGGCGAGGCGTCTCTACG
>JBCCQJ010000155.1:0-10475 GCA_039024395.1 Bacteroidota bacterium | reverse complement strand
GGAACGTGAGGCAGTGAGGCAGTGAGGCAGTGAGGCAGTGAGGCAGTGAGGCAGTGAGGCAGTGAGGCAGTGAGGCAGTGAGGCAGTGAGGCAGTGAGGCAGTGAGGCAGTGAGGCAGTGAGGCGCCCGTGGAAAAGTTCCGGGCAAATCATTGGCGCACAACTTGATCCGCCTCGGGGCAGGCGGCAGTTTTCCACTTTCCACTTTCCACTTTCCACTTTCCACTTTCCGTGACCCTTTTCGACCTCGACCTCTCCGGCCTCCGCTTCCGCACGTCGGCGGAGGTGTTCGGCGCGCTGCAGGGGGCGTGCGAGGCGAATCCGGACCTCGCGGAGTTCCGTGTGATCGGGGAGAGCGAAGAGGGGCGGCCGATCGCGGGCGTCCGCCTCGGGGTGGGGCCGCGGGCGGTGTCGCTCGTGGCCGGCGCGCACGCCGACGAGCCGGTCGGACCGGAGACGCTGCGGACGCTCGTCCTCGAAGGCCTTGCCGCGCGCGACTGGGGCGCCGAGGCGGGCGGGCTGGAGGAGCTGTTCCAGCGATTCACCTTTCGCATCGTCCCGCACGTCAACCCCGACGGCGAGGCGCGCAACCGGGCGTGGATCGAGCGGTGGTCCGACGACCCGGAGGACACCGCCGAGACGCTGGCAGCCTATCTCCGCCACCGGCGCCGCGAGCCGCCCGGCCGCGACGTCGAGTTCGGCTATCCGGCGATGCGGACCGAGAACGCCGCCGCCTCGGCGTATCTGTTCGGCGATGGTCCGGTCGCGATGCACGCGAGCCTCCACGGGATGGGCTTCTCGGAGGGTGCGCTTCTCCTCATCGAGCGCGACTGGATCGACACCGAGGCCGTGCGTTCGCTGCCCGAGGCGTTCACCGAGGCCGCGGCCAACGCGGGGCTTCGGCTCCACGACCACGACCGAGGCGGCGAGAAGGGCTTCGAGTACCGCGGCCCTGGGTTCTGGACCACGCCTCGGGGCCGGGCGATGCGCGACCACTTCCTCGACGCCGGCGACCCCGACACGGCGGCCCGATTCCACCTCTCGTCGATGGAGACCGCCATCGAGGCGGGCGCGGATCCGGCCCTCGGGCGCACGCCGCTCTGCGTGGTCACCGAGCTGCCGCTGTTCCACCTCGGGGCGGCGTACGATCACGCGCCGGGCGTGCCGGGCCTGCTCCGGCGGTTCCAGGCGCAGACGCCGGACCTCCTCGAGGCGGTCGCCTCGGGGCAAGACCTCGCGCCGGCCATCGCGCCGCTCGGCCTGCGGGCATTGCCGCTGCGGACGCAGGTGCGCCTTCACCTCGGGGTCCTCGATGCCGCGCTGGCAGTTGTCACCGAGGCGGCCGACTGAACGCGTGGGCCCCGAGGCGGGGTCAGCCGAAGAAGAGGAGGCAGACCCAGACCGCGAACAGCATCGCGGCGAGGTCGGCGGCGAGCCCGGCCGGGACGGCGTGGCGCGTCTTGCTCACGCCGACGGCCCCGAAGTAGACCGCGATCACGTAGAACGTCGTCTCGGTGGAGCCGAACATGGTCGACGCCATGCGGGTGATGAGCGAGTCGGTCCCGAACTGCTCGGCGAGGTCGGCCACGATGGCGACCGACCCCGAGCCGGTGAGCGGACGCACGATCGCCATCGGCAGCACCTCGGCCGGCATCCCGATCAGCGCCAGCGCCGGGCTCAGCGCCGACGACAGCCACTCCATCGCCCCCGAAGCGCGGAACATGCCGATCGCGAACAGGATGGCGACGATGTAGGGGATGATCCGCACGGCCACCCCGAACCCCTCCTTGCCGCCCTCGACGAACGACTCGTAGACGGGCACGCGCTTGAGGAGCCCGTAGATCGGGATGCCGACGATCATCGTCGGGAGCACGAACACCGAGGCGACGCTGATGATCTCGCGGAAGAGGTCCATCGCTCAGCCCTCCGTGTCTGTGCCCGCCGCCTCGGGGCCCGCCGAGGCGGCGCGGAGGAGCGGGTTGGTGGCGCGGTACCGCCTGGTCTTGGCGAGCACCTTGGCGACCGTGATCGCGACGATGAGAGAGCCCATCGTCGTGAAGAGGATGGGGAAGTAGACCGCGTTCGTCTCGATCCCGATGATGGCGATCAGCGTGATCGGCGGGATGAGCTGCACGCTCGCCGTGTTCATCGCGAGCAGCATCACCATCGAGTCGGTCGCCGTGTCGGGCTCGGGGTTGAGCGTCTGCAGCTCCTCCATCGCCTTGATGCCGAAGGGCGTGGCCGCATTCCCCAGCCCGAACACGTTCGCGGCCAGGTTGAGCGCGATCATCCCCATCGCGGGGTGGTCCTTGGGCACGTCGGGGAAGAGGGGGCCCAGGACCGGCCGCACCACCCGGACGAGCGCGTTGATGATGCCCGCGTCCTCGGCGATCTTGGTCAGCCCGAGGAACAGGACGAGGATCCCGATGAGGCCGAGGGCGATCGTGACCGCCACCTCGGCGAAGTCGAGCGCCGCCTCGGTGATGTCGCCCAGCTTGACGAAGCGGACGGCCGGGAAGCTCAGCGTCGCGCTCGCCACCCCCGAGGCGGTGGCGGCGGAATCGGCCGGCGAGGCGAGCGAAAACGCCCCGAGGCGGGCCTGGAGGATCTCGTCGCGCGGATTCGTCTCGTCGCGGATGACGTCGAGCGGGGCCGGCAGCGCCGCGCCCGCGTCGTCGAGGCGGACCTCCAGCCCGTCGTCGGTCCGGCGGAGCGTCGCCGGGTAGGCCGCCTCGGGGGTGCCGTCGACGCCGTAGAACGCCTGGAACGTCGCCGCGTCGATCTGGAGCATCACGCTCTGGCGCGGCGCGTCGGCGCGGTAGCCGTCGGGGAAGTCGAGCGTGACTGGCAGGGCCTCGCCGTTCCGGTACCGGTCCGAGGCGATGTCGCCGATGTCGGCGCCGAGGGCGAACACGAGGCTGAGGATGATCAGCCCGGCCCAGATGTAATTGAGCATCGACAGGCAGTAGGAGAGGCGCCCGCAAGGTCGCCGCGCGGTGGAACCCGTGCAAGGCGGGCGCTATGTTCGCCGCCACGCCACGATTCTCCCCGACATGACCCGCCTCGTTCTCGTCCTCTCGCTCGCTCCGGCCCTCGCCTGGGCCCAGCCTCCGCCACCGCCGCCGCCGATGCAGGTCGGCGAACTCACGCTCTCGTCCGACCCTGTGGTGGATCTCGGGCCGCCCGACTTCGAGGGCGTCCTCGACGACAGCGACCTCACGCGCGACGGCAAGCCCTACGACACGTTCTCGTTCACCGTCGAGGCCGACGACCAGGTGATCGTGACCATGACCGCCGACGACTTCGACACGTACCTCTACGTCGAGTCGCCTAGTGGCGAGGAGTGGTCGAACGACGACTTCGGCAACACGCGCACGTCCCAGATCGAGTTCATCGCCTCGGAGAGCGGCGACTACACGATCACCGCGACCGCCTTCAGCGCGTCGGGCCGCGGCGCCTACGAGATCCGCGCGACCGCCTCGCGGGCGAACGTGCTCGAGACGATCTCGGGCCGCCTCGACTACCAGGACGCCCAGCAGATCAAGGGCGAGTACTTCGACGAGCTGACGATCGACGCGCCCGCCTCGGGGCCGTTCTACGTCGAGCTGATGCCGCTCGGGTTCTCGGGCTACATGCGGGTCACGTCGCCCGGCGGCGTCCACCACAGCACGCAGGGCTCGTGGGGCGAGCGGACGCTGCGCGTGGGCCCCATCGAGGGCGAGCGCGGGACGTGGACGGTCGCGGTCACGACGATGTCCCCCGAGGAGGTGGGCGCGTACGACGTCCGCGTGTTCTCGCTGGAGGAGCAGTAGCGCCTCCAGCCGATCAGCCGCTACGCCGCCTCGGGGCCTGCCCCCGAGGCGGAGCGGTTGGCTTTCTCGGGGACCGAGCGATTCAGGTGCCAACGCGCAACATGCGCCCGTTCCCAGCCGACGCGCTCTACGTCGGACCCCCTGTACTGTTGACGGCACTTCGGCCTACACCTTCTCCACCTTCGGCGACCGCCTGAACGGGTCGAGAACGCGGACGCCCCGGCCTCGGACGTCGCGCACATTCCGCGTCGCGAGGACCAGCCCCCGGACCCGCGCGGTCGCCACGAACGCGAGGTCGGCCCGGTGCTTGTCCCGCTCGCCCTCCAGCCGCCCCCACTCCTTCGCGATCTCGTCGTCGACCTCGACCACGCGGCCCACGTACGCCGCGAGGAGACTCTCAAATCGTCTCTCGATCTCGGCCGCCGCCGTCGGCTTCCGCTTCGCCAGCCGGGCGATCCCCCGCCGGACCTCGCGGACCGTCATCACGCTCATCCGGAGGTCGATGTCGTCGACGCCCGCAAGCCACCGGCGGACGTTGACGTGGCCCGCCTCGCCCTTTTGGATCTCCCGGAAGACGTTCGTGTCGAGGAGGTAGACCACGCGCGGAGCCGTCACGTCGGACGCCGAGCTACAGCCGGATCTCGTGCGGCCCCCCGCCCGTGGCCTCTGGCGTCACGGACGCGTCCTCGGCATCGTCGAACACCTCGTCCGGGAGACCGAGCCCGGCCAGCATCGCTTTCAGGCTTGCCGCCGGGTACGGTCGCCCCCGCTTCGGATACAGCTCGGCGTACGCCGCGGCCCGCTCGATGGCCGCCCGCGAGAGCGACGGGTACGCCCGCGCCGCGCCGTCCACGCCCTCGCCCGCCGCGAGCGCCGCGACGACGTAGACCGGCACCGACGTCCCGCGGAGCACGGGCTCCCCGTCCGGGCCGTCTTCGACTGCGCCCCGGACTACCTCCAGTTCGGCGACGCGCCGCTCGATCCGCCGGTCGAGGTCGGCCACGTCGACCTCCAAAGGCCCCACGCGCGCCCGTCCCGCCCGCACCCTCTGGAACGCCTGGTACCACCGCCTGCGCCCCTCCGGTGTGAGCGTGCCCTCGACGTCGCGGAGCGCGCGGAAAAAGCGGAGCTCGGGCCGCCCGAACACCCGCTCGGTCCGGCCGCCCCGGCGGCGCGTCCTGCGGCGGACGACGCCGCCGTCGACGGCGCGCTGCACGTCGCGGACATCGCGCTCGACGACGAACGCGGTCTCGCGGGGGGTGAGGAGAGTGGGCATTGCGGCTTTGCATCCATGAACGCGGACGCATTATACGACGCGCACGGTCAGCTTCCCGTCGTCCATGCAGATCTGTGCTACCGCCTCGCGGGCGAACGGGCTCGAGACGATCTCGGGCCGCCTCGGGGCCGTTCCCCGGGACGGTCTGGCTTTTTTTCTCTCCATGACCGAGGCGGATGGGACGCTTCGTCCCCGACGCGGGCTGATGCCTACGCCTCGGGAGGCGGCGCCTCGGGGCGGTCCGCCTCGGCGTCGTAGTGGGCGCGGATCTTTCGGGCGACCGAGGGACCCGTTATTGCAGAAATTGTGGGTTCGTCCGCCGCCCGCACCGCCTTCACGCTTCCCAGTTCGGTGAGCAGCTTCTTGGCCGTCTTCGCGCCCACGCCCGGGATGTCGAGCAGCTCGCTCCGCAGGTCCTTGATCCGCCGCTGCTTGCGCTGCGCCGTCACCGCGAATCGGTGGGCCTCGTCGCGGCACCGCTGGATCAGCCGCAGCGACGACGACGTGCGCGGGATGATCGTCGACTGGCTCTCGCCGGGGAAGAAGACTTCCTCGAGCCGCTTCGCGAGCCCCACGACCGGGAACTTGCCGTAGACGTCGACCTTGCGCAGCGACTCGACCGACGACGAGAGCTGCCCCTTGCCGCCGTCGATGATGACGAGGTCGGGCCACGGGCCGTTCTCCTCCAAGAGCCGGGAGTAGCGCCGCTCGACGACCTCGCGCATCGACTGGAAGTCGTCGGGCTTGCCGGCCTCGACCGTCCGGATCTTGTAGGTCCGGTAGTCGCTCTTGCGCGGCCGTCCGTCCTGGAAGACGACGCAAGAGGCGACGGTGCCGGTTCCCCCGAGGTGGGAGATGTCGAAGCACTCGATCCGCCTCGGGGGCTTGGGCAGCCGCAGGTCGCGCTGGAGGCTCAGCACCGAGCGCGGGATGCGGTCTTCGTCGCGCTGCTCCTTCTGCTGCTTCCACTCCCCGAGGAGGAGCCGCGCGTTGGCCTCGACCATGTTCATCAGGTCGACCTTCTCGCCCCGCTGCGGCACGCGCACCTCGACCTTCTTGCCGCGCTTCTCGCGGAGCACCGCCTCGACGGCCGACGGCATCGCGAGCCCCGAGGCGAGGTAGACCTCGTCGGGGAAGAAGAGGGACTCGACGTAGTAGTCGACCACGAGCCGCTGCATCAGGTCCTCGTCCTCGACCGCCTCGAGGCCGCGGAGCACCTTGTGCTGGCGCCCGATGATCTTCCCCTCGCGCACCTTGAACAGCACGCCCACGGCCACGTCCTCCTCGCGGTCGGTGGCGATCGCGAACAGGTCGCGGTCGACGTCCTGGTCGGTGACCACCTTCTGCTTCTGCGCGAACCGTTCGAGGGCCTGGATGCGGTCGCGGTAGGTGGCGGCCTCCTCGAACTTCTTCTCGGCCGCGAGCGCGATCATCTCGTCCTTGAGGAGCGCGATCAGCTCGCCCGTCTTGCCGTTCAGGAGCCGCTTGACCTGCTCGATGGTCGAGTCGTAGTGCGCCTCGGTCTCGTAGCCCACGCACGGCGCGGCGCACTTCTGGATGTGGTAGTCGAGGCAGGGCTGGTACTTGCCCGCCTCGATGGCGGCCTGGTTGAGGTGGAGCGCGCAGGAGCGGAGCTGGAACAGGTCGCGGACCGTCTTCAGCATCAGCTTCATCGCCTTCCCGTCGGTGTAGGGCCCGAAGTAGAGCGAGCCGTCGCGGCGGACGGTGCGCGTGGGGAAGACGCGCGGGAAGCGCTCCTTCTTGATGCAGATGTAGGGGTAGCTCTTGTCGTCCTTCAGGAGGACGTTGTAGCGCGGCTTGAACCGCTTGATGAGCGTGTCCTCCAGGATGAGCGCCTCCGCCTCGGTGTCGGTCACGATCACCTCGACGTCGCGGACCTTCTGGACGAGCGCCGTGATGCGGGCCTCGCGCGGGCGGCCGTCCTGGAAGTAGCTCCGCACGCGCGAGCGGAGGTTCTTCGCCTTGCCGACGTAGAGGACGGTGCCGTCGGCGTCCTGGTGCTGGTAGACGCCCGGCCCGGTCGGCAGGTGCTTGAGCTTGTCGGCGAGGGCGTCGGTCACGGGCATCGAGGCGGGAGGGAGGCCTACGCGGAACCCCCGAGCTTCGTGCCCGCCGGTGACGACGGTGCGTCAGGCCGATGCGTCTCCACCCCGAGGCGGTCTTCGCATCGCCCAGTGCGTCGGGGCCGTGGGCAGGGGGATCCGGCCCTCGACCTCGAACCCGTGGCGCGCGTAGAACCCGACGTTCGCCTCGGTGCCGGTCTCGAGGTACGCCTCGGCGCCCTCAGCGTCGGCCCGGTCGAGGCCGCGGCGCAGCAGCGCCGACCCCACGCCCCGGCCCTGCGCCTCGGGGTCGACGGCCAGCAGGCCGAGGTAGTGGAACCGCCCCGAGGCGGGGAAGGCCCGGTCGAACGCGCCGTACTCGCGGAGGGCTGCCGGTAGGCGCCACAGTCCGAACGCCCGCAGGAGCGCCGGCAGGCACGCCATCTCGCGCCACCGCAGGCTGCCCTGGCCATCCGGCGGCAGCCACAGCGCGAGGCCCGCGAGGCGTCCGTCGACCTCGGCCACCTCGGGGATCCCGACCGGCCGGTAGATCCGCCGGATGTAGGCCGCGTGCTCGATCGCGAACTCCCGGTCCCGCGTGGCTGCGTTGGGATGGAGCGTCACGAACAGCGGGTCGTCGTGGAACGCGCGGGCAGCCAGCGCCGCAGCGGCCTCAACGTCACCGGCGACGAGGGGGCGGATCGTCATGCTCCGAGGTGGTCGGCGAGGGATGCGGCGAACGCCGGCGCGTCGAGGGTCGACAGCGGATGCTCCACCTCGGGGAGCACCCATAGGCGGGCATCGGGGAGCGTGCGTGCGAGGTGGAGCGCCGCCTCGGGGACGAACAGGGCGTCGCGGTCGCCGGCCGACACGAGGGCCGGTGCCTCGACCCGGGCCAGCACGTCGTCCGAGAGCCACGCCTCGGGGAGGCTGCGCGAGAACGCGAGCATGGTGTCCACCGACGCCCGCCATCTCGCGCCGTGCATCGCCTCGAGCCGCTCGGCCCCGCGCGCCGACCCCGAGGCGGCCTCGACGTCGGCTGTCATCCGCGCAACCTCTTGGTCCGTCCACTGCACGTTCGTCGCGTGGAGGGCGAGGCGGACGATCCGACCCGGCGCGCGGGCCGCGAGGGCGAGGAGCACGCCGGCGCCGAGCGAGTACCCAAACCCCGAGGCGGCCTCGATCTCCAGCGCGTCCAGCACCGCCTCGGTGGCGTCGGCGTAGAGGTCCCACGTGGGGACCGCCTCGGGGAGGTCGCTCGCGCCGTGGCCGGGCAGGTCGGGTGCGACGACGCGGAACGTGTGGCTCCACGCGTCGAGGAGCGGCGTGAGCTGGTCGGCCGTGCCGAGGGCGCCGTGCAGGGCGAGCAGAACCGGCCGGCCCGGCTCGCCGGACAGGCGGACCCCGAGGTGGCCCTCCCCGAACGGAATCTCGGTGCGCTCGATGGCGGGTGCGACAGTCTGCACCAGCTCGACCAGCACGCCGGCGGTGTCCTTGGGGTGGAGGAACACGATCCGCTTGCCGTCGGCGCCGGGCTTGGGCGCGTCGGCGAGGAGGCGGATGCCGAGGTCGCGGATGCGCGCCATCTCCGCCTCGAGGTCGGCCACCTCGAAGGCGAGGTGGTGGATCCCGCCGCCCCGCTTGGCGACGTAGGTCGCAATCGGCGAGTCGTCGCGCGTCGCCTCCAGCAGCTCCAGCTTCGGCGCGGCGTCCGTCTCCCCACCGTCGCCGAAAAACACGGTCCGCACGCCCTCCCGCTCGACGACCTCGTGCTTGTACGGCGCGGCCCCGAGGAGACGGGCGAACAGCGCCTCGTGCTCCGGCGAGGCCACCGCGATGCCGACGTGGTCCAGGGTCATGGGGAAGGGAGAGGGGAGAGTGGAAAATTGAGAATGGAGAGTGGAGAATAGCGTTTCCGCGTCCCCGAGGCGGGAGCAGCTTGGCTGTCGGCTGTCGGCTGTCGGCTGTCGGCGGAGGTGCTGCCGCCTCGGGAACGACGCCACATCGAGGCGGGGGCGGCCGAAGGAGAGGGGTGGGGTATGGGGAACGGGGAACGAGGGAACTGGCAGACGTGACTGGATGCGTCGGCGGGTGGCTGGCCAGCGTCGGCTGTCGGCGGCCCCGAATGACCCTCTGCCCACTGACGCACTGCCCACTGCCCACTGGCCCACTGACGCACCGTGCTCAGCGGGCGCCCACGGTCCAGGCTTGCGCCGTCCCCGAGGCGGAGGCAGCTTCCCGTTCGCCGAAACCCCCTCTCCGCCTCGGGGTCAGACGACGATGCGTCTCCAGAGTCGCGGTCCGCACGATCCGGACGTCTCCGCCGCCTCGGGGGACGGCGTGCCGGACGCGGTGCGGCAGCAGCGAATCGCGATGGGCGCCAGCCTCGTGGTCGCGTTCGTGATGCTGGGCGGCAAGCTGGCCGCCTACGGCGTGACCAGTTCGACGGCCATCCTGTCCGACGCCCTCGAGTCGGTCGTCCACCTCGCGGCGACGGCCGTCGCGGGCTTCAGCCTGTGGTACGCCGCCCAGCCGCCCGACCGCTCGCATCCGTACGGCCACGGTAAGATCGCTTACGTCTCGTCAGGTCTCGAGGGCGCGCTGATCCTGCTCGCAGCGGTCGCCATCGTGTGGACGGCCACGCTCGACCTGGTCCGCGGCCCCGAGGTGGAGCGCATCGGGCTCGGCCTGCTCATCACGGCCGCCCTGGCACTCGTCAACCTCGTCCTCGGCGTCGCGCTCGTGCGGGTCGGGCAGCGGACGAACGCGCTCGTCCTCGTCGCCAACGGCCGCCACGTCCTCACCGACATGGTGACCAGTCTCGGCGTGCTCGCGGGCATCGGGCTCGTGTGGGCGACCGGCGTCGTGTGGCTCGACCCCGTCGTGGCCCTCCTCGTCGGCGCCAACATCGTGTGGACGAGCGGGCGGCTCCTCCGCCAGGCCTACGGCGGGCTGATGGAGACGGCCGACCCCGAGGCGACCACCCGCGTGCAGGGCGTCCTCGACGACGCCGTCGCGGAGGGGCTGATCGACGGGCACCACCACGTCCGCCACCGGCGCGTCAACGACCAGGTTTGGATCGAGCAGCACCTCCTCCTGCCCGACGCCCTCCGCCTCGACGAGGCGCACGCGCGGGCGACGACCGTCGAAACGCGCCAGCGCGCGCTCTTCCCCGAGAGCCGGGTCCAGATCACGAGCCACCTCGAGCCGACATCGCACGACCACCCCGAGGAGGCACCGCACGACGACGTGGTCGACTTCATGGCGGCCGAGGGCTGAGGGGATTGGGGATTGGGGATTGGGGATTGGGGATTGGGGATTGGGG